>NZ_JBGCCK010000026.1:0-110288 GCF_041262525.1 Streptacidiphilus sp. MAP12-20
CGGCCACACCAGCCTCGACAACCTCGCCCTCCTGTGCGGCGAACACCACACCGACCTCCACCAAACCGGCTGGGAACTCGAAATGATCAACGGCCGAGCCCAAGCCGTCCCACCCCCCGACACCCCACCACCCCCCAACACCAGATACCCCCGATAACGAGCCAGCGTGCCGACGAGCCGCCCCACCAGGCGGCCCATCGGCACGCCCACACGCATGTCGGCACGGACCGGGCGTCAGGCCTCAGCGTTCGCTGGGGTGGAGAGGTCGGCGAGGAAGGCGTCGAGTAGGGCGGTCTGCCGATCCGGTGGGAACTCGTCGGGCGCGAAGAGGGCTTGGACGACGAGACCGAGCACGAAGCCCTGCGCCGCTGCCGCGAGGTCGGCGGGGTCGCGGTCGGTCGGCAACTCGTCCCGGCGTTGGGCAGCCGCGACGTGCGTGGTGAGGCGTTCGCGGGAGCGGCCGTAGCGGGCGGCGTGGTCGGCGGCGAGTTCGGGATCGGCCAGGGCGGCGTCCCAGGAGCTGACCCAGATCCGGTTGCCGGCCACGCCCTCGGTCGTCAAGGGCAGGATGTCGAGCAGGGCCGCGCGCAGTGCAGGGAGACCTTCGGCGGTGGGGCCCGCGCGCTCCGTGTGCGGACGGGGGCGGGCGGAGGAACTCTGGTCGAGGAGGTCCAGGGCGTGGCGGAGCAGCGCTCGCTTGCTCGGGAAGTAGTGCGTGAGCAGGCCGGTGGTTGCGCCGAGTTCGTTGGCGACCGCGCGGAGCGTGAGTCCGCCGAAGCCGCGAACCGTGAGAACGCGCCAGACCGCTGCGGAGACTTCGGCTCGGCGGGCATCGTGGTCGCCACGCGCGGGAGTCATGGCGCTAGGGTACATACCCAACGCTCGTTATGTAGTACCCGCACCAGCACCCGCCACGAAGGACAGGACCGCCCATGTACTCCGTCCCGCTCGCCACCGACGCCGAGCTGCGCCCGCTTGAGCCGTGGCAGGCCGAGGAGTTTCTGGCCCACATGGACCGTGCGCGGGATCACGTCGACCCGTGGATCCCGTGGGCGTCCAAGTCGACCGACCTCGCGTCGGCTCGCGCGACTCTCCAGAGCTACGCCGATCGCCAGGCCGCCGACGCCGGGCGGATCTACGGGATCTGGCGGGCGGGGGTGCTCGTCGGTGGCGTGATGTTCGTGTCCTTCGACGCGGTGGCGGGCAACTGCGAGGTCGGGGTCTGGACCGAGCCTGCGGGCGAAGGGCGCGGGCTGATCACGGCGGCCGTCCGGCACCTGCTGGCGTACGCCTTCGACGAGCGTGGGATGCACCGCGTGCAGTGGGTGAACAGCTCCGGGAACAAGCGGAGCCGGTCGGCGGCTCAGCGCGCCGGCATGACTCTGGAAGGAACGATGCGCGAGGCCATCTTCTACAACGGCGTCCGCCACGACGAGGAGATCTGGTCCCTGCTGCGCAGCGAGTGGCCGGGAGGCAGCTGATTCAGCTGTGAATGGCCCTCTCGTTCTTGACTTCTCTGCCACCCCGCCCCACCGTACCGCCTGACGATCCATCAGATCCCGCTGTCAGCTGACCCGCACCCAGCCGAGCGCGGCCCGTCAGGAGGGGCAACGATGGAAGAGGACGATCAGACCCGTGCCGAGCTCGCCGACGACACCGCCCACGGACCCGTGCTCACCCGGCGCGGACTGCTCGGCGCGGGTGCGGCGGCGGCCCTGGCCGTGGCGGCGCAATGGACGCCCCTCGGCCGGATAGGCGCAGCGAGCGCGGCGACCACCATCGCGGCGCCGCCCGCCTTCCCCGCCGGAATCCCGCTCTACCAGCAGACTTTCCAGAACTGGTCCGGCGAGGTCGTCGTCGAGGGGCTCTGGAGCTGCTCGCCGACGACCGCGGGCGACGTGGTGACGCTCGCGAACTGGGCACACGCCAACGGCTGGCGGTTGCGGCCCCGAGGCGGCGGCTACAGCTGGTCGCCCCTGGTGGCCCCGGCCGGCAGCCCGGCGAACGTGCTGCTCGTGGACACCACCGCGCACCTCACCGGAATCACCATCAGCCCCGCCGGTTCCGGAAGTTCAGGCAGTCCCGCGAGCGTCACCGTCCAGCCCGGTGCGACCATGGACAGCCTCCTCGGCACCCTGAAGAACGCGGGCTTGGGTCTCACCGGATTCCCGGTGCTCGGCGCGGCGACCGTCGGCGGCGTGCTGGCGACCGGCGGGCGGGGGACCGGCGTCCCTGCCGTGGGGGAGAGCAAGCTTCCCGGGCACACCTACGGATCCGTCAGCAACCTCGTCACCAGCCTGACGGCGGTGGTCTGGGACGCCGGTCAGGGCGCGTACGTGTTGCGGACGTTCCAGCGCACGGATCCGGAGATCCAGGCGCTGCTCGTCAACCTCGGCCGCGTCTTCGTCACCGAGGCGACCCTGCGAGTCGGTGCGGACCAGCGGCTGCGCTGCCAGAGCTGGTTCAACGTGAGCGCGGCGAACCTCTTCGCGCCACCGGCCTCCGCCGGGTCGCAGTCGCTCGCGTCCTACGCCGACAAGTGCGGGCGGGTCGTCTGCATCTGGTTCCCGTTCACGAGCTCGCCCTGGCTGCGGGTGTTCACGCCGACGCCCAGTCAGCCGTGGGTGTCCAGGGCTGTCACCGGGCCGTACGACTTCAGCTTCAACGACATCGTGCCGAAGAACGTCTCCGATCTGCTCTCCCAGATCATCGCGGGGGACGCCGCCGCGACGCCGAGCTTCACGTCCGCACAGATGGACGCGGTGAGCGCCGGGCTCATCTCCACCGGGACCTGGGACATCTGGGGCTGGTCCAGTGACGTGCTGCTCTACGTCCGGCCGACGACGCTGCGGATCACCTCCACCTGCTGCAACGTGGTGACCACGCGGGCCAACGTGCAGCAGGTGGTGAGCGACTTCTACGCCGAGTACAGCGCCAGGCTGGCGGCCGCTGCCGCAAAGGGCCAGTACCCGATGAACGCTCCGCTGGAGATCCGCGTCACCGGTCTCGACCAGCCCGCGGACTGTGGCGTGCCCGGTGCACGCGGTGCGCAGCTTTCGCCGCTGCGGCCGAGGCCGGACCACCCGGAGTGGGACACGTCGGTGTGGTTCGACATGACGACGGTTCCGATCACTCCGGGCTGCCACGAGTTCATGGGCGGCATGGAGACCTGGGTCCGCGGTCACTACACCGGTTCCTACGGCGCCGTACACAACGAGTGGCCGAAGGAGTGGGCCAACAGCGCATCGGGCGCCTGGACCGACGCGACCGCCATCGGTGGCGCGATCCCCGATTCCTACCGCGCCGGGCAGGCGGTCGGCGACGGCTGGGACGCGGCGGTGGCGACGTTCAAGGCGCTGGATCCGGCCGGAGTGTTCAGCAGCTCGTTCCTGGACCGGCTCCTGGTCTGAACACTCGGCGGGCGCGGCGCCGGCACTGCACGGCCCCAGCACTGCACGGCCTCAGCAGTGCACGGTGCCGCTGTCCGTGGCCATGGCCTGGGCGATCCGGCGGTTGGTCTCCGCCCAGACGTCCGCAGGGAGCTTGGGCAGGACGTCGTCCCAGAGGGGAAGGCAGGTGCCGCGCAGCTGCATCATGCCCTCGGGGCGGGCGATCAGGAAGATGTGCAGGTGCGCGCCGCCGTCGCCCCAGCGGTTGACGTGGACGCGGGCGATGCCGCCGAGCGAGACGACCGCCCGCTCCACCCGCTGGAGCATTCCCCCGAGCTCCGCCGCGAGCTCGGGCGGCAGGTCGCTGAGGTCGTGGTGGCCCCGGGGCTGGAGCATGACCATCGCGGGAAGGCCGGCGGGCTCGGCGAAGCTGCCGAGGCGCCAGTGGTCGTCGGTCCACAGGAAGTCGGCGTCGGGGCGGGCGCACTGGCGGCAGTCACTCGGGCCGGCCTCGCCTTGCCGGGGCGGCTCGGGCAGGGTCGGGGGCTCGAGGACCTTGATTTGGAGGTCGCCCTCGTAGGGGAAGACCTCCCAGAACGGGATGCCGCCCTCGGGGAGGGGAACGCGCTTCCCGATCGGAAGCTGCTTCACGTAGTCACTCGGCTCGATGCTCATGGCCTGCACCCTCGCACAGGTGACCGATCACTCGTCAAGATCAACGTGTGGCGATCAGGTGCGCGTAGACCACCAGGTTGCCGTTGTAACCTCCGGCGCGGGTGTAGGCACCGCCGCAGGTGATCAGGCGGATCTCGGCGTCGGGGGCCGCGTGGTAGACCTTGTCGCTCGGGAACTGGTCCTTGGCATAGACCTCCACCGCGTCCACGGCGAAGACCGCGGTGCGGCCGTCCTTGCGGAGCAGCTGCACCTGATGGCCCTTGCGGAGCGAGCCGAGGTTGTAGAACACCGCGGGGCCGCCCCAGGTGTCGACGTGCCCGTCGAGCAGTGCGGTGCCGAGCTGGCCCGGTGTCACGCCACCCTGGTACCAGCCGGCGAGGTTACGGTTCTTGTCGTCCGGAGTGGCCAGTTGGCCGTTGGCGTCGATGCCGAGCGGCGTGACCGGTGCGTCCACGCCGATGATCGGGATCTTGATCCGGACGGGCGGGCTCGCGGGCAGCGGCTTCACCGACGGCACCGGCGCTGGGACGGGGGCGAGGGTGGCGGGGCCCGCGAAGGACTGGGCGGCGGAGGGCGCGGGAGGGCGCGAGGTCTGGCTGCCGTCCCACACCATCCACGCGCCGAGCAGGAGCGGCAGCAGCAACGCGAGGGCAGCCCGGCCGTGGCGTCGCTCTCGTCGTTGCGGAGGCTCGACCCCGGCGGGGCGGTCATCCAGGGGATCCTGTTGTTGCGTCATGAACGACATCGCTTTCAAAAGTTCGTGTGAGTCGGGATCATATGAAGAAATGTCAGATCTGGAACTCCTGCAAACGGGCGACTGACATGCCGTCACCCAGGTGGGCGAGAACTAAGCCGCTCGGATGATTAGTCAGATAAACAGGCTATTGATCATGGGGTGGGGAGATCGCTGCTCTTGGCCGTCGCGACCGGAACCTCTCGTCCAGTCAGATGCTGGACGCCGAGCCGCGGGCTGGAGGAAGTCCTCAGATGCGTCGTACCACCATCGCCCTTGCCGGTGCCGCCCTGGCGCTGGCCGTCGTGCCCGTCTCCGCCTCCTCGGCGTTCGCCTCTTCCGGCGGCAGCGGCGCGAGCGCCACGGTCCACCCCGGGCGCGTTCCGCTGGGCGGTTCGTTCACTCTCGTCGTCGACTGCACGGCGTTCGCGAGCCCGGCGCCGACCATGGCCGAGGGCCAGGGCCTGTCCGAGCCGATCAAGCTCCACCCGGTCAAGGGCCACAAGGGCTGGTTCGCCGGAGAGGGCGAGGTCGCCCGCAACCTCGGCGGCGAGGACTCGGTCGGTATCTCCGGCAACTGCCTCAAGAGCGGTGACAGCTCCGAGTACATGACGACCGTCAAGGTCGGCCCGCGTGGCTCGGTCGCCGCAGGTGAGGGCGGCAGCGTGCTCGGTGGCAACCTCGGCGAGGTCGCGGGTGGCGCGGCGCTGGTCGCAGGCGCCGGGTTCCTGGCGCTCCGCCGCAAGAAGGCCGGCCAGCACTGATCAGCCAGCACTGATCAGTTGGCACTGATCAGCCGGCACTGATCAGCCGGCACTGAGCTGCCCACCCCGACACGCGCCTCAGCGCACCGGCCGTCCCTCTGCGTGCCCCCGCGCGCGGACGGGGCGGCCGGCCCGGTTCCAGTGACCGCTTAGCACGAAGGCCCGGTTCCGTCCGCGATTCGTGCAAATGAACGGGGCGCGTGGGATCTGCGTATCATCATCGCTACGTGGAGTCCCAGTCCGACCTCGTTCGTCCCTACGTCGCCCAAATGGGCGAGTCTGCGCCGGAATCCGTCGCCCCGCCCGTCGCCTGGACGGAGAACCTGCCTGACCCTGCGCCGCAGGGGCGGTCCGGTCACCGCCCCGGACACCGTCAGCGGCGGATCAGGCCGGGCGTCATGGCCCTCGCGCTGCTGATCTCGGCGGCCGCCGCGGCGATCCTCGCCTCCACGCTGGACGGATCAGGTGCGAACGGGGCGAGCCCGCTCCCCGCGGCGGTGCTGCCGTCGCTCAGCCAGTCGGCTGCGCAGCCGAGTTCCAGCACGGCACCCACGTCACCTGCTCAGCGGCCCGCCTCGCCTGCCTCCCCGAGCGGAACGAACGGGGTGAGCGGGGCGAACGGGGCGAGCGGGCCGAACGCATCGGGCAAGCCCTCCTCCGGCGGCGCCACGCCTCAGGCCGCGAGCTCGCACGGCGCCGCGACGGGCGGTGGCAGTTCCTCTGGCGGCTCGCTGCGCCCGGGGGACCGGGGACCGGCCGTCGCCCGGATGCAGCAGCTCCTCTTCGACCAGGGCTTCACCTACGTCTCGGTGACCGGCGTGTACGACGACGCCACCACACGGGGCGTCACCCAGTTCCAGTCCGACCGTGGGCTGAGCGCCGACCCGCCGGGTGTCTACGGTCCGCAGAGTCGCGCGTCCCTCGACCCCGGCAGCTGACCGGCAACCGCCTCACCACCTCACCACCTCACCACCTCACCACCTCACCGCCTCACCGCCTCGCGCCGGCGCTGCACCACGCGGCGGCGACCTCGGCCGCGTGCGCCGCGGCCTGGGCACGGCCCGCGCGGGCGGCGGGGGCGCGGCGCGCGGGATCGAGGATGTTCCGACCGAAGGCGCGGCGCGCGGCACGGTCCGGCGTGATCAGGGCGACCCGTGCTCCCTGGGCCGCGAGCCGGGCAGCTTGGGTCCGGGCGGTCTGGATGGGGCCGCCACCGGCGGAGACCGGCGCAATGATGACGATGCTGCGGTAGCCCGCCGCCAGATCCGCGTTGGCTGCGGAGCGGATGCCGCCGTCGATCCAGTGCCTGCCCGCCGCGCTGACGGGTGACCAGACGCCCGGCACGGCGCAGCTCGCGGAGACGGCGTCGAGCAGACCCACCTCACCATCCCTGTCGAAGGCGGCGAACTCGCCGCTGCGGGCGTCGACCGCCGTCACGACCAGGCGGCGCTCCGGCCAGTCGTGGCTGACCAGACGCTCGGCGATGACCTCGCGGTACACCGAGGCGCCTCGCGGGTCGGCGGCCAGGGCCATCGCGCCCATCCGGGCGCCGAAGGCGCGGGCATCGCGGGAGCGGAGGACACCCCAGGCGTACCTGGCCATGACCGCGGTGCCGAGACGGGAGACGGTCTCGCCAGGTATGTGGAGGAGTTGCCGCTCGTACAACTCGGCAGCGGTGAGCAGTCCGGAGGTCAACTGCGCGCCGACGATCGAGCCGGCGGAGGTGCCGACGACGAGGTCCGCCGTCGAGCCGATGTCGATGCCCGCCTCGGCGAGGCCGTGCAGGATGCCGCACTCCCAGCCGATCCCGGTCAGCCCGCCGCCGCCGAGGACGAGTGCCTTCTCGCGCATACCGATTCCCCCGCCGCCGCAGCCCGCCGGGCTCCCGGCCCGTTGGCAGCCGAAGATACCGCCAGCCACCTGCCGTGTCCCAGAGTGCGAAGCCCACGGGGTGACCGGATCCTGAGCTCATGCGCGGACGCGGGGCAGGGGTGGTGCTGATGCTGCTCGTCGCGGCCGGTGCGGCGGGGTGCAGCTCGCACGCGAGTCCGCCGGACCTGAGCGGGTACTACACGCAGCGGCTTGCGTGGCGGACCTGTGGCGCGGCCGGACTGACCGACTCCGCGCGCAAGGATCTGGGCGAGGCGGCGGCGTCCGCGACGCTCGCGTCGATGGAGTGCGCGCAACTGACCGTCCCCCGCGACTACGGGCATCCGCAGGCGGGAGACCTCCGACTCGCCCTGAGTCGGTTCCGTGCCGCGCCTGACCACGTGCAGCCGGGCGGAGCACGGGTGGGCTCGCTGGTGCTGAACTTCGGCGGGCCGGGGACGCCGGGGATCGATCAGCTCGGAGCGGAGGTCGACACTACCTTCGCCGGGCTGCGTCGCAGCTACGACCTGATCGGACTGGACCCGCGCGGGTGGGGACAGAGCGAGCCGGTGACCTGCGCCAGGTCGGCGGAGTCGGAGGAGTCGGAGGAGTCGGCGGATGCTGGGCAGGCTGCGTGGGCCGCGTGGGCTGCGGACGCCGCGCGAACCGGGGACGACCCGCTGGCCGAGCTCACGCGGGTCGCCGCCGCGCGAACCGCCCGCGCCCGTGCCTGCGGGGTGCGCTCGGGGACGCTGCTTCCGTACGTCGGGACGGTCGACTCGGCGCGTGACCTGGATGTGCTGCGAGCGGCGCTCGGCGATCGGAAGCTCAACTTCCTGGGCTTCTCGTACGGTTCGCGACTCGGCGCGGTGTACGCGCACCAGTTCCCCGAGCGGGTCGGGCGGATGTCGCTGGACGGGATCATCGATCCGACTCTCGACTACGAGGGGACGGCGGTCTCCCTGGTGCAGGCGCAGGAGCAGGGCGTCGGCAACTTCCTGGCCGACTGTCTGCGCCGGGGCGACGCCTGTCCGTTCACCGGAAGCCAGGCGGAGGCGCGACAGCAGCTGCAGGTCGCCTACGACGCGGTGGGGCAGAAGGGCGTCGAGAGCAACAAGGGCACCCTGGACCGGAGCACCTTCGTGAACGCCCTGGCAGACGCGGCCTGGGAGCCGGGCTGGTGGCCGGACCTGCGCGGCGCGCTCACCGACCTGATCCGCAGCCACGATGCGGGCCCGCTGGCCCGGCTGGGTGGGGCGACGCCGCCGACGGGCGCAGCCTTCCCGGCTGTCGCGGACCCGCCGGGGGACAACGGTTCGGCGGTCTACACGGCGGTCGAGTGCCGCGACACCGCCGACCGCTACTCGCCGCAGCGGACGGCGGCTGCGAGGACGGAGTTCCTGGCGGCTTCCTCTCTCTTCGGCCCGGGGGCGGAGACGAGTCTGCTGGACTGCAGCGGCTGGCCTGCCCGGGGCGACGACAGCTGGCGGGACGTCCGCGCGAAGGGTGCGCCGCCGGTGCTGATGGTCGGCACCAGGACCGACCCGGCCACGCCTTACCCCGGCACGGCCAGGATGGCGACGGCCACCGGCGTCGGCGTGGTGCTCACCTACGCAGGCGAAGGGCACATCGCCTACCGGCTCAGCACCTGCGTGCGCCACGCCGAGGACGCGTTTCTGACGTCGGGTACGCTGCCGAAACCGGACACGGTCTGTCCGGCGGAGTGACGTGCGGAGTGAGCGGGGGCTGACGCGGTGGAGCCAAGGCTGGGCGGGGTCGTGATCGAGGCGCTGGACGTGCCGGGGCTGGCGGGCTTCTGGGCGCAGGCGTTGGAGTGGGAAGAGCACCCTTCGGATGACGACGGCGTGGCCGTACTGCGCTCGCCGAAGCCCGGACGGGTAGGGATCGCCTTCGTCCCGTCGACGCGTCCCCGGACCGCGAAGAGCCGGCTTCACCTCGATCTCGCCGGCGGCGCGGAGGAGGTCGAACGCCTGCTGGCGCTCGGCGCGGTCAGGATCGACATCGGGCAGGGCGATGTCCCGTGGGAGGTGCTGGCCGACCCGGAGGGCAACGAGTTCTGCGTGTTGCCGGACGCCGAGGCCGACGACCACCTCGCCGCCATCGCCCAGGACGCGGCCGATGCGGCGGTCCAGGGCCGCTTCTGGCGGCGGGCGACCGGCTGGGCCGTGGTCGACCGGGGCGACTGGGGTATCCGCCTGCGCGACCCGGCCGGGACCGGGCCGACGCTGGTGATGGGACCCCCGGCGACGCCGAAGACGGACCGCAACCGGCTGCGCCTGGCACTGATCGGGGCCGACACGTCCGACACTGCCGACACCGCCGACACGTCCGAAGCTGCCGACACGTCCGCCGGGGTCGACGCCTCCGCTGCCGGAGGCGTCGACCCCGAGGGGAACGAGTTCGAGCGGTGGGAGCCGTTCAGCCGATCTTGACGAGTTGCCACCCCTGGTTCGCGCCGCCGTTCAGCGGCCACTGCAGGATGCTCGCGCCGTTGCTGGTGGAGCCGCCGTTGACGTCGACGAGTTCGGCGTCGGACCGGCTTTCGAGGGTGTAGTCACCGTTGCCGGCCGGGGTCACCAGCCACTGCTGGTTGGTGCCGCTGTTCGCGGTCCAGAGTGCCAGTTGGGTGGCCTCGACCGAGCTGGCGTTCGGGATGTCCAGCGCCTTGCCGCTGCCCACGCCGGTGACGGTGTAGTAGCCGCCCCCGGCGGCGGCGAGCTTCCATTGCTGGTTGGTGTTGCTGTTGCGGGTCCACTGGATGATGGGCGTCCCATCGGCCGTGCCCGCGCCGCTGGCGTCCATCGCGAGGCCGCTGTTGCGGTTGACCAGGACGTAGGTGCCGGACAGGTCGGTGGTCGCGCCCGGGGTGACCGCGAGGTTGGCGAACTGGGCGCCGATCCAGCCGGAGGTGCCGACGCCGACCTGGCCCGAGGCGTAGTTCGCGTCGGTGACGGCGCCGCCGACCGCAGTGCCGTCGATGCGCGCGGTGATCGTGCTGCCCGCGAAGGAGAGCGCCAGCGTGTGCCAGTTGCCGGTTCCGGGCGCGGCGACGGTGCCGGAGGCGAGCGTCGTCAGCGAGCCGCCGGAGCTGTTGCGCTGGAGCGACCAGGAACCGGTGTCGGAGAGCTTGAGCTGGTAGGCGTTGACGGCCGCAGGCGAGAAGCCCTTCTGCAGCCCGACCCGGCCGAGCAGCACCGCGGAGCCGGACTGGAGGAGCTGGGCGTCGACCGAGACGGTGTAGTCCGACCAGGAGAGGTCACCCGTCAGCGCGTAGGGATCGCTGGCGTTGTCCCAGCTGATGGGCGCCGTCGTGGCCTGCTGCTGGACGCAGGAGCCGGACCGGCCGCCGGTGCAGGGTTCCGCCTGGAACGCGCCGTTCATGGCGGAGAGGTAGGGCACCTCGGAGCCGGTGGCGGTGCTGCCGATGGGAGCGGTGTAGGGGAGCGGGAGCACGGAGCGGTTCGGGGAGGTCGCGGTGCCTGCGCCCTGGCCGGTGGTCGTGGTGACGGTGTAGACGCGGCCGGGTTGGAGGGTCAGCGTGTAGACGCCGCCGCTCGCGGTGAGGTCGGTTCCGTGGACCAGGTAGCTGCTCTGGTTGCTGGAGCCGAAGTCGCTGGACCAGACATGCAGGCTGCCGCTGGGCAGACCGCCGGCGACGGTGAAGGTGACGGTCTGGGCGGCGGTGGCGTCGAGGGTTTCGACGACCGTGCTCCAGGCCGACTTGTCAGCCGCGCGGTAGCTGACGTAGCTGCCGTTGCCGCGCGCTCCGCCGAGGTAGCCGCTGCCGCTGTCGAGGTAGTGCCAGCCGGGCGCCGTGAACTGGGTGGTCTGGGCGACGGCCCAGGTGCTCTTGCCGACCTGGTAGTGGCCGGACCAGGGCTGGGTGGCGGTGAGCATGCCCATCGTGTTGTAGGGGAGGTTCTGGTAGATCGAGGCGACCAGCGGCCAGTTGATGAAGGCGCTCATCTTCGCGTCGAGGTAGCCGCGGTTGATCGCGCGGGCGATGGGCGCGCCGCCGGTGTTGAAGTCCTCGGAGCCGTTCTCACTCGCCCACAGCTGCTTGCCGGTGGCGAGGGCGTCCGAGGTGGTCGAGCAGGTGGTCATGGCCGACATGTAGCTGCACGGGTAGTGTGCGCCGACGATGTCGACCGCCGCGTTGAGTGCGGAGTCGGAGCGCATGCTGGTGGCGATGGACCAGTCGCTGTCGGCGCCGACGACCTTGGTGGCGTAGCCGTTGGCGGCGAGGGCGGCGTGCAGGTTCTCGTACCAGGAGGCGTTGAAGCCGCGTTCGTTCCAGCCGCCGAGGTAGTCGATGGTCAGGCCGTGGGACTTGGCGCAGCCGAGCCAGGCGAGCAGGTAGTCGATCGTGTCCTGGGACCAGAAGCTGCCGCCGCCGATCCAGCCGGGCGCGCCCCAGGCGAGGCCGTAGAGCTTGATGCCGGGGTTGCTGGCCTTGGCCTGCTCCATCAGCCACCACTCGTAGCCCGCGCTGCAGTCGACGCTGCCGCGGGTGTGCTCGTGGCTGAGCTCGGCGCCGTCGGTGGAGTTGGTGTCGCCGCCGATCTCGACCTTGAGGATCTGTAGGGCGGCGCCGTAGCCGGGCTTGAAGAGGTAGTCGAGCACCTGGCCGCGCTGCGGCTCGGGATAGTCCGCGAGCAGGCGGGAGTTGCCGCCACCGCCGCTGATCGCGCCGACGCCGTCGAAGACGCGCCCGGCGGAGTTGCCGTCGACGGTGATGGCGGTGGTGGTCGCCGCGTGGGCGAGGCCCGGGAGTTGGCCGAGCAGCAGGGTGAGGAGGAGCGCGAGCAGGATGCTCCATGGACGGGTTCCGTGCAGGCGTGACGGCATGGCGGTGGCCGCTCCAATCAAACAAGAAGTGACGAAGACGCTCGCGCTGATCCAACAGAAAGCAACTGATATCGCCAGATGGTGACGGTAGGCAGTTGCTGATGTGCCGTCAATGACTTGCGCAGAGTTGCGGCAACGCGCCATGGCGGATCTCCGCCCGGTCCGGGCGGCGTCGGGCAGCGGGCGGGTGCGAAGAATGACCTCCAATTCTCCGTCCCGCAGGCTTCACCAGTCCCGGAGGCGTCACGTGTCACGCTCAACGCACGGTCCGCGCAGATCGGTTGCCGCCCTCGCGGTGACTGTCGCCGCGGTGACTGCCGCCGCGCTCGCAGCGCTGGGTGTGGCGCCGCCGGGAGCGGCCGACGCCGCCACGACAGGCGGCGCGGCGCCTGCGCGCCCGGTCGGTGGGACCGTCCACGTCGTCACGCTGCTGACTGGCGACAAGGTGACCCTCACGACAATCGCGGACGGGCGAAGCGTCGCAACGGTGAAGCGTCCCAACGGGCTGACCGGAGGCGTGCTCACGCAGACCGTGGGCAAGGACCTGTACGTCTACCCGGCCGAGGCGATGTCCTACGTCGCCGCAGGAACGCTGGACCGCCGGCTCTTCGACGTCAGCCGGCTGGTCGCGGACGGCTACGACGACGCGCACAGCGCACGGCTGCCGCTCATTGTGCAGTACGCCTCGACGTCAGCACGCTCCTCGACGTCAGCACGCTCCTCGACGTCAGCACGCTCCTCGAATTCAGCACCGCCGAGCAGTCGGGCCGCCGGGCTCGGTCATGCCCTCGCCCAGGTCTGCAGTCTGGACGTGATCAACGGCGATGCCGTCACCGCGGACCGGTCCGGCGGAGCGGCACTGTGGCGGCAGTTGACCCAGGGCCAAGCGAAGGGGAGCGGGCGGTTCGCGGCGGGCATCAGCCACGTCTGGCTGGACGGCAAGGTCAAGGGCATGCTCGCCGACAGCACCGCGCAGATCGGCGCGCCCGCCGCGTGGAGCGCGGGCGTCGACGGGAAGGGTGTGAACGTCGCCATCCTGGACACCGGCATCGACGCCGCCCATCCGGACCTGACCGGGCAGGTCGCCGCCTCGCAGAGCTTCGTCCCCGGCCAGGACCTGACTGACCACGTCGGCCACGGCACCCACACCGCCTCCACGATCGCGGGAACCGGCGCGGCGTCCGGCGGCAAGGAGAAGGGCGTCGCGCCGGGCGCGAAGCTGCTGGTCGGCAAGGTGCTGGGCAATGACGGCTTCGGGGACGACTCCTGGATCATCGCGGGCATGGAGTGGGCGGCGCGCACCGAGCACGCCAAGGTCGTCAGCATGAGCCTCGGTTCCACCGACCCGAGTGACGGCAGCGACCCGATGAGCCAGGCGGTGAACTCGCTCAGCGCCGAGACCGGCGCGCTCTTCGTCGTCGCGGCCGGCAACCAGGGCGGCCCGGGCATCGGCGCGCCCGGAGCGGCGGACGCGGCGCTCACCGTCGGCGCCGTGGACGGCACGGACGCGCTGGCGTGGTTCTCCAGCACCGGTCCGCGCTTCATCAACGGCGGCCTCAAGCCCGAGATCACCGCTCCGGGCGTGGACATCCTGGCCGCGCGCTCGCAGTACGCCGCGGCGGGAAGCGGCTACTACACCACCATGAGCGGCACCTCCATGGCGACGCCCCACGTCGCGGGCGCGGCCGCGCTGCTGGCGGAGCAGCACCCGGACTGGACCGGCCAGCAGCTCAAGGACGCGCTGGTCAGCACGAGTGCGGAGACTGCGGCGATACCGGTCACCCAGGGCGGCGCGGGACGGGTCGACGTCAAGGCCGCGGTGCTGGGGACGGTCGACGCCTCGGCGAGTGCCTGGTCCGGCTACTACCCCTGGCCGCACACCGCCGACAAGCCGGCGGTGCGGACGGTCACCTACACCAACACCGGCGCCGCGCCGGTGACGCTCTCGCTCGCCGCCAAGGCGACCGGCCCGGACGGCGGCCCGGCCCCGGCGGGCGTCTTCACCCTTTCGGCGAGCAGCGTGACCGTGCCGGCGCATGGCACCGCGCGGGTGACCGTGACCGGCGATCCCTCCGCCGCCGCTTACGGTGTGACGGACGGTCAGATCGAGGCGAGCGACGCAAGCGGCACGGTCGTCGCGCACACGCTGATCGGCGTCGACCGCGAGGACGAGCGCTACAACCTCACCGTCTCGGCCACCGACCGCAGCGGCGCGCCGCTCTCCGGCTACGTCGCCATCTACCGGACCGGCGACCAGTCGGCCACCCAGATCCAGCTCCCGGCCTCAGGGACGACCACGCTGCGGCTGCCCAAGGGCGAGTACTCCGTGCTGATGTACGCGGACCTGCCGGGTGCGAACACACCGGACGACCTCGGGCTCGGGGTGCTCTCGGTGCCGCAGGTGCAGCTGGACCGCGACCGCAGCGCCTCGCTGGACGCCCGCCAGGCGCACCTGGTCGCCGCCGTCACGCCGAAGCGGAGCGCCGACCAGATGCTCCGCGTCGAGTGGAACCGCGGCCTGCCCGACGGCGGACAGTTCAACGAGAACTTCCTGGTGCCGCTGGCCTACTCGAGCATCTGGGCCCAGTCCACCGCGCCGGTCACGGACGGCACCTTCGCCTTCGACACGCGGTGGAGCAAGGCCGCGCCGCCGCTGACGGTCACGGCGCAGGAGCCGCCTCTCCCGCAGCAGAGCTTCACCGACCTGATCGTGCAGAACGGCTCGACCCTGCTCCCGGCGGGGAGCCGCAGACTGTCGGCCGTCTACGCCGGGCACGGCACCGCGGCCGAGTTCGCCCGGATCGACGCCAAGGGCAAGGCCGCCGTGGTGTTCGGAGACCCGACCGACACGACCGGCCAGGTCGGCAGCGCCCAGGCCGCGGCGGCGGTGGCGGCCGGAGCGAAGCTGCTGCTGGTCGTCAACCCGGGTGTCGGGCGGCTGTCGCAGTGGTACGGCTCGGCCGACTTCACCGCCGACAGTCCGATCGAGGTCGCTTCACTGACCCAGGGTGAGGGCTACTCGTTGATCTCGGCGGTCGGTCGCGGGCAGGTCAGGCTGACCGTCGTGTCGACCCCGTCCTCCTCCTTCCGCTACGACCTGGTCGAGCGCAAGGACAAGAGCATCCCCGCGAGCAGCCTGGTGTACCGGCCGAAGGACGGCGAACTGGCCCGGATCGACCAGCGTTTCGGCGGCTCGGTCACCGCTCCGGGCTACGAAGGCCGCTACGACATGGAGAACTTCGACCGCTACGGCGTCGGCTTCGACTTCCGGCAGTCGCTCGCCACCACCCGGACCGACTGGGTCAGCCCGGGCGCGGGTCGCTTCGCCTGGTTCGAGGAAGCGGGCGTCACGGACCTCGTCCAGGAGCGGGCCCTCATCACCGACTACGCCAAGGGCAGCCGCACGGCCGCCACCTGGCTCTCCCCGGTGATCCACCCAAGGCTCAACGACAGCACGGTCCTGCCGGACCGTCAGGGCGACTTCTTCTCCCTGAACGTGCCCGGCTGGGGTGACGGCAGCGCGGGACACGACGGCTACGACTACAACATGTGGGGCTCCACGCCGGATCTGCTGCACGAGACGGTCACCCTCTACCAGGGCGCGACGACGATCGGCTCGACCATCTACCAGCAACTCAACGTGGACGCGCCGAGCGGTGCGGTACTGCCGTACCGACTGGTCGCGGAGACCAGCCAGAGCGCCGTCTTCCCGACCTCGCCCGCGTCGCGGACGGAGTGGACCTTCGAATCCGGGACGGGATACGTGTCGATCCCACTGATCCAGCTGGACTACGGGGTCGCCACCGACCCGAAGGGCGACGCGCCGCGGACCACGACGCTGACGCTGACGTCCTCGCAGCTCCCCGGCGTCACCGGGGCGGGCACGATCGGCGGCGCGACGCTCCAGGTCTCCTTCGACGACGGCTCGCGCTGGATCCCGGTGGCGCTGAAGCTCCAGCGGGGCGGCGGCAAGAGCGGTGACGCCTGGACGGCGCGGATCAGCGCGCCGCGCTGGGCCCGCTACGTGTCGCTGCGGGCCACGTCGTGGGACAACGCGCACAACGGCGTGACGCAGACGATCCTGCGGGCGTTCGGCGTGCAGTGACCGATACCGAGTGACCGAGTGACTCGCCGTGGTCTGGATGGACTCGCCGCGGGCCGACCTACCGAGAGGCAGGTCGGCCCGCGCGGTGCGGATCAGCGGTGCGGGTCAGGCGGTGCGGGTCAGGCGGTTCAGGTCAAGCAGTGTGGGTCAGGCGGTGCGGATCAGGCCGTGGCGAGAGAGACGTCGGTCGCCTTGACCAGCGCGACGACCGCGCTGCCGGGGGCGAGGCCGAGCTCGGTGACGGCGTCCTTGGTGATGGCGGCGGTCAGGTCGCCGCCGTCGATGGCGACCTTGACCGAGGCCATCGCGGCACCCGTCGCGATCGAGGTGACCGTGCCGGGCAGCTGGTTGCGGATGCTGAGGCCCTCGACCGCGCCGGTGGCCAGGGAGACCTCGGTCGCCTTGACCACGGCCTGGACGCTCGTGCCCTCGGTGAGCTTCAGGTCGGTGACGGCGTCCGCGGTGATCGCGGCGGTGATCGCCTGGCCGCCCGCGAGGCGGGCACGGACGGTGGCCATGGCCTCGCCCGTGGTGACGGAGGTGATGGTGCCGGGGAGCTGGTTGCGAATGCTGAGTGTCATGTTTCCGACCGTAGACGCTCCCGGATCATCCCGTAGGAAGCCTGTCGCAGATGCGAGCCTGCCTCCGGTGAGGGGTTGGTAGATCAGGGGTAGGCAGATTCTCCGTGCCTCCGTTGGGGGGACGGTCGGCGGGAATCGCGGAACTCACGCGCTGTCGGCGATGTCGTTGGCCGCGACGTAGCCGAAGGTCATCGCCGGGCCGATGGTCGAACCCGAGCCCGCATAGCTGTGGCCCATCACCGCCGCGCTCGCGTTGCCCGCCGCGTGCAGGCCGGGGATGGGTCGGCCGGAGGCGTCCAGCACGCGGGCGCGGGCGTCGGTGAGCAGGCCGCCCTTGGTGCCGAGGTCGCCGGGGACGATCTTGATGGCGTAGAACGGTGCGAGCCAGAGCGGGGCGAGGCAGGAGTTCGGGATCACGGCCGGGTCCGTGTAGTAGTGGTCGTAGGCGCTCACGCCACGGCGGAAGTCGGGGTCGCTGCCGGCCAGGGCGAAGCCGTTGAAGCGCGCGACCGTCGCGCGCAGCGCCGCGGCCGGGACGCCGATCTGGCCGGCCAGTTCGTCGAAGGTCCAGGCCTGGTGGACCGACCCGGCCGAGTACCAGCTGCTCGGGAAGGGGAGGGTGGGGGCGACGTCGCGGAAGAGGTAGCGGTTCCGGTAGTTCTGGTCGACGATCAGCCAGGCCGGGATGTCCGGGGCGCCCGGGTTCTTCTGGTACATCACGTGCACCACGTCGCTGTACGGCGCCGCCTCGTTGACGAAGCGCCCACCGGCCTGATTGATGATCAGGCTGCCCGGGAGGGTGCGCTCGGACAGGCAGAAGTAGGCCTGGCCCGGCAGCGGCACGGCCGGTCCCCACCAGGCGTCGTCCATCAGGGCGACGGCGGCCCCGGCGCGCTGGCCGGCCTGGATGCCGTCGCCGGTGTTCTCCTTCGCGCCGACGGTGTAGTCGGTGCCGACGGGCTGCTGCTGGTACTGGGCCCGCATCGCGGCGTTGTGCTCGAAGCCGCCGGAGCCGACGACCACGCCGCGTCGGGCGGCGATCAGGCCCGGGCTGCCGCTCCGGTTGACGACGACGCCGGTGACGGCGCCGTTCACGACGTCGAGATCGACGAGCGGGGTGTTGAGCCAGACCGGCACATTGGCCGCGAGCAGGCCCGCGCGCAACCCGGCGGCGAGGGCCTGACCCATCGTCAAGGGCTTCTGGCCGAGCAGCGCGGCCTTGGCAGCCCGCGCCACGGTCTCGGCGGCGACGGCCGCGCCCTGCGCGTTGACGGCCGCGATGGCCAGCCACTTGTAGTCGGCGCTGAAGACCACCGTGCCGGAGGGGACGGCGAGATACGGCGGGTTGAGGTTGGCCAGCTCGGCGCCGAGGAGATTGCCGAGGAGATTGCCGTCGAACTGGTCGGGCTCCATGGACCGGCCGTTCGGCATCCCACCGGGGAGCTCGGGGTAGTAGTCGCTGTAGCCCGGCATGTAGCGGAAGCGCAGCGGGCTGTTGGCCATGACGAAGTCGACCATCTTCGGACCGTTGGCCAGGAAGGCCGCCTGGCGGTCAGCGGGGACGTCGGAGCCGACGACGGCGGCCAGGTAGGCGGCGGCCAGCTCGGGAGTGTCGGGGACGCCGGCGGCGAGGATGACGGAGTTGTTGGGGATCCACACGCCCGCGCCCGAGCGGGCGAGCGAACCGCCGAAGGTGGGGGCCTTCTCGACCACCACGACGGAGAGTCCGCGCTTGGCGGCGGTCAGCGCGGCGGTCATCCCGGCCGCACCGGAGCCGACGACGACCACGTCGTAGGTCGCCAGGACGGGCAGGTCGGCGTGGGCGGTGCCGGCCTCCAGCAGACCGCTCGCGAGCAGCGCGCCGGCGCCGACTCCGGCGGTGCGCAGGACGGTCCGACGGGACGGACGGGATGAAGAGTCGACGGCAGACACGGTGTTGACGGCAGACATGGTGTTGGGGGAAGACACGGTGTTGCGGGAAGACATGGTGGGCCCTCCGGTTCTCGGGGGAGGCGAGAGATGGGGAGGGGCGGTACGGGCGCGGGCGCACAGCCCTGGCAGGCAGCGGACGGGCGAGCAGCGGGCGGGTGGCAGGACTGTGGCCCGTTGACCGTGCGAAGTCAAGGTTGGTGGCGCAACTGCCGCAGTGGCAGATTCAGTTGCCGCTGTGGCGAGCGAAGCGCAGGGTGAGGATCTGGAACGGGCGGAGCCGGAGTCGCAATGGTCCGTCCGCGTCGAGCCGGTGTGGCGGCGCGTCGGGGAGAGGGCGCTCGAGCAGGTCCGTCTCGGTGACTGTCGAGGTGGCGAAGCCGGGGCGGAGGGCGGTCGCGGCCCGGCCGCCCAGCGATTCGTAGAGGCGGACGACCACGTCGCCGCTGCGGTCCTCGGCGAGCTTGACCGTTTCCACCACGACGGCGTCGCCGTCCACGGCGATCAGCGGCGCGACCGGGCGGTCGCCCGGGACGCGGCGGGTGGGGAGGTTGAGCGCGTGGCCCTCCCGGACGGCGTCGGCGAGGGTCGCGCCGGGGACGAAGGCGTGCCGGAGCCGGTGGGTGCCCTGATCGGTGGACGGGTCGGGGTAGCGCGGGGCGCGCAGCAGGGAGAGGCGGACGGTGGTGGTCTGGCCTCCGTCGGGGCGGACGTCGCGGGTCACGTCGTGGCCGTAGGTGGAGTCGTTGGCGATCGCGACGCCGAAGCCGGGTTCCTCGACGTGAATCCACCGGTGCGCGCAGATCTCGAACTTGGCCGCCTCCCAGCCGGTGTTGGTGTGCGTCGCGCGGAAGACGTGCCCGAACTGCGTCTCGGCGGCGGAGCGGTCGGCCTTCACGTCGAGCGGGAAGGCGGCCTTGAGCAGCTTCTCCGTCTCGTGCCAGTCGACCTCGGTGTCGATCTCCAGCATCCGCGCGTCCGGGCGCAACGTCAGTTGCTGCCGGACCTGCGAGGAGCCGAAGCTGCGGGCGATCTCGACCACCGCCGCGCCGTCCGGGCGGGAGGCGGCGGTCATCGCGTCGAGAGCGACCAGGTCGGTGGAGTTGTGGCGGTAGAACTCGTCGATGTCCCAGGCGTCCCACGTGTTCGGGAAGTCGGCGTGGAGTTGCAGAAGGTTGGCGGCGCCGTCCGGCGCGATCGACTCGCGGCCGTCGGTCGCGCTCACGGCCGAGACGATCAGGCCGCGCGCGTCGATCTCGACGCGGAGCAGGCCGTTGTCGAGGACGTGCCCGCCGTCGGCTCGGACGGTGAGGGAGACGGGTGGGTCGGGGATGAGGGCGGGCGCGGGGGCGGGGGTGGCCGTGCCCGTGGTGCCGTCGAAGACGAGGGTGCCGGTGCTCCCCGGGTCGGCGAGAGCCTGCTGCGCGGCGTCGACCAGCGCGGTCAGCTCGTCGTGGACGCGGGCGTAGGTCGCGCGGGCCTCGCGGTGGACCCAGGCGATCGAGCTGCCGGGCAGGATGTCGTGGAACTGGTGCAGCAGCACCGTCTTCCAGATCTGCTCCAACTCCTGGTACGGGTAGACGAAACCGGGGACCCGGACGGCGGCGGTCGCCGACCAGAGCTCGGCCTCGTGGAGCAGCGACTCGCTGCGGCGGTTGCCCTGCTTGGTCTTGGCCTGGGAGGTGTAGGTGCCCCGGTGCAGTTCGAGGTAGAGCTCGCCGACCCAGACCGGCGCGTCCGGATACTCGGCCTGCGCGGCGGCGAAGAACGCCGAGGGCCGCTCGACGGTGACCCGGGGCGCGCCCTCCAGGTCGCTTTGACGCGCGGCGCGGGCCAGCATCTCGCGGGTGGGCCCACCGCCGCCGTCGCCCCAGCCGAACGGTGCGAGCGACCGCGTACCCTTCCCCTTCTCACGGTAGTTGCGGGCGGCGTGAGCCATCTGGTGGCCGCCCAGATCGGAGTTGTAGGTGTCGACCGGCGGAAAATGGGTGAAGACCCGCGTGCCGTCGATGCCCTCCCACCAGAAGGTGTGGTGCGGAAAGCGGTTGGTCTGGTTCCAGGAGATCTTCTGCGTCAGGAACCACTTGTTGCCGGCCAGCTTGACGATCTGCGGGAGCGCGGCGGTGTAGCCGAAGGAGTCCGGCAGCCAGACCTCCTCCGTCTCGATGCCGAACTCGTCGAGGAAGAACCGCTTTCCGTAGAGGAACTGACGCACCATCGCCTCGCCGCCGACCATGTTGGTGTCGGACTCGACCCACATGCCGCCGACCGGGACGAAGGAGCCGTCGGTGATCTTCTTCGCGACTCGGGCGAAGACCTCAGGACGGTGCTCCTTGAGCCAGGCCAGCTGCTGGGCCTGGGACATCGCGAAGACGAACTCCGGGTGATCGTCCATCAGATCCACCACGTTGGCGCAGGTCCTGGCCACCTTGCGGACGGTCTCACGCAGCGGCCACAGCCAGGCGGAGTCGATGTGGGCGTGGCCGATCGCGCTGATCCGGTGGGCGGACGCGTTCGCCGGGGCGGCGAGAACCCGCGTCAGCTCCGCTCGCGCGTGCGCGGCGGTGCCGACGACGTCAGTGAGGTCGAGGGCGTCGAGCGCGCGCTCGACGGCCCGCAGGATCTCCCAGCGGCGGGCCCCGTCCTCGGGGAGCTGCTCCATCAGCGAGCCGAGCACGTCCAGGTCCTGCACCAACTCCCAGACCTCGGGCTCGAATACCGCGAGTTCCATCCGGGCCAGCCGGTAGAGCGGGCGGTCGTCACTGGTCAGCCGGTCCCCCTGGGCGGTGGGGGAGTGGTGGATCAGGACGGGGTTGGCCGCCGCCTCGATGTAGAGCTCGACATGTGCTCCGCCCTCCGCCCGCTCGGCGACGCGAACCCAGTCGGTGCGCGGGTTGAGTCCCTTCACGGGGGAGCCGTCGGCCCGGTAGACCAGGCCCTCGCACTGGAACCCGGGCAGATTGCGGTCGAAGCCGAGGTCCAGCCGCGCCTCGACGGTCCGGCCCGCCCACTCCCGCGGCACCTCCCCGCTGACCCGGAACCAGGTCGTCCCCCACGCAGGCCCCCACGCGACGTCGGCTGCGCAGGCGGTGTACGCCGCGGCGAGCCCCTCGGCGACGGGGACCGGTTCGCCGGGCAGGCCGTCCTGTTGCACGTCCCAGCGCGCGACGTCCAGCGGCACCGAGTCGCTGTAGACGGCGGGTTCGATGCGCTCCCGCAGGACGCGGTGGAGGCGGCGTTCGACGGTGCTGCGGTCGTCGTGCATGACACCTGCTCCGATGCTCGGAGGAACTGGCCAGGATGAGCTGGCCCGGCCCCGGGGATCGGCGGGGCCATCTCCGTGATACCCCATCGAGCCACGCGGTTGCAGCAGCAGACGGCCGAGTTCGGTGCGGCGGTGCAGCACGGCCTTGCCCGCGCGGGTCGTGGTGATCAGCCCCGCTCCGCGCAGCGCGGCCGTGTGCGAGGGGGCTGATGACGGCCGACGGCAGGCTCGGAAAAGTCGGCGCGATCGACCCCCTGGTCAGATTACCCCTGGGGGTATGTAGGCTGGGACGTGAGGGCCTGCCTACGAGAGGCTGGGCCGCCTGAGGGAGAACGACCATGTGCCGACGCGTCAGCTGTTCCCGCTGCGGTAAGTACACCTACGCCGGCTGCGGCAACCACGTCGACGAGGTCCTCTCCGGCGTGCCCGCCGCGCAGCGGTGTTCCTGCGCGCCGGTGGTGAAGGAGCGCAGGAGCTGGTGGCCCTTCGGGCGCGGCTGAGCAGGCCGGCCCCCGCTGCCGGTGGGCTCGGCTCAGCCCTGGTGCAGGGCGGCGTCGACCTTGGCGGTGAAGTCCTGCGGGGAGATGGCGTTCCGGCCGGGGCCGATGACCTCGATCCTGGTGTCGTTGACCTTGACGGCCGGGGTGCCGGAGACGTCGGGGGTGTCGTAGAACGCGTCGGCGACCTTCTGTGCCCAGGGCAGGTAGGTACCCTCCTTGACGGCCTTGTTGAAGGACGGGCTGCGCAGGCCGTCGACCTTCCCCGCGAGGTCGAGCAGGGTGGCGGTCGAGCCGTAGGTGTCCGTCGTCTCGTCCTTCGGCTGCGCCGCGTACAGGACGTCGTGGAACTGCTTGAACTTCAGTGGGCTCTCGTTCAGCGCGGCCCCGAGTGCGGCGAGCGCGGTCTTGGAGCCCTTGCCGCCGAGGGACTTGTCGAGGAACGCCGCCATATGGAACTCGATCTTGACCTTGCCCGCGTCCGCCATGGCGGCCAGGGTCGGACCGAGGGCGGTCTCGAACTTCTCGCAGAACGGGCAGCGCATGTCCTCGTAGACGTGGACCGTGTCCTTCGCGTCGGCCTTGCCGTAGGTGATGACCGTTCCGTCGGCGCCCGTGGCGTGGGCGGGGATGACCAGCGGACCGTCCGCGCTGCTGCTGTCGCGGCCGCTGCTGCCGGAACTCTTCGCGCCGAGCGCGTAGCCGACGCCGCTCCCGGCCAGCAGGGCGGCGGCGACCGCGCCCGCGACGAAGACGCGACGCCGCGTACGGACCCGTTCCTGCTGTGCCTGCTGCCGGCGCAGCAGCTGGTCGCGGGCCGTGCGTTGGGCGGGGGTCTTGCCGTTGCTCATCGGAGGGAGTCCTGTCTCGTGCCGGCGGGTTCCTCCACCGTAGGCAGCAGGCACCCGCCTGTCGGAGGGCCGGAGGTCCCGACCGGGCCGGGGCGCAGGACCCGTCCTGCGCCCGCAGGGCAAGCTCAGTCGCGGCGGACGAGGAGCAGGGCGAGGTCGTCCTGGACGGTTCCGGGCGCGGGGCGGGAGCGGACGAGGTGGTCGGCGAGCCCCTCCCAGCCGGTGTCGGCGGGAGCGCGACGGCAGTCCTGCTGGAGGGCGGTGAGCAGGCGACGGACCGACTCGTCGTACGCCTCCGCGCGGTCCTCGATCAGGCCGTCCGTGTAGAGCAGCAGGGCCTCGCCCGGGTCGAGCCGGTGCTCGCAGAGTGGGTAGACCGCCGTCGGGTCGATGCCGAGGGGCGGGCCGCCGGGCAGGTCCAGCTCGCGGGGCAGCCCGGACGCGTCCATCAGTACCGGGAGCGGGTGACCGGCGCGGGCGCCCAGCAGGCGGCCGGTCGCGGGTTCGAGGGAGAGGTAGCAGCAGGTCGCGAAGAGGCCGGTGTCCAGCTCGGCGAGCAGGCGGCCGGTACGGGCCATCACCTCGGCCGGGTCGTGGCCCTCGCGGGCGAAGGCGCGCAACGCGATCCGCAGCTGGCCCATCACGCCGGAGGCGCGGGCGCTGTGGCCCTGGACGTCGCCGATGACCAGGCCGACGCGCTCCTCGTCCAGCTCCAGGACCTCGTACCAGTCCCCGCCGACCTCCATCCCGGCCGTCCCCGGCCGGTAGCGGACGGCGACCGTGTGGCCGGGGATGCGCGGAGTCCGACGCGGCAGCATGGCCCGCTGCAGCTCGACGCCGCGCGCGTGCTCGGCGTCGTGGAGCAGGGCCCGGCCGAACGCGTGCGCGGCGATGCCGCTCAGCGCGGTGAAGGTGCTGCGCAGCCGCTCGTCGAAGTGACGGATGCCGGGATAGCCGAAGATGCAGCCGCCGATCCGCTGGTCGGAGGCGGCGAGGGGGAGCACCGCCCACGAGCGGGTGATCGGCGGACCGGAGCTGGGCGCGGCGGGCGTGGGCGCGGTGACGCCTTCGACGAAGACCGGCTGCTCCCGGGCGATCGCCTCGCGCAGCGCGGCGGCTCCGGCCGGCCGGAGCGGGTGCAGGTGCTCCGGGGCGGGTTCGTGCAGGGGCGTGGAGCCGACCTCGTGCAGGTTGCCGGTCGGGGTGAGGTGGACCAGCAGCGTCTCCGCGTTGAGCGCGGGGCGGGCGAGGTCGGTCAGCACCCGCATGACGTCGGCGACGGTGATGGCCCGGGAGAGTGCGCGGGTGATGGTCAGCAGGAAGGAGTCCGCCGAGCTGTGCGGGCCGACTGTACTGCTTGGACCGGCCTCGCTTTCCGGGACGGCACTGCTCAGCGTGGTGGCCACGGCCGGGTAGCCGGGGTCCCTGCCGTCGGCGGTGTGGTCGACGAGCAGGCCGATGATGCGGGTCGGTCGCCCGTCGGGGCCGAGCAGCACCTCGCCCCGCTCCTCGATCCGGCGGACGGCGCCGTCCGGGTGAACGATGCGGTAGTGGTTGCGATAGGGCCCGCCGCGTTCGAGGACCTCGGCGGTCGCGGCGGCGAGGCGGGCGGCGTCGGAGGCGTGCAAGGCGGCGAAGAACGCGTCCGCACGGTTGGTGAAGTCGTCAGGCGCGACGCCGACGAGTTCGCAGACGTAGGCGTCCCAGTGGATCGCGCCGGTGACGATGTCCCAGGCGAAGGACCCGGCCCGGGCGGCCACGACCGCCTCGGCGAGCTCCGGTTCCACCACGCCTGCCCCTCCGAGCGCAGACCAGGGCGCTGTCGTTCAGTCGTTCAGTCGATATGTCAGACCGATTATGTCGACAGATCCCCGGTCGCGCGCAATCGGGCGCGCCGCTGAGGCGCGGTCGGCGGCGATCAGGAGGTACTGGAAGCTGCCGTCCTTGTAGGCGTCGAGGAAGCTCCGCTCGATGCCGGTGACCAGGTGCGACTTGGCGCGTAGCTCCCAGCAGGGATGGTCGCGGCGGTGAGGTCGATGACGTTGACCGGGACGAGGCGGTTGGCGGCCAGTTCCTTGAAGTAGGTGCTGCGGGGGTGGATGTCGCAGATGTATGGGCGAGCCTTCTTCGACGACGACCTCGCCGGCCCGGAACTCCCGCGCGGTGAAGCGGGAGGCGAGCTCGGCGAGCAGCGCCGTGTCCTCGACGTCGCGCAGGGCCGGGATCTCGCGCAGCGTCTCCGGGATGATCCGCACGTCGTCCGCGCCGTTCTGGACGAAGTCGACGCGGCCCCGCCCGACGGCCAGGCTGAGCCGTCGGTTGACCCGGTAGGTGCCGCCCGCGACGTCCACCCACGGGAGCGACTTGAGCAGCCAGCGGGAGCTGATGCCCTGCATCTGCGGCGCGGACTTGGTGGTGGTCGCCAGATTGCGGGCGGCCTGGGTGCTGAGGCTCTGCTGGTCGGGAGCTCTGCCGTTGACGGCGGCGGAGCTCTCGGTGGCCTCGATGGACATGGGCTTCTCCTCCTCGGTGCTGGTGGCGAGTTGCCGTGCGGGTGGCGAGTTGCAGGGGTTGGTGAGTTGCCGGGGTTGGCGAGTGCGGTTCCCTGGTCCCAGTAAGCGGCACGGGTCACCGGCGTGGGGGAGCCTGGCGGGGCGGGCACGTTGAAGTTCGTGGGCGTTGAAAGGCCTGGCGCCGGCGCTCAGCAGGCGCAGGGCGTGCGCGGCGGCGGCCTCGGCCAGGCTCAGGGCCTGGTCGCGGTGGCCGAGCTAGTGCGCCTGGGCGCTGAGCGCGCGCAGCGCGGTGGCGTGACCGGGGGCGTCGTCGGCCTCGACGGAGAGCCGGGCGGCGATGAGGTAGTAGCCCTGGGCAGTGCCTTGCTGCTCGTCGTCGAAGCACATCAGGCCGGCCAGGCAGGTCAATCGGGAGGCGCAGAGCAGCAGTTCGTGGCGGGTCCGGGGCGGGGCGGGCGCGTTCAGCCACTCGGCGACGCTGCTGCGCAGGAAACCGGTGAGCGCGGACCGGGAGTGGCCGCCGCCGAAGGCCGCGTCGACGCTGGTGAAGGTGTGCAGCATCGCCTGCGCAGAGCGGACGTGTGCGCGGGTGACGGGGACGCCGGCGGCTGAAGGGGTGGGATGGCGGGTGGGGAGGGGGGTTGCGGAACCGGTCTGCAGGTGGACCGGATCGGCGAGCGCGAGTCTGTAGGGATGGTTGCGGGCGGGTTCGGCGTCCAGGGCGGCGAGTGCCAGGCCGGGGGAGTGTTGAGAGTGCGGGGAGTGCGGGGAGTGCGGGGAGGTTGGGGAGGTTGGGGAGGTCGGGGGGAGCGGAGCGGTCGGCGGCGCGAGTTCGAGGCCCGCGTCGGCGAGGGTGACCGGGCGCCCGAGGCCGCGCGACAGCGCCTCGGCGACCAGCGCCGCGACCGGGGCGGGCGGCCGGGTGCCGGCCATCCAGTGGGCGACGGAGGTCCGGTCGTAGCGGAGGGTCAGACGGGTCTCGGCGCCGGTCCGGTTCACGGCACGGGCGAGAGCGGCGCCGCTCCAGCCTGCCTCGTGGGCGAGTGCGCGTAATCGCGCGTTGGGGTGGCGTGGCGCCATGGGGGTGCGGTCCTCCGGTGCTGATCTGGTGTGCGGTGGAGCGTCTGTGCTGCGGGTGCCTGTGCTGCCGGTTTCTGCGTTGCGGGTCGCTGTGCTGTCCCTCTTCTGTCATGGTCCGTTCCGCATGCGGCGACGCGTGGGCGCGGCGGCGCATCGGAGCGCGTACCGGCGCGCGGACGCGACGCGCGCTGCACATGACAAGCAGCGCTCCTGTTCGTCCCGGCGGGTGTACCCGGCGCGCGGAGCGGTCGCGCGCGAGCGATGCTGACCTGACACGAGCGACAGGAGCCCGGTGATGGCGAATCAGACGTGGGCGGCCCCGGTTCCGCCCATGCCCAGCAGCGAGGTGGTACCGGAGCTCGACCTGCCGGCCCCCGGGCGGCAGCGGCGCTGGACGGTGCTGCTGCGGTGGCTGCTGGCCGTGCCGCACTACGTGGTGCTGGCGGTGCTCGGCTTCATCGGGTTCTTCGTCGTGGTCGTCGGGTGGTTCGCCGCGCTGGTGCTGGGGCGGCTGCCCGGTCCCGTGGCGCGCTACCTGGCCGGGCTGCTGCGGTACGAGACCCGCGTCTACGCCTACAGCATGCTGCTCGTCGACCGGTATCCGCCGTTCGCCTTCGCCGCGCCCGACTACCCCGTACAGGTGGAGCTGCACCCTGCGGAGCTGAACCGGCTGGCGGTGCTGTTCCGGCTGATCCTGATGATCCCGGCCGCGATCGTGCAGAGCCTGGTCATGTCGGGCTGGTACGCCGTGAGCTTCTTCGTGTGGCTGATCACCCTGGTGATGGGCAGGCTCCCACAGCCGCTCTTCGAGGCCACAGCGGCGACCGCGCGCTTCGCGATGCGATTCGGCGCGTACTCGTCGATGCTGACGGCCGCCTACCCCAAGCGTCTCTTCGGCGACGAGTCGCTGGCCCTGGCCGAGCGGCGCTCGGCGTCGCGGCCGCTGCTGCTGTCCGGTGCGGCCAAGGGGCTGGTCGTGCTCTTCCTGGTGCTGGGCGCGGTGAGCAGCGCGGTGACGCCGACCGTGCAGACCAGCGACAGCGGGTCGACGACGACCAACACGTCCACCCCTGGGTACGCCTCGCACCGCTGAGGCGGGGCTGGGACTGTTGTGCGGCTGGGACCGTCCCGGCCGTGACCTCGGCGGCGGCATATGGCAAGGTCGGGGGCATGAGCCTCACCGAAGACCTGTGGTCGGACATCGAGTCGATCTACGCCGAGATCCTGCAGCACCCCTTCGTCTGCGGGCTCACCGACGGCACCCTCCCGCGCGCGGCGTTCCGGCACTTCGTCGAGCAGGACTCGCTCTACCTGCGGGACTACGCCCGTGCCCTCGCCCTCTGCGGCGCTCGGGCCCCGGAGTCGGCGGCGCTGCAGGCCTTCGTCGCGGACGCGTCCGGCGCGCTGGCGGCCGAGCAGGAGCTGCTGGCCGGGTTCCGCGCGGAGCTGGGCGAGGAGCCGCTGAGCGAGACGGTGCTGCCGACGACCCGCGCCTACACCAGCTACCTGCTGGCGGCGGCCTATGGCGGCAGCTACCCGGAGGCGGTCGCGGCGGTGCTGCCCTGCTACTGGATCTACGCCCGGGTCGGCGAGCACCTGCTCGCGAAGTCCTCGCCGGACCCGCTGTACGCCCGCTGGATCGCGGCCTACGGGGACGAGGGGTTCCAGTCTGTCGTTCGCCGCGTGCTCGCGCTGACCGACGCGCTCGGCGGTGAGGTCTCCGGCGCGGAGCGGGAGCGGATGCGCGAGCGCTTCGTCACCGCGTCCCGCTACGAGTGGATGTTCTGGGACGCGGCCTGGAACCGCGAGACGTGGCCGGTCTGAGTTCCTGGGGCGGGCTGCGATCCCGGGGCGGGCTGCGGTCCTCGGCTCGGTTGAAGGCTCTCGCGCTCCCGGCCGTGCTGGTGGCCGCCGTGGCCGTGGCGGCCGTGGTGGTCGTCACGCTGGGTGGTGAGCGGCTGCTGACGGGCGCCGATCCGCTGGCCGGGCTGCCGCCGGTCGCGGCGGGCGCGGTCTTCGTCCTGCTCTACGCCGCCGCGACGGTCGTGCTGGTGCCCAAGCCGTTGCTGAACGTCGCCGCCGGGGCCTGGTTCGGGCTGGCCGAGGGGCTCGGCCTGGCCGTCGCCGCCACGACGCTGGGCGCGGCCGCCTCCTTCGCGCTGGCGCGCCGTGTGCTGCGCGGACGGCGGCCCGCGTTCCGGTGGCCGACATTCCGGCGGTGGGGGTTCGAGCGGCGGCGCGCGTGGGCGGCCGCGGCCGAGCGGGAGCTGCGCGAGCACGGGTTCCGGGCCGTGCTCGCGATGCGCCTACTGCCGGTGCTGCCCTTCGCCGCGATCAACTACGGCTGCGCCCTCGGCGGCACCAGGCTGCGCCCCTTCGCCGCCGCGACCGTGCTCGGCGTCGTCCCGGGAACGGCGGCCCTGGTCCTCGCGGGCGCCACGGCTTCCGCGCCGAGCCCGCTCGGGGTGTGGGCCTCGATCGCGGCGCTGATGCTCCTGGGCGCGGTGACCGTGCTGCCACGGCTGGTCTCCGGCAAGGTCTCCGGCAGGGGACGAGCAGCCACGACGCGGAGCAAGGAGCGGGCCGCGGCGTCGCTCTGACGGAACGCCGGGACATGGGTGTGCGGCCTCGATACGCCGCTGACGTCCCGGCACGTCAAGCGCGCACTCGCCGTTTGTGTCAGCAGTGTTGCGGCATGCCGCCGAAGCGTGGACGGTGGTTGACGAAGGCGCTGACGCGCTGGTCAACTGTGTTCGTGAATACCGAGCAGCCTCTGGTCATCCGGGGCCACATCGACTTCGGTCGGGTGTGGTCCGCGGCGTGTTGCGCCTGACCGCTCTCCGCTGACTCGGTAGCGGGCCGCTCTGCCCGGCCCTTCCCTGGCGCGTGCGCCCACCTCGTGGGCCCGGCGCCCTCTGCTGCGTCGCCGCTGCCGTGCACGACTCCGTGCTGTCGCGGTCGTCCCCTGTTCTGTCTGCTCCCCCGCTGATGTCGCGCGGAAAGGCACCACCTTGACTGAAACAGTCGTTTCCTCCGTATTTCCCCCCATAGATGCCTCCTTTGAGCTGCGTGCCGTCACCGTCGACGATCCCCTCGCCGAGCCGCTGCTGCGCGAGCTCGCCGACGAGTACCGCACGCGCTATCCCGAGCACGGCGACCAGGCCCGAACCGAGCTCACCCGCTACCCGGCCGACGAATTCGCCCCGCCCTACGGGACGTTGCTGCTCCTGCTGGAGCACGGCGAGCCCGTCGCGGGTGGCGCGTTCCGCCGCTACCGGGCCGACCAGCCGCAGGTGGCCGAGCTCAAGCGGATCTGGACCGGATCGGCGCACCGGCGCCGCGGCCTTGCCCGACACATCGTCAACTCGCTTGAACAGGAGGCCGCCGCGCGCGGTTACACCGCGATCCACCTGACGACAGGCCCGCGCCAGCCCGAGGCGCGCGCCCTCTACCTCGCGGCCGGCTACACGCCGCTGTTCGACCTCGACGCGGACCCCGAGACGGTCGGATCGTTGCCGTTCACCAAGCGGCTGGACCAGCCGGGCGGGGGAGCGTGATGACGACCACCGTCGACCACCTCGCGCTCCCCACCCAGCCGGCGGACGCAGAGCTCACCGTGGTCCCGACCCGGCATCCCGGGCGCTGGCTCGCCGTCGCGGCGGCGCTCGTGCTGGTCGCCCAGTTCGGCCACGCGCTGGTCACCAACCCGGGCTTGGACTGGCCCACCTTCTGGCAGTACCTCTTCGACCCGAGCGTGCTGAACGGCGTCTGGCTGACACTGCAACTGACCGTGCTGGCAGCTGTGTTCGGATTCACCTTGGGGCTTGTGTTGGCCTTCATGCGGCTGTCGCGCAGCCCACTGCTGCGGGCGGTCGCCTACGGCTACGTCTGGCTGGTGCGGTCGGTGCCGCTGCTGGTGCAGGTGTTGTTCTGGTTCAACCTCTCCTACCTCTACGACCGGATCCAGATCGGCGTGCCCTTCGGTCCGGGCTTCTTCTCGATCAGCACCAACAGCCTGGTCAGCGCGATGGGCGCGGCCGTGCTGGCCCTTGCCGTCAACGAGGCCGCGTTCGCGTCCGAGATCGTGCGAGCCGGCGTTCTCTCCGTCGACCAGGGGCAGTTGGAGGCGGCGGCCGCGCTCGGACTGCCCAGGTGGCGGCAGTTGCGGCGGATCGTGCTGCCGCAGGCGATGCGGAGCATCGCGCCGAACGCCGCGAACCAGCTGATCGGGCTCTTCAAGAACACCTCGATCGTCTCGGTCATGGCGATCATGGAGCTCTTCTACACGGTCCAGGTCATCTACGGCCGCACCTCCCGCGTCGTGCCGATGCTGCTGGTCGCGACCGCCTGGTACGTGGTGCTCACGACCGTGCTCTCCGGCTTCCAGTGGTGGGTGGAGCGTCACTTCGGGAAGGGGAGTCGACGATGAGCGAGGCTTCGTCCGATGTGATGGTGGACGTGCGCGGGCTGCGCAAGAGCTTCGGAGCGCAGGAGGTGCTCAGGGGCGTGGACCTGCAGGTCCGGGCGGGCGAGGTGACGGTCGTGCTCGGCCCCTCCGGCTCGGGCAAGTCGACGCTGCTGCGCAGCATCAACCACCTGGAGAAGCTCAGCGCCGGCACCGTCAGCATCGACGGCGAGCTGATCGGCTACCGGCGCGTCGGCAACCGGCTGCACGAGCTGCGGGAGCGCGAGGTGCTGCGGCAGCGCGCGCGGATCGGCTTTGTCTTCCAGAACTTCAACCTCTTTCCGCACCTCACCGTCGTGGAGAACCTGGCGGAGGCGCCCGTCCACGCGCTGGGCGTGCCGCTCGCGGAGGCCCGTGCGCTCGCGGAGGAACTGCTGGCCAGGGTCGGACTCGCGGAGCGGGCGGACGCCTATCCACGGCAGCTCTCCGGCGGCCAGCAACAGCGCATCGCCATCGCGCGGGCGCTGGCGCTGCGGCCCAAGGTCCTGCTCTTCGACGAACCCACCTCCGCGCTGGATCCCGAGCTGGTCGGCGAGGTACTGGACGTGATCAAGGACCTGGCACGCGCCGGCACGACGATGGTCGTGGTGACCCACGAGATCGGCTTCGCGCGCGAGGTGGCCGACACCGTCGTTTTCATGGACGCCGGACGCGTCGTCGAGCAGGGGCCACCGGCCCAGGTCCTCGACGCGCCCCGGCACGAGCGGACCCGGGCCTTTCTCGCCAAGGTCCTCTGAGCTCTCTCGCCTTCACTCTCCCCCCTCCTTCCGTACCAGAGACAGGAATCGTCATGTCCGTGAAGCCCCTGCGCGCCGCCCTCGCCACCACCACGCTCGCCGTCGCCGCGGCGCTCGCCGCCTGCGGCAGCAGCTCGGTCAGGAGCGCGAGCGCGGACGTCGCGGCGGCCCCGACGGCGAACGGGGTCAGCATCAACACCGGGCCCAACCAACACCGTTACACCTCGCCCGAGGTCGCCTCGATAGCGGCCGAACTGCCCGCCGAGGTACGGCAGAGAGGCACGCTCGAGGTCGTGGACTCCTCCCAGGGGGCCGCGCCGCTCAACTTCTACGCCACCGACAACACGACCGTCATCGGCGTCGAGCCCGACCTCGCCGCTGCCGTCGCGAACGTGCTCGGACTGAAGGTCGACTACCATCCGGTCGCCTGGGCGCAGATCTTCGTCGGCCTGGACAGTGGCAAGTACGACGCCGGCTTCTCGAACATCACCGACACGGAACTGCGCAAGCAGAAGTACGACTTCGCCACCTACCGCAAGGACAACGTCGCCTTCGAGGCGAAGAAGGGGACCAGTTGGCGGATCAGCGGCCCCAAGGACGTGGCGGGGAAGACGATCGCGGTGGGCTCGGGCACCAACCAGGAGAAGATCCTGCTGGAGTGGAGCCAGGAGGACGTGGCGGCCGGCCTCAAGCCCGTCCAGGTGAAGTACTACGGCACCGACGCCGACACCTATCTGGCCCTCCAGTCCGGCCGGATCGACGCGTACTTCGGCCCCAACCCCACCGCGCAGTACCACGCGAACGTGAGCGGCCGGACCGAGGTGATCGGCGTCGTCTCGGGCGCGGGCGGCAGTCTGCAGGGGCTGATCGCGGCGACGGTCAAGAAGGACGGCGGACTGGTCAAGCCGATCGCCGACGCGATCAACGAGCTGATCAGGAACGGGACGTACGGGAAGATCCTGGCGCGCTGGGGCCTTTCCTCCGAAGCGGTCGACGCCGCGCAGATCAACCCGCCCGGTCTGCCGATCACGAACAAGTAGCAGGGCGGAAGACAGGGCAGCACCGGTAGAGAGGCAGGATCTTCATGACCAAGGCACGCGACGCCTGGAAGCACTGGCTGGACCAGCGCGTCATCACCGTACGCGCGCCGCACGGTCCGCTCTCCCTCACCGGCACCCACTGGCTCCGGGACCTGGGCGCCGGTGTGCCCGGTGTCCCCGGCCGGTGGGAGCTGGACGGGGAGGGCGGCTGTGTCTCGCTGACGGCGGCGCGCCACGACGGGCTCTCCGTCGACGACGAGCCGCTCGACCGGACCGTCCGGCTCTGTCCGGACACGGCGGAGCGGCCGTCGCGGATCGCCCACGGCGGTCGGCGATTGCAGCTGATCCAGCGCGAGGGCGAGTACGCGGTCCGAATCTTCGACCCGGCCTCGCCCGCGCGCGCCGCGTTCGCGGGCATCGGGGCACACCCCTACGACCCGCAGTGGGCGCTGGCCGCCCGTTACGCACCCTTCGACGCGGAGCGCACGGTGGCCGTGCCGAACGCCGACGGACGTGAGCGCGGACTGGCGCTGGCGGGCGAGGCCGCCTTCACGGCGGGCGGGCAGGAATACCGGCTCGCCGTGGGCCAGGGCGTGACGGGCGGGCTGAGCGCGGTCTTCGCCGACGCGGACGAGGACACGTACCGCTTCCGCTTCGTCGAGCTGCCGGCTCCGGCGGCGGACGGGACGACGGTGCTGGACTTCAACCGCGCCTTCCTGCCGCCGTGCGCCTTCGCCGACCACTTCATCTGCCCGTTCCCGCCGCCCGGCAACACCCTGCCGGTCGCGGTGCGGGCGGGCGAGACCCGCGTCCTGCGGCACTGAGGCCGCGCGCGGCATTCCGCACAGCAAGCAAGGGGGCCGGGATCCGTCGACGGATCCCGGCCCCCTTGCTTGCTGCGCGCAATGGTGGTCGCGGCGTCAGGCTGGTCAGGCTGCGGAGGAGAGGACGGGACCGGAGGGGAGTGATTCGATGAAGGCGTCGACCGCCTCGAAGAGGCGCAGCTCGGCCTCGGGCGTGAGCGTGACGTCCGCCGTCTCCCCCGATCGCTCGTCGGGGCGCTCGATGGTGCGGTCGAGGAGGAAGCAGCCGCCGACGACGTGACGCGCGGACAGCGCGCTCAGCACCGGCCGGAGCGCGTAGTCGATGGTGAGCAGGTGGGCGATGGTCCCGCCGGTGGCCAGCGGCAGCACGGTCTTGCCGGCCAGCCCATCCTGCGGGAGCAGGTCGAGGAAGGCCTTGAGCAGCCCGGTGTAGGCGGCCTTGTAGACGGGGGTGGCGACGACGATCCCCTCGGCGCCCGCGACGGCGTCGAGCGCCTGCCGCAGCTCGGGGTGGTCGGCGTCACCGGAGAGCATCGCGTCCGGCGGCATGCCGCGCAGGTCGAGGTGTTCGACGTCGAAGCCGGTGAGGGAGAGGCGCTGCGCGAGATGGCCGGCGAGCAGTGCGGTGCGCGAGGCGGGCGAGGGACTTCCGGAAATGACAAGGAGAGTGGGCAACTCAAGGCTCCTGAATTCAGCCAGGAATGACCGGTCGACGAAGTCGGCCGGCGAATGTCGGGATATCGGGAATAAACGCGGTCGGGCAACGCGAAGGGACGTCAGGACCGCGCCAGGACTGGGGAGTGGGGGCGCGGGGAAGCGCAGAAAGGTGAGCTACGAGGGGTGAGCGGAACGCTCAGCGGCCGTCGGCACAGATGGCGCTGGCCTGACGTCGCAGATCGACGTGAAGGCGCGCGGCGAGGACCTCGGACTGACTCACATGAAGAAGAATGTCAGCCGCGGTGGATTGCGTCAATGACCGATGACATTCGCCGGTGAATATCGCACCGCATGCGACGGATCGGAGTCCGGGATTCGGTCCGAGCGAATCGTCGCGCGTGGAGAACAGGCACCACGGATCGTGGTGTTGCCGTGTGCACGGCCGCCTCGGGTGGGTAGGCTCGGGCGGGCTGACGAACCGTCTGACACCCTGCGCCACAGGGCATCAGCAGCGTCCGCCAGGTCCCATGCCACCACAGTCGACACACACCGGGGGTTCCATGCGCATCCGCTCCAGAGCTTCCCTGCTGACCACCGCCGTCACAGTCGCGCTCCTCGCCTCCACCACCGCCGCCGGTCAGGCCGGTGCGGCGGGGCACGGCAACAACGGGTTCCTGGGCCTGATCTCGCCCGGCGACCCGTATGCCGCCTGCGACATCAGCCACGACGGGACGGGCACCAACACGCCGACCACCGCCGACGAGCCCTCCATCTCGGCCAACCCGCGTAAGCCGGGCCAGGTCATATCCATCTACCAGCAGGACCGTTGGTCCAACGGCGGCTCCCGCGGCCTCGGCGAGAGCTACAGCAGCGACGGCAGGCACTTCCAGCATGTCGCCCTGCCGTTCACCCACTGCGCGCCCGGCGGGCTCGACTACCAGCGCGCCTCGGACGGCTGGGTCAGCTTCGGCCCGGACGGCACCGCCTACGCCAGCGCGCTGGTCTTCGACGCGACGACGAACCGCAGCGGCGTCGCCGCGGCCACCTCCTACGACGGCGGCCGCACCTGGAAGCACATCACCAAGCTGATCGACGACAACGACGTCACCGTCACCAACGACAAGAACGCCGTGACCGCCGACCCGCTGCACCCCGGCGTGGCCTACCAGGTCTGGGACCGGCTCGTGGGGACCAGCACCTCGTTCACCGGGCCGGCCTACCTGTCGATCACCCGCGACGGGGGGAGGACCTGGTCGGCGGCGAAGCCCTTCGTGGACACCACGACCGTGCCGTTCTCGCAGACCATCGGCAACGTCATCGTGGTGAACCGGCACACGGGCGTGCTCTACGACTTCTTCAACTCGATCACCTACTCGGACGCCAGCGGGAACACCGCCGTCGACACCCACTACGCGATGGTCAGCTCGCGCGACCAGGGCCGGACCTGGAGCAAGCCGGTCAAGGTCACCCCGGACACCTCCGTGGCCGAGGTCGACCCGAACGCGCCGACGGACCCGACCAAGGCGGTGCGCGCGGGCGGCGGGCTGCCGAACGTCGCCATCGACCCGAGCACCGGCGAGCTCTACCTCGCCTACGAGGGCTCGGACTTCTCCGGCGGGAAGTACGACCAGATCCAGCTGGTGCACTCCGGCGACGGGGGCCGCCACTGGAGTGCCCCGGTCCGGCTCAGCCAGGCGCCGAACAGCCCGGCCTTCACCCCGTCGATCACCGTCGACGCGCACGGAACGGTCGCGGTCAGCTACTACGACCTGCGCTACCTCCAGCCGGGCAACACCACGACCCTGCCGGGCGCGGGCTGGCTGCTGACCTTCCCGCGCGGCGGCGAGGCCAATCCGGTGGAGCGTCAGATCACCCCGGTCTTCGACTGGTTGCTCGCTCCGAATGCGGGCGGTCACATGCTCGGCGACTACGAGGCGATCACCAACGACGGTCCCTTCGTCCGTCCGGTGCTGGTGGCGACGAACTCCGGCCAACCGCAGAACATCGCGGACGCCTTCAGCGGTCTCTACCGGGCGGAGACCCTGCGCGGGCCGGCGCAGACGCCGTCGACGTCGACGGGGCTCGCCTACCCCGACGCCCTCGCGGCACCCGGCTCCGGCAGCGCGGTGGCCACGGCGGCGCACCCGTTCGCGGGGCTGCGCCGCTGACGGTGTGCAGTGTTGACGCAGTGCAGTGTTGACATAGTGCAGTGCTGATACGGAGCAGTGCTGAGCCGCTGAGCCGCTCCCGCAGGTCCGCTCGTTCAGACCTGCGGGACCGGCCACGGCCCTAGGCGCGGGCGGCCGCCGCACGGCCCGCGTCGCGGAGGTGGGCGAGGACGGCGGCGAGGACCGGGTCGTGCTCGGAGCCGTTGCGGACCGCTGCGAAGATGTTGCGGATCGGGGGCGGCCCGCTCGGTCGACGCAGCACGAGGCCGGGTCGGTGGAGCGGCTGGACCAGCCGGGGCACGAGCGCGACGCCGGCTCCCGCCTCGACGAGCGCGGCCAGGGCGTGCCAGTCGTCGACGGCGTGCCGGATGTCCGGGGTGAAGCCTGCGGCCGCGCAGGCCGATCGGGTCACCGCGCCGCAGCAACTGCGCGGGTCGCCCACGATCCAGGCGTCGGTGGCCAGTTCCCGCAGCGGAACGGGCTCGGCGGTGGTGTCCGCGAGGCGGTGTCCGGCGGGCAGGGCGAGGTCTAGTACGTCGGTGAGCAGGTCCGTGCGGACATAACGCCGGTCGGTGTGAGGCGGGGCGGCGGCGAAGTCCACGCAGACCGCGACGTCGACGAGGCCCGCGTCCAGGGAGGTGAACAGGTCCGGCGGCTGCGCCTCCCGGACGCGGACGCGGACCTTGGGCTGTCGCGCGGCCAGTGCGCGCAGCGCCTCCGGCAGCAGGCCCTGGATGCCGCTGCCGAAACAGCCGATGGTCACCGTGCCGCGCCGCCCGTGGTCGAAGGCGGTGAGGTCCGCGCGGGCGCGTTCCAGCTGCGCGGCGATCAGATCGGCATGCTCCAGCAGCACGCGCGCCTGTGGCGTCAGCCGGACGCCGCGCCCTTCGCGCTCGACCAGCGGGACGCCCGCCTCACGGGCCAGCGCGGCGAGCTGCTGGGAGACCGCTGACGAGGTCAGGTGCAGGGCCTCGGCCGTCCTGGCCACGCTGCCGCGCCGGTCCAGCTCACGCAGGACGCCGAGGCGCCGCAGGTCGATGGTGAAGGGATCGCTGAAGGGTTCCACGCGGAAAGATTAACTGGACCTGCGCGGAGCGAGGCGTGAGGATCGGCATGCAGAGACGGCCGCGAGAGAAGCGAGACCATGACCGAGAACGATCCCGCTGTCCGGAGATTCCTGCTGCTGCACGGCTGGCAGAACCGCCGCCCGGAGGGGCACTGGCAGCGCTGGCTCGCCGAGCAGCTCACGTCCATGGGCCACCGGGTGATCTACCCGCAGTTGCCGGGCCCTGACGAGCCGGTGCTGGACCGCTGGCTGGACGAACTCCGGCGGGGCGTAGCCGGACTGGGTGGCTCGGGCGGCGGAGGTGAGCGAGTGGTGGTCTGCCACAGCCTCGGATGCCTGCTCTGGCTGCACGCGGTGGACCGGTTCGAGCCCGGCGAGCTCGGGGTGGACCGGGTGCTGCTCGTCGCCCCGCCGTCCGCGTCCTTCATCCTGCGGCAGTCGGAGCTGCTCGGGTTCGCCCCGCCCGTCGTCGAGCCGGCGCGGCTGGCCGACGTCCGGGTGGCGGCCGGTGACGACGACCCCTGCTGTCCCGAGGGCGCGGCCCAGGTCTTCGGGTTGGACACCGACGTCGTGCCCGGCGGCGGACATCTCGCCATGGGCGACGGCTACGGTCCCTGGCCGGGCGTGCTCGACTGGTGCCTCGACGGCTCGAAGCGGCTGGTGGGCAGGGCAGACCAGAACGGGCAGGGCCCGCCCGGACGTTGATCCGGGCGGGCCCCGCCTGTGCGGTTCGCGCGGGCTAGTTCGACGCGCGACAGGGGTTGTTGTTCAGCACCTGCCGGAAGTCGTTGTAGACGAAGCGCGGGTTGTTGCTGAGGCCGGGGTAGACCAGCTGGAGCAGACCGCCGAACTCCGCCTGCGAGTTGCCGCCGAAGGTGTTCGTCGTGCCGGGGATGCTCGCCCCGCCTTCCTGCCAGACGCACGAGCCGTCCATGCGCGTGGTGGTGTAGAACGGGTAGAAGTTCGCCCCCGGCGGCGGGTTGACGCAGTTGGCGCCGGTGAGGCGGTTGCAGGGGTTGGCCAGAGTTCCGTTGTCCTCGATGCGCGGCAGGTCGGTCTCGAAGGCCACGCGCGAGAACTGCTGTCCGTCCCTGAAGGTCGGGCTGCTGAAGACGATCGCCGTCGGCTTCGTGGCCCGGTCCACGGCCGGTGTGCCGGTGCCCGGCCAGGTCTTCTGGTACGGCACGCCGTTGTAGTCGTCGTCCGTCGGCGTGTTGCCCAGACAGCCTCCGATCGCGACGAGCGTCGAGTCGCTCGGGTTGAAGCAACCGTTGTCGTCGCTGTCGAGCGTCGCGGATCCGGCGGCCTGGGTGCAGTTGCCGGTGGCCGGGTCGGAGGCGGCGCAGTACTCGAAGTGGCCGGTCTCGTCGGAGTAGGCCGTGTTGTAGGAGTGGGCGGCCCAGGGGACCCGGGTCTGCTCGCTCGAGGTCGAGTACATCGGGTGGAACGCGGATGGCAGTGTGGTGCAGGACGACGCGGTCGGGTCGAACTTGACCTGCGCGAAGCCGTTGCCGACGGAGGCCGTCATCGAGCCGCGCTGGTGCGCGGTGGTGTCGTTGACCTCCACCTTGAACCCACCGCTGGTGTCGAAGAGGTGGACCTTCAGCACGTCACCGGACTTCATGAAGAAGTCGTGCGCCGGGTCGAGGTTGAACCGGTTGTTGTTGGTCGGGTCGGCGGGCGAGGTCGCCTGGCCGTTCTTGGTGAGGAAGGCGAAGTTGACGTACTCGACGCCCGCGGCGGCCTGGCAGGACGGGTTGTTCTGCAGGCCCTTGTTGTAGTCCAGCGACAGGCTGTCGATGTTCAGGGCCGCGCACCACTTCGTCGGGTCGCAACTGTTGCCGGCCGGCCACGGGACCCAGCCGGGCGGGTAGAACTGCATCTCCATGAACGCCGAACCCGGGTGCTTGCCGATGTAGTGCGGCGAGCTGGGGTTGGAGTCGTTGTAGATGTTGCTGTCCGAGTTCGGCGTGCAGGTGGCGTTGCCACTGGCCGGGCCGGGGGCGGACTGGTCGTCGCACATCGCCATGCCGAACCAGAAGGCCGGGTGCAGCTGGAAGTTCCAGGTGCTGCCGGAGCCGTCCTGCTTGGGTTGGGTCGGCGGGTCCTTCGGCAGGCGCAGGGTGTAGGTGTCGTTGTTCCCCGCCCCGGCCTTGTTGCTGTAGTACAGGACCGACGGCTCGTCGTGCCCGATGTAGTGGCCGTCGCCGAAGACCATCTCGCTGTCGTCGACCTCGGTGCACCATTTCAGGTTCGACGCGCAGCTCGGGTGGCCGGCGACTGTCGTCGCCTTCGCCGCGGCAACGCTGTGACCAGCGGCGGAGGCCGCCACCGGTGTCACCGCGAAGGCGGTCAGCGCGGTCAGCGCCGAACCCCAGACGGCGAGTTTCTTCCTGACGTTCCGTGAACCCACGAGCCCCTCCCTGTCCGAACCGTCGGCGACGCTGCCGACGGCCGATGCTGTGGACCGGATCTCGACTTGGCAGGCCCTGGGCGAGCCAAGCCTTTTGGGAACCTAGGTGATGGCTGTGCGGATGTCGAGGGAAGGTGCACATTCCGGTTCGGTTGGGCTGCTGTTCGCTCAATTGGCTTGTGAATGCTGGAAGTTGGCCGTGTGAGAGAGAGTGCTGACGCGCCGTCGGGGGCGGGTGCGGCGGGTGCGGCGGGGGATGCCGGAGGGACGTTCGGCCGACTGGGTCAGTGATCGCCCCGCTCCCGCGTGGGAGCGAGGTCGGCGGGTGTGTCCGGCCTACCGTGGCTCGATGCGACGTGTTCCGTGGTGGGCGGTGGTGTCGTCCGGTGCAGCGCCCGTCGTGCTGATCGGCGGATGGGTGGTGGGCGCCGCGCTCCAGGCACCGGGGTACGACCCGGTGACCGACACCATCAGCGAGCTGGCCGGCAGCGGCGCGGCCTTTCCGTGGCTGATGGGCGGTGCGATCGGGGTGCTCGGGGTCTGCCATATGGTGACCGCGCTCGGGCTCCGGGTCGCCGGCCTGGCCGGGCGCGTGGCGTTGGCTGCCGGGGGAGCCGCGTCGATCCTGGTGGCCTGCTCGCCGGTGCCGCCGAGCGGTGGTTCGATGCGGCACAGCACGGGGGTGGTGCTCGGGTACTCGTTCCTGGCTGTCTGGCCGACCCTCGCGGCCTACCGGCGCCGCGACCTCTCGGCCTGGGGCCTGCGTCCGGTTCTGTCGGTCACGGTGACGGCGCTGTTCCTGCTCGGCGCGCTCTGGTTCCTGGAGGAACTGTGGGGCCATGGCGCCGCCGGGCTGGTGGAGCGGCTGCTGACGACCGGACAGGCGGTGTGGCCGCTGGTCGTCGTGGGGTCCTGCGTGGGGCTGGGGTCGAAATGGCTGGGTTGGGGACGGCAGGGTTCGAGATGGCGGGGTTCGAGATGGCGGGGCCCGCGATGGCTCGCCGCGGCCCGGGTCGTCCATGCGGAGCCTGCGGCGGTCCGGGATGCCTGGGGGAGAGGACGGGTGCAGGCTGGAGGCATGAGCGCCAACACACTGGTCACCGTCCATGCGGTCGTGCCCGGCACGCGTCCGTTCCGTCGCGTCGAGATCCAGGGCTACGACGCCGGACCCGCCTTCCGGCCCGAGGACGTGCTGCGCCTTTGCCGTGACCGCGGCTTCCACGACGTCAACCTGGACGATCCCGCGGTGGTGACCTGGCTCGGCGGAGACGCGAAGACCTGGGCCTGAGGCCGACGGGCCCGGCCGGGCCCGCGGCCGGGGACGGGGCGTGGCGGCGTGCCGGGCGGGGGAGGGAGGCGCAGAATGGCGGAATGGAGCCTGCGGTCCGCGCCTACATCGACGCCATCGCCCCCGAGCACCGGCCGCTCTTCGACCGGATCCACGGGCTGATCCTGAGTGCTCACCCGGAGGCGGAGGTCGTCCTCTCGTACGACATCCCGACCTACCGCACCGCCGGGCGCCGGCTCTACCTCGCCGCCTGGCGGCACGGCGTCTCGCTCTACGGCTGGCAGCACGGCCGCGACGCGGGCTTCGCCGCCCGGCATCCGGAGCTACTCCACGGTAAGGCGACGATCAGGCTGCGTCCGGACGACGCGGCGGGCATGTCGGACGACGAGCTGCGGGAGTTCGTGACGGCCGCGCTGAGCGACTGAGCTGTGCCGAAGGTCTCACCGGTGGGGGCCCTCCGGCCGGTTCCGCGCGTGCGGGTCGGACCGTACGGTGGAGCGCATGTCCGAGGTTCCCTTCGTGCCGCTGGCCCGCGTGGCCGACGCCTACTCGCCGCGCTTCGCCGAGTTCGCGTTCGAGCCCGGCTTCGTCGCGTCCGTGGACCAGCACGTGGCCGACCTGCGGGAACAGCTGTGGGGCCCGGAGCCCGGCCTGGTGGCCGGGGCGCCGGACCCCGAGGATCTCTCCGACTATGCGCTGGGCTTCCAGGACGCGCTGACCGAGATCGGCTGGCGGGAGCCGGTCGGCTACGACTACGCCGTCTGCCGGCTCACCGCCGTCTCCTGGCTGGTGCGCGAGCACCGGCTGCTGGAGCCGGACCCGCACTGACCGGCGTCAGCTCATCGGCATGTCGCCGCCGTCCATCGTGCCGCCGCCCTCGCGTCCGCCGCCCATCGTGCCGCCGCCCTCGCGTCCGGTGCGCTCGATGTCACGGACCGGCTGGTTCGTCATCGCCGTCTCGCGGCCCAGCTGGTAGGCGCTGCCGGAGCTGCGGATCTTCGCCGTCTCCTTCTCGGCCGAGTCCAGCCAGCGCTCCCAGCGGCCGCGCATCGGGTTGATCAGGCCGCCGCCGACGCCGACGATCACCACGCCCGCGATCGCCGCCAGCACCGCGACCAGCACCGGCCCGGTGACGGAGGTCGCGATCCCGGCCTGGCCGAGCGCGGCGAAGGCGCCGAGCACGACGATGACAGCCCAGGCGATCGTCGCCATGGCCTTGCCGTAGGAGGCGCTGGAGAGCGCGTTGCCGACGATGTCGCGGACGGCGTTCGCGATCGCCATCGCGACCACGACGATGATGACCGCGACCAGGCCCTTGGGCAGCCAGGCGACGATCGAGTTGATCATCACGCTGATCGGGTTGGGCCCGAATACTCCGAAGGCCAATTGCAGGGCCATCAGCATGATCGCGTAGTAGACGATCTTGGCGACGATCCCGGTCATGTCGTAGCTGGAGCCCTGGAGGGCCCGGCCGATGCCCGCGCGCTCGGCGACCTTCTCCGATCCGATGCGGCGCATCAGCTTGTCCAGCATCCGCGCCACGAACTTGGCCACGAACCAGCCGATGACCATGATCGCCAGGAAGGCGAGGAACTTCGGGACGAACGCGGCGAACTTGGACCAGGCGTTGGAGATGCCGCCGCCGATGTCGACCGAGAGTGCGAGCTGTACCTGGTGCTGTGTGGATGTGATGAGTTGGTTGGACACTGCGCGTCCTCCGTGCTGAGGCGCCCCCGAGGGGCACGCCGACCTCCCCCGATGGTGTTCCCAGCGTCCGAGCCCTCGCGGCGGAGCGCGCGCTGACCGGTCCAAGCGGGTGAGGACCGGCGACGACGGCATCCGACTGATATTTCAGTCTGATCGCTAAGCTGAGCCCGTGACGGACCGTAGAACGGCGATGATGGAAGCAGCCGCGCGAGTGATCGCCCGAAAGGGGGTCCGCGGCCTGCGGGTCGAGGAGCTGGCGGCCGAGGCCGGCGTGTCGACGGCGCTGATCTACTACCACTTCAAGGACCGGACGGGCATCCTGCGTGCCACGCTCCAGTTCATCAACGAGCGCGCCGAGCGCTACACCGCCGAACGCGACCCTGACGCGCCTCCGCTCGGGCCGCGCGAGGAGCTGGAGCAGACGCTCCTGCTCGAACTGCAGGAGACTCCGGAGGTCAGGGAGAACAGCACCGCCTGGGGTGAGCTGCGGCAGAGCGCGGTCTTCCAGCCGGAGCTGCGGGAGGACCTGGCCAAGGCCACGCTGTCCTGGATCCAGGAGGTCGCCGAGCTGCTGGGGGAGATCCGCCCGTTGAGCACCGCCGTCGCCCTCGCCTCGGCCGCCGAGCGGCTGACGGCGCTGCTGGAAGGGCTGAGCGGTCGCTGGCTGTCGGGTGGCATCCCGGTGGAGCACGCCCGCGCGCTGATGCGGGAGGCGATCGAGGTCGAGGTGGCGCGGCTCGGGCGCTGAGCCCGGCCGGAGCCTGCACAGCCACGGACCGCACCCCGGTGCGGGATGCGGTCCGTGGCTGTGGTCCGTGACAACAGGCTGGACGTCAGCAGCAGGGGCGGTGCCCGTGATTGGCTCCGTGCTTGCGGCGACCCTTCTTCTTACGACGCCGTTTCGACGACATGGCCACTCCTCTCGCAGACGCTGCCCCTGATCCAACGTGCCACAGCCTGACCGCCTCGGCATGCTGGGCGGGAGCGACCGTCGACCGAAGATCGTCGACCGTCGGCTCAGCCACCGATGGACAGGACCGTCGCGGTGTCCTTGCCGTTGGGGGTGTCGTACCGCACGGTCTCGCCGACCCGGTGGCCGAGCAGCGCGCGGCCGAGCGGGCTGTCGGCGGTGACCAGGGTCCGGTCCTGCGACTCGGCGAGCTCGCCGATCTGGATCGTCTCCGTCGAATCGTCGCCGAAGCGCGCCGTGACCGTGCTGCCGACGCCGACGACGTCCGTACTGGGCGGTCCCGCGACGGAGGCCTGGCGGAGCCGCGTGCTGAGCTCGTCGATGCGGTTGTCCAGGCGGGTGAGCTCGTTGACGCGCTGGAGCTCGTCGGCCTGGTCGGCGCGGTCGCCGGCCGAGTCGGTGACGCCGAGCGTCACGGCGACCGCGTCGCGTTCGGTGTGCAGGTCCGCGAGCTCCTGTTCGAGCGCGCGGAGAGCGGCGAGACTGATCGGTTCGGGCTCCCCGGTCACCGGCCCGCGGGTCATCCCTCGCCCTCCGGCTCCGGGGACAGGCCGACCTCTTCGCGGTCCTCCTCGGTCCGTTCCTCGAGCTCGTCCTCGTCGGGCCGTCGGGGCATGCCGCGGCCGTGTCCGGTGTCGGGGTCGCCTTCGACCTCTTTGTTGGACTTGTGGTGGGACATGCTTCCTCCTCGCCGTGGCGCCGAGGGCGCCTGAGCCGGTTGGAGCAGCCGTCCGATCGCGAGCGACTACCAACAACTCAAACGCGCTCCCCAGCAGTCCGCAACCGGTCACCCGCGCTGCCCGCCGCCGGTCCTTCGGGCGTAGAGTCGATCGGCAGAGGCCGCTGTAGTCCAGACGTCCCCTGGAGCCTGGAGCCGCTCATGCCCCGACGCCGTCCTCCTCCGACCGCGAGCTCGGACGACCTGCTGAGCGCGCTCGGGCAGCTCACCGCCCAGGCGCTGGAGCGGGTGGAGCTGCAGCGGGCGCGGGTGGAGCTGGCCAAGGCCCTGCAGCGCGAGTTCCTCCCCGCCGCACTGCCGAGCGCACCGGGTCTGCGGCCCGCCGCGCGGTACGCGCCCGCGCGACACGGGCTCGACATAGGCGGGGACTGGTACGACGGTTTCGTGCTGCCCGACGGCGCGCTCGGCTTCTCCATCGGGGACGTGCAGGGACACGACGTGGAGGCGGCCGCCCTGATGGGGCAGGTCAGGATCGTGCTCCACGCCCTGGCCACCGTCACACCCGATCCGGGCGAGGTGCTGAGCCAGGCCAATGACCTGCTGCTGTCCATGGACCGCGGCCTCTTCGCCACCTGCTGCCTGCTGCGCTACGACCCGAGCAGCGCGGAACTGGCCGTGGCCCGCGCGGGTCACGTGCCCGCCGTTCGGGCCTCGCGGGACGGAACCGCCGAGATAGCCGACGACGCAGGCGGCCTGCCGCTTGGCATTCTGCCGGGGGAGCCCTACCCGGTGTCCCGCCGCAGGCTGTCCGGCACCGGGGCGGTCGTCCTGGTCACGGACGGCGTGGTGGAGGGCCCCACCTTCTCGCTGGAGGAGGGGCTCGAGCGGGTCAGGGAGGCAGCCAGGAACGGCGCCGGCGGGGACCCCGGCGAGCTGGCCACGGAGGTGATCAGGATCGCCGAACTCACCGGCCACGCGGATGACGCGGCGGTCCTGGTGCTGCGCCACGGATGATCCCCGCCTTCGGGGGCGTGTCAGGGTGGGAACAGCGGGCGGCGCGGCTGGAAAGTGGTGCCATGCCTGCCCTCGTGCGCAACCGGAAGCTCCGGGACCTCGTGCCGCTCGCCCTCTGGATCCTCGCCGTGGCCGCGGTGTACCTGGGGAGCGGTCGGCTCGGCCTGCTGGCTCAGATCGTCGTCGGCGGCGTCCGGGTGACTCCGGTCTGGCCGCCCACGGGGGTGGCGGTGGCGAGTCTGGTGCTGCTCGGGCCGAGGGTGTGGCCGGGGATCGCGCTCGGACAGCTCCTGGTCGTGGCATCGCTGGGCGGGGTGGGTGTGGGGACGCCGGGCGTCGTCGTCGGCAGCACGGTTGCCCCGCTCGCCGCCTACTGGCTGCTCAGGCGCGCGGGCTTCCGCAGTCAGCTGGACCGTCTGCGGGACGGGGTCGCCCTGGTGTTCCTGGCGGCCCTCGCGGCGATGCTGATCAGCGCGACGACCGCGACGCTCGTCCTATTGGGCACCGGGGTGCTGCCGGCGCACGGCTACTGGGCGGCATGGTCGGCGTGGTGGACGGGAGACGCGATGGGCGTGCTCGTGGTGACGCCGTTGCTGCTGGTCGGCCGGTGGGCCGGGCGGCCCTGGGACCTTCCGCTGCGCTGGTGGGCGGAGGCGGCCGTCCCGCTGGTGGGCTGCGCTGTGATCATGGTCGCCGACATCAGCAGCTCGGTCGACGTGCTCTTCCTCGTCTTCCCCCTGCTGACCTGGGCTGCGCTCCGGTTCCAGCTGCCGATCGCCGCGCCGTGCGTGCTGCTGATCTCCGTGCTCGCGGTCCCCGCGGCCACCCGCCACACCGGGCTCTTCGCCGGACGGGGCATCCTGGCGACGATGACCGAGCTCCAGGCGCTCAACGGCTCGGCCGCGCTCACAGCACTGCTGCTGTCCGCGGTCATCGCGGAACGGAACGCCACGCACCGCAGGATCGAGGAGGCCTGCGTGGGCCTCGCCGAACTCGTGGCCCGGCTGGCCCCCGGCGAGGCGAATGAGCCATGGCCGCCGACCCGGGACCTGTGATCGTCGCTCGTCCGCTGATGCCGAATCGGATCGCGGCCGCGATGATCGGTGGTGAGGGCGCTGCGCGTGGCCGTTGCCCGGCTCCACGGCGCTCGCGGAACAATCGGATCAGTCAGATCATTCAGATCAGTCTGGAGGCCTGCGATGTCTCAGGTGCCTGAGGTGTCCGAGGAGACGGTCAACGCCCCGAGCCCGGTCGCGCCTGCCGATCCGGAGGAGCGGGCGGCCCGTGGCAGGGAGGCCCGGCGGCGCGTGCCCCGGTCGAGCCATGGCGAGTACCGGCCGCCGAAGGACCGGCCGGACCCCTTGGGCATTCTGGAGGCCCAGTCCGCGCGGCGGGTCCCGGAACTCGTGCCGATCCGCTACGGCCGGATGAGCGAGTCCCCGTTCCGGTTCTACCGGGGAGCCGCCGCGATCATGGCCTCCGATCTGGCCGGCTCGCCCGACTCCGGCATCAGGGCCCAACTGTGCGGCGACGCCCACATGCTGAACTTCCGGCTGCTGGCCTCTCCGGAGCGGCAGCTGCTGTTCGACATCAACGACTTCGACGAGACCCTGCCCGGCCCCTGGGAGTGGGACGTCAAACGGCTCTCCGCCAGCCTGGTCATCGCCGGACGGGCGAACGGCTTCGACGAGACGGAACGATCGGACATCGTGCGCGCCACGGTCCGGTCCTACCGTGAGGCGATGGCCGGGTTCGCGGAGATGCGCAACCTCGACGTCTGGTACGCCCGGATGGACGCGGACCGGCTCCGGGAGTTCGCCGCGAGCCGAATCCACAAGCGCGGTCAGAAGGCTCTCGCACGCGAGATGTCCAAGGCCCGTACCCGCGACAGCCTCCAGGCATTCGAGAAGCTCACCGAGACGGTCGACGGCCAGGTCCGGATCGCCGCCGACCCGCCGCTGCTCGTCTCGCTCGCCGACCTGCTCCCCGACGTGACGCGTGGCGCATTGGAAGAGCAGATCCGCGGTCTGATCGGACGCTACGGCCGCACCCTTTCCTCCGACCGGCGCACTCTGGTGGAGCATTACCGGCTGGTGGACGTGGCACGCAAGGTCGTCGGGGTCGGCAGCGTCGGCACCCGATGCTGGATCCTGCTGCTGCTCGGCCGCGACGGCCAGGACCCGCTGTTCCTGCAGGCCAAGGAGGCCGACGACTCGGTCCTCGCGGCGCACGTCGGCGCCAGCGAGTACCGGAACCAGGGCGAGCGGGTGGTCTCCGGCCAGCGACTGATGCAGGCGGCGAGCGACATCTTCCTCGGTTGGGAGCGGGTGGACGGCATCGACGGCCGACGTCGCGACTTCTACGTCCGCCAGCTGCGTGACTGGAAGGGCATCGCCGTGGCGGAGGAGATGCTGCCGGAGGGCATGAGGGCGTTCGGCGAGATGTGCGGCGCCACCCTGGCCCGCGCGCACGCCAGGTCCGGCGACCGGATCGCCATCGCCGCCTACCTCGGCCGCAGCGACTCCTTCGACCGCGCGCTCGCGGCGTTCGCCGAGTCCTACGCCGACCAGAACGAGCGCGACCACCAAGCCCTCGTGGACGCGGTCGCGGCCGGTCGACTGCGGGCGGAGACCGTCGACCCCGCGCGGTGACCCGTGCAGTGTCCATGGCGGTGCCCGGCAGGACGGTCGATACTCGAGGTGAGCCCCTTCCGGCTCGCGGGGGTCGAGTGACCCAGGAGGAGAGCCATGTCCGGTCAGTTCGAAGGGACAGTGGAGATCGATCGCCCCGTCGAGGAGGTCTTCGCGTTCCTGGCTGATGGCGAGAACGATCCCAAGTTCAGCCCCAGAGTCCTGGAGATGGAGAAGGAGACCGACGGGCCGACCTCGGTGGGCACGGTGTACCGCAGCACGGTCAAGGACGCCGGGATGAAGAGCCACCGCGAGTTCAAGATCACCGAGTTCCAGCCGCCGACCAGGCTCCGCTGGACGGAGGTCTCGAAGAACCTGGTGACGGGTGCGGAGGGCGGTTACGACCTGGAGAGGCTGGCCGAGGGAAAGACCCGGCTGAGGGTCTACAACATTCTCGAGGGCCACGGCATCGGCAAGCTCCTCGAGGGCTTCGCCCTGAGCGCCGCCCGCAAGGACGCGGACGCGTTCGCGCATCGCATCAAGGCGGCTGTCGAGGCGTCATAGCACCGGGCGGGCCCGGTTTCAGCGGGCGTAGACGGCGACGAAGTCGCGGGTGGCCTGCGTGTAGTAGCGGTCGGCCGCTTCGCCGAAGTCGAGGACGTTGGTCGGTTTGGGGTTGGCGGGGTCGAGGCTCGCGTCGTAGCTCATGAACGAGGGCCAGGCGCCGTTCATGTCGAGCGGCATCGCGCGGACCGCGCCCGCGTGCTGCATGAGCTCGGCCAGGGTGCGGGCGGAGAGGGCCTGGCCGACGACCATGATGACGTCACCCTTGGCGGTGACGCCGACCCCGGACCGTTCGACGTACTTCTTGCCCTGGTAGGCCCAGCCGTAGGCGTACGGCACGTCGATGTTGTCCGCGATCCGGCCGCCGTCCACCATCAGCGTCAGGCACTGGCGGACACCGATGACGTTCGGCGTCATCGTCACGTCCCGGCCCCAGGAGCCGATCCGGATCGAGCCGTCGCGGTAGAAGACCTCGGAGGCCGCGCCGTCGCGCAGTGTCGAGTCGTATTGCCCGTCGAGGTAGAAGCCGCCGTGTGAGGTGCCGTCAGTGATGCGGAAGCCACCGTTCCAGGTGGCCATCAGCCCGGTGCGCTGGCCCACCGGGATGGTCGGCGGCACGCTGAAGCTCCCCCCCGGCTCGCGGAAGCCCGGGTGCAGCAGGAACCTGGCGTGCGCGGCGCTGATCCAGGCGACCGCCGCCTCGTAGGAGGAGTGCTCGGCGTCGGGCCGAATGTAGGTGCCCTGGACCAGCGGCAGCCCGTGGTAGTTGACCAGCGTGCGCCACACCCCCTCGCCCGGAAGGCGCGGCGTGATGCTGGTGGGCATGGGGGAGAGCAGCGGCACGGCGGTGCTGTGGTCGCTCGTGCTCTGCGTCGCCTTCATTCGGGCCAGGGCGGCGGCGGAGAGGGAGCCGCCGACCCTGGGCGGGTTGAGCTGGTACTGCCAGTCCTCGAGTTGGTTGATCACCAGGCCCAGGTGGTGGTCCCGGCCCCACTCGGCCAGCCGGGCCTCGACGCTGTCCTTGCCCGGGTAGGTGAGCGCCTGGCCGACGGACCAGCCGAGCCAGCCGGTGCACACGAGGCCTGCCGCCAGCGCGCTCCGGGTGACGATGCGTCGGCGACGCCGCTGGGTGGGCGTCAGATCCCGTGCGCGCTTCCAGGGCAGCAGGCGGCGGCGGTGTCGCGACGTGGGCGTGCCGGCGGCCTTGTCGGGCGAGTCGGGCAGGTCGGACAGGTCGGGCAGGTCTGGGGAGTCGGGCGAGTCTGGCAAGTCGGGCGAGTCGGGCAAGTCGGGCATCGAGCATCCTCTGACGGCGGGCGCGGATCAGATGAGCGGATTGTCTGCATGGATGCATGCCGTGCCTGCGTCGGCGCCAACCGCCGCCGCGCCCTGAATCACCCGCACGCGCCCCGCGTGACCCCTGCGCGGCGCCCGCGCGGCCTCTGCCGGTCAGGCGGTCGGCGGCGGTGGCGCGGCCTGCAGGACCGGTCGCGCTTCCCCGAAGACGGGATGGAGGGTGCCCTGCTGGATCCGGGCCGCTTCGAGGCGGACCCCGGGCAGCGCCGCGTAGAGCGACGACCCAGGACAGTAGGTGCAGTCGGCGTCGGTGTGACCCGACACGGCCGCGAAGGTGGCCCGGCTGCCCGCCTGGAAGCGACTGAGCGAGTCGCTGCAGGTCAAGGTGGTCGAGGAGCGGGGATCGACCCCGTGCAGGCTCAGCTTCCAGGCGATCAGCCCGCTGAGCGCCTGCAGTATCGGCTTCGGCGCCACCGCACCGTCGGTGAAGGTGCCGATCGCGGCGATACCGGCGGTGCCGAGGTTGAACCCGCTGCAGTGGGCGCCGATCACCGGCCGGTCGATCCCGCCGTGGCGTCCCTCGTAGACGGTGCCGAAGCGGTCGACGAGGAAGTTGTAGCCGATGTCGTCCCAGCCGCGCCGACCCGTCTGGTCGTAGTCGATGCTGCCGATGATGTCCGGGACCTGGTCGGCCCGGTAGTCGTTTCCGCTGTCGGTGTGATGGACGAAGACGGCCTTCACCGCGGTCGCGTACCGGGGCGCCGGCAGCGAGCCGCGGTGACCGGCGGTGTCCCAGTCCAGCCGGGAGACGATCGCGGGTTGTGTCGCCAGCCAGCGCACCGCCACCGGATCGGACCACACCGGAGGCGCGGGCGTGTGATCCGCACCAGTGGAGGCGGAGGCGCGCGCCGTGACTGCGGTGACGCCCCCGAGCAGGGCGACCTGGGCCACCCGTCGAAACATCAGACGTCGTTCTACGAGCATGAGGCGACGATAGGCACGACCTCGCCTCGTCGGCACGCACGACGTTCATTCGCGTGTTCGCGTGTCGCGGTCAGACAGGGCCTACAGCGCGGACCGCCACTCACCGGGATGGTCGGCCCAATGGATCTGCCGCTCGTCATCGGGGGCCAGGTCCGGTCGCTCGCGCGCCAGTACCTCGACGAACTGTTCGCGACTGGAGCAGGAGACCACGACGGGGGTGGTGCCCGGGCGCTCGATGCGGACCTGGCGCCCGCGCTCGTGCGGCACGAGTGCGGCGATCTCGACCGGATGTCCCCGGTCCAGGGCTTCGTGGGTCATGCTTCCAGCTTCCGCCGGTCGCGCGGTCTCCGCACACCGGCCCGACCGGTGCCGCCTCGTCCGATCAGGGTTTGCGCGCGACGCCGACGGCGGCGAGGCGGAGGACGGGGTGGGTCTCCAGGGACAGGGTGTCGGTGTCGGGGCGCCACTCGGTGACGGTGACGACGCCGGGATCGACCAGGTCGAGGCCGTCGAGGAAGGCGGCGACCTGGTCGTGGCTGCGGAACTGGCCGCGGCCGACGCCCTGGCGCAGGGCGGCCTCCGCTTCGGCGACATCCGCGTCGACGTCGGGGCCGGCGGTGATGAGGTGGTGGACGAAGACGTAGCTGCCGGAGGGCAGGGCGTCGACCAGGGTGCGGACGACGGCGTAGGGGTCTTCGTCGTCGAGGATGTAGTGGAGGATGCCGCACAGGAGCAGGCCGACCGGCTGGTCGAGATCGATGTGGTCGCGCAGGACGGGGTCGGCGAGGAGCTCGGCGGGGTGGCGCAGGTCGCCGCCCGTGACGACGGTCTGCTTGTTGTCCGCCAGCAGCGCACGGGCGTGGGCGAGGACGGCGGGGTCGTTGTCGACGTAGACGACGCGGGTCTCGGGGTCGATGCGCTGGGCGACCTGGTGCACGTTCTCCGCGGTGGGCAGGCCGGACCCGATGTCGATCAGTTGCCGCAGCCCGGCCTCGCGGACCAGGTGGTCCACCACCCGGCGCAGCACGGCACGTTGCTGCTGGACGCCGAGGTGCACCTGCGGCAGTGCGACGGCGATCCGGTCGCCGAGGGCCCGGTCGGCGGCGTAGTTGTCCTTGCCGCCGAGAAGGTAGTCGTAGACGCGGGCGATGTTCGGCGGCGGGGTTTCCACGGGCTGCTCCAGTCCGAGTCGGCAGACGATGATCGTACTAGCGACCGGAGCGGAGGCGGGAATTGACGACGAGCTCGGTGCCGTCCGGCAGGACGTCGACGCCCGCCGCGGCCGCCGCCGCGCGGGCCGGGGAGGCCGGGTCGAGCAGCGGGTTGGTGTTGTTGAGGTGGGTGTAGACGCGGCGGACCCCCGGATGCCGGGCCAGCGCGGCAAGGCTGCCGGAGGGGCCGGAGACGGGGAGATGGCCCATCGCGTGTTGGCCCGGGGCGGAGGGGGCGCGGCTGCCGAGCTCGTCGGCGGAGAAGAAGGTGCCGTCCACGAGCGCGCAGTCCACCGTGGCGAGGAGCTCGTCCATCACGGAGGACCAGGCGCCGAAGCAGGGGGCGTAGAGCAGCGCGCTGCCGTCGGACGGGTCCTCGACGCGCAGCGCGGAGACCCAGCCGGTCGTCCCGGAGGGAACCGGGTCGACGTACTTGGGGACCTTGTCGCCGACCGGGTGCACGGTGACGATCAGGCCGCCCGCGAGCGGGTACGCGCGGCCGGGCTCGGCGGTGGTCCACTGCCAGGGGGTGTACCGGTCGATCATCGCGCGCCACGGCAGCGCGTCGAGGACCGGTGCGGTGCCGAGGACCTCCAAGGGCGGTCCGCCGCGCAGAGCGGGGAGACCGAGGGTGTGGTCGGCCTCGGCGTCGGTGAGCAGGACTCCGCGCAGCGGCGTGTCACGCGGGCCGGGGCCGGGGGCGAGAGTGGGGGTGGCCTGCAGTTGGGCGGCGACGTCGGGGGAGGCGTTCAGCAGCCACCAGGAGGGGGAGTCGGCGCTGACCGCGACGCAGTCCTGCGTGCGCGCGGGGAGCCGACCGGCCCGGCAGGCCGTGCACAGCGCGCAGGCGCAGTTCCACTGCGGCACGCCGCCCCCGGCGGCGGTGCCGAGCAGGACGGCCCTCACGGGGTCGCCACCGTATGCGTGCGCATGACGTACGCGGGCGGTTGCGGGCCTGCAGCGGCGAGAGCGGCGAGGGCGGCGTCCACCAGTGGGCGGTGGGGCGAGAGCGAGCAGACCGGATCCGTCGCGGCCGCGTCGCCGGTCAGCTGGTAGGCCTGGCACCGGCAGCCGCCGAAGTCGGTGTGGCGCTGCGGACAGCTGCGGCACGGGTCGGCCATCCACTCCGTGCCCCGGTAGGCGTTGAACGACTCCGAGGCGTACCAGATCTCCGCGAGCGGGCGGCGCAGCACGCTCTCGACCGGGAGCGTGCGGATCACCGAGGCGGCAGGGCAGGGGAGCACGTCACCGGCCGGGGTGACGGTGAGCTGCCGTCGGGCCCAGCCGTCCATGCAGGGTTTGGGGCGGTCGGCGTAGTAGTCCGCCACGACGTGGACGATCTCCGGCCCGCCCGTGTGCCGGGCGCGGGCTCGGGCGACGGCGGCCTTCGCGGCGACCAGCTGGTCCGGTGTGGGCAGCAGAGCCTCGCGGTTGCGCAGGCCCCAGCCGTAGTACTGGGTGTTGGCCAGCTCGATCCGGTCGGCGCCCAAGTCGACGGCCAGGTCGACGATCTCCCCGGCGCGGTCGATGTTGGCCCGGTGTAGGACGACGTTGACGGTGAGCGGGAGCCCGACGTCGGTCGCCGCCTTCGCCGCGGCCAGCTTGAGCGCGTGCACGCGCGCGCCCGCGACGTGGTCGGCGACGGCCGGTTCGGCGTCCTGGAGCGAGAGCTGCACGTGGTCGACGCCGCTGCGCGCCAGCAGGTCGGCACGCTCGGCGGTGAGGCCGACCCCGCTGGTGACCAGGTTGACGTAGGCGTCCAGGGCGCGCGCGTGGGCGGCGAGTTCGGGCAGGTCCGGTCGGGCCAGCGGCTCGCCGCCGGAGAGGTGCAGCTGCACCACGCCGAGTGCGCGGGCCTGGGAGAACACGTCACGCCACTGATCCGTGGTCAGTTCATCTTTGCGGGCCGTGAGTTCGAGCGGGTTGGAGCAGTAGGGGCAGTGCAGCGGGCAGCGGTGCGTCAGCTCCGCGAGCAGACCGAAGGGCGCGGGGACGGCGGCGGCCTCAGGCCCAGCAGCCTCAAGCATGGGCGACCACGCGGCGCGCGGCGAGACGGGCGAGCAGCTCGGTGACGTCCTCGGTGCGCACGCCGCCGAAGCGCTCGCCGAGCCGGCTCACGATCTCCGCCACCGTCCTCCGTCCGTCGCACAGCGCCAGCACCGCCGACGCCGTCTCGTTCAGCACCAGCACGCCCTCGGGGACGAGGGCGAGGTCGACGCCGCGCGTCGCGTCGTGGGTCAACCGCACGCCTGGACGGAGCCGGGGCACGTCGCTCGCGGGATCTCCGGTCACAGACTGGCCGCGCGGTAGTCGACGGCGTCCAGGACGGCGCGCAGCACCTCGCACTTGAAGGCGAGCGCGGCGACGCAGGCGTCCTGCTGGGCCCTGGTCGCGGCGTGGCGGACGACCAGGTCGAGGGTCGCCTCGCCCTCCGCGTCGACGACGTCGATCCTGGCGGTGAAGTAGGTCAGGCCCTCCTCGGCGATCCACGGGTAGTGCTCACGCATCTGGCCGAGCCGGTAGCGCAGCAGGCCGGGGGAGAAGAGCTCGGTCAGCCCGGAGGCGATCGACTCCAGCCAGGGCCGCTGCCGGGCGAAGGAGACGTACGCGTCCACGGCGAAGCGCACGCCGCGCAGCACGTGTTGCTCGGAGAGGACCTCCTCCCTGGTCAGCCCCACGGCCTCGGCCAGGCGCAGCCACTTCTCGGCTCCGCCGGAGCCCGCGTCCGCGCCGTCGTGGTAGACGATCCGCGGCAGCCACTGCCGACGGACCTCGGGCAGGGGGCAGTTGGCGAGGATGGCGGCGTCCTTCTGCGGGAGGCAGCGCTGGTAGTACCAACGGTTGGCCGCCCAGAGGCGGAGCTCCTCCTTGCCGAGCCGGCCTTCGTGCAGCCGGGCGTGAAAGGGGTGGTTGTCCCAGTAGGAGGGCTCGAGGGCGTACAGCGCGGCGCGGAACTCGGCTGCGGAGAGCGGGGTTCGCGCCGCGCGGTCGGCGCTTCCGACACCCCCGGTGCTGTCAGTCAGCATCAGGTCCATGGTGTTCTGGGTTTGACGAAGAATTCAGCGCTCAGTCCTGGGCGAAATAGGCGGTGACTTCCGGGGCGGCGTCGAAGGCCTCGAAGTCGGGGCGCACCCACGGCTGCGGCTGCACGGACGGCTGAGCTTCCTGCTGCGGAACGCTGTTGTTCTCAAGCATGGGATCACTCCTTGGGTCATCCTGCGCGCTGAGCGTAACCCGGACCACCGTGCCAGCGCAGGGCTCCTGGGACAAGAGGGACCCCGGTCCCGCGCCCGGCGCGTCCCGACGAGCACCCGGACGGCGCAGCGCCCAGCCTCGACAATGATCCGACCGAGTGACAACGCACCTGATCCCCTGTGACCAGGCGTTGATATGTCTTATTCGTTTGCCGCCGGCCGACCCGGTCGGATAGGAAGCGTGCATGCTTAGGGGCAGCAAGGTCGGGCTCAGGGCCCGGCACGAGGAAGACATCCCGATCCTGCGGGCCGAGCTCTACGACGACGTGGTCAACTCCTCGCGGTCCGAAGCCGGGCCGTGGCGGCCGATCACGCCGGGATCGAAGGACTCACGGCTCGTCGTGGACGACACGGAGCAGCGGCACGTCCCGTTCTCCGTGGTGGAGCTGGACGGCGGCACCCTGGTCGGTACCGCGACGCTCTGGGGCATCGACAACCACAACCGGTGCGCGCACATCGGGCTGGGGCTGCTGCCGTCATCCCGTGGCAAGGGCTACGGCACCGACGTGGTCGCGGTGCTGTGCCACTACGGTTTCGTCGTGCGCAGCCTGCACCGGCTGCAGATCGAGACGCTGTCGGACAACGCCGCGATGCTGCGCTCCGCCGAGCGCAACGGCTTCGTCCGGGAGGGCGTGCTGCGCTCCTCGGCCTGGGTGATGGGCGAGTTCCTGGACGAGGTGCTGCTCGGGCTCCTCGCGCAGGACTGGAAGCCGGACGTGACGGCGTAGGTGAGGGCGGGCCCCGGCGGGCCCGCCCTCGTCCGGCGGTTCGGGTGGTTCGGGTGGTTCGGGCAGTTCGGGTGGTTCGCGCAGCCGGAGGAGCGGAGGAGCCGGGCTTCAGACCAGTTTGAGGTCGGCGGTGAGGGTGGCCAGGTCGATGCCGTTGACCTGACCGGCCTCGCGGTACTCCTGGGCCAGCACGGCCCAGGCCTCGTCGCTGTAGGTCGACCACCAGTCCCAGGCGATCTTCTGCACCGCGCCCCAGGTGATCGTGTAGAGCCAGTCGGCGTCGTAGCCGAGGAGCGGGATGGCGTGGCCGCCCTCGATCGGCTGCGACTCCCAGCCCGGGTCCAAGGTCCACGGCTTGCCCTGGGCGAACTGCTGCTGGGCGTTGGCCGGCACCTGGATGCCCGCGTAGACGCCGCCGAAGAGCGCGATGGTCTGGCGGATCACCGTCAGCGCGTGCACGTTGACCGGCGCGTAGGCGAGCACCTGGTTGCCCCACAGACCCGTGCGCTGCCAGGCGGTCAGCACCTGGGACTCGACCAGCCCGCTGTCCGCCCCGCCGGAGAGCTGGAAGTACTGGTCGACGACCTGCTGCTCGGTGGGGACCGGGTCCCCCTGGCCGGTCTGAGCGTTCCAGGACTGGATCAGGTGCGCGGCTGCGGCCATGGTGCAGTCGCCGTAGGTGTCGTTGCCGTCCATGGGCCAGGTGGTGACCTTCGTCGTCCAGTTGACGGAGGCCGGGGGAGCGGCGAGCGGGGCTGCCGCGTAGTGGCTGAAGTACTTGAGGGCGACCGGGAACTGCGGCCCCAGTTTGCCGAACTTTCCTGCGACGCGTGCGGCCTGAGCCATCTGCCTCTCCCTCCGGGCGAGCGTGACCGGTTCGCTACCGGCTGTAACCACCACCATTTCAGATCAACTCGGCATGTCCCAGACATTTGGACCAACCCGTCCGGGTGAATTCGTGCGGTGTGTCCCGAGCGGGGGCCGGGCCGCCGAATCGTAGGCTGAGCGACGCCGCGATACCACGACGCCACGATGCCGAGGTCGCCGAGGGTCGCCGAGCCGGAGGAGTTCCCGTGGTCCCGACCGTCCGTCTGCTCGGTGCGGCCGTGCTCGCGCTGGCCCTCGCCGGCTGCGGCGGTGCCGGTGCCGTCGGGGTAAGGGCGGGGTCCACCGCACCCGGCTCGGGTGCGGCCCTCGCGGTCGGACCAGGGCCGCAGAGCGACTACCGGATCGCCGCCCAGCCCCCGGCCGGCAGCTGCCACTACCGGAGCAGCAACGGCCAGCCGCTGCCCGATCCACGCTGTACGCCCGGCGCGGTCAACCCGGCCGTCACCCAGGCCAATCTGCGGCAGACGCTGTGCCGCCGGGGCGGCTACACCGCAAGTGTCAGGCCGCCCAAGGGCGTCACCGACGCCGAGAAGCGGCTGAACGCCAAGTCCTACGGCTAAAACGGCCGTTACGGCGACGCCGAGTACGACCACCTGATCCCGCTCGGGGTCGGCGGCGACCCGAACGACCCGCGCAACCTCTGGGTCCAGCCCCCGTCCCCGGGGCACGTGGCCGGCTCAGGTCCGGTGAATCCCAAGGACGATGTCGAGTCCGCCCTCCACGACGCCGTCTGCTCGGGCCAGGTCTCCCTCGGCGCGGCGCAGCAGGCCCTCGCGACCGACTGGACGACGGCACTCGGCACGCTCCACGTCACGCCCTCACCGCGCCGCTGACGGCAGCGGTATGACGGCTTGGGCAGCTGTCAGCCGAGCGAGCTCAGGCGCTGCGCCAGGAAGGCGCGTTCGGCGGCGTTGGCGGTCAGGGTGAGCGCGGTCTCGTACACGGCTGCCGCCTCCGTCGCGCGACCGAGGCGGCGAAGCAGGTCGGCTCGGGCGGCGTGGAAGGGCTGGTACTCCTCCAGGCCGTCCGGCAGGGCGTCGACGGCCTCCAGGCCCGCCTGCGGACCGGCGACCTCGGCGAGCGCGACGGCGCGGTTGAGCGCCACGACGGGCGTCGGGGCGAGCCGCAACTGGAGGTCGTAGAGGGCCAGGACCTGGGTCCAGCGGGCCTCGGCGCTCAGCGACTCGTCGCTGTGCGCCGCGTTGATCGCAGCCTGGATCTGGTACGGACCCGGGCTGCCGCGCCGCAGGCAGGCGCGGACCAGGGCCTGGCCCTCGTCGATCTGCTGACGGTCCCACAGCGCCCGGTCCTGGTCGGTGAGGAGGACCAGCGTGCCGTCCGGCCCGGTGCGGGCCCGGCGGCGGGCGTGGGTGAGCAGCATGAGCGCCAGCAGGCCGAGGGCCTCCGGCTCGTCCGGCATCAACTCGGCCAGCACGCGGGCGAGTCGCAGCGCCTCCGCGCACAGGTCCTCGCGCAGCAGCGCCTCGCCCGTCGAGGCGGCGTAGCCCTCGTTGAAGACCAGGTAGAGCGTGTCGAGCACCGCGCGCAGCCGGTCGGGGAGTTCGGCCTCGGCGGGGACCCGGTACGGGATCCCCGCCTCCTTGATCTTCCGCTTGGCCCTGACCAGCCGTTGCGCCATCGTCGTCTCCGGCACCAGGAAGGCCCGTGCGATCTCGGGGGTTTCCAGGCCGCCGAGCAGCCGCAGCGTCAGCGCCACCTGGGCGCTGCGCGCCAGTGAGGGGTGGCAGCAGGTGAACAGAAGCCGTAGTCGGTCGTCGCGCACGGATCCCTCCTCTGCTGCCTGCTCGTCCGGCGTCGGGGTGGTCGCCTCCAGCAACTGACGGGCCTGGAGGTGACGGTCGTGCCGGGTGGCGTCGCGGCGCAGCCGGTCGATGGCCCGGTTGCGCGCGGTGGTGGTGATCCAGGCTCCCGGGTTGGGCGGTGTGCCGGACTCAGGCCAGCGCTCGAGGGCCACCGCGAAGGCGTCCTGCACTGCTTCCTCGGCGAGATCGATGTCGCCGAGGAAGCGGATGAGGGTTGCCACGCAGCGGCCGTACTCCTCGCGGAAGACCTGCTCAGGGGTGGGCAAGGCGGGGGGCAAGGACTTACAGCTCCGGCTCGTCCTGGAAGGGGCGGACCTCGACCGGGCCCCGGCAGGCCCGGCTGCCCTCGCCGGCCAGCGCGAGCGCGGCGTCCAGGTCGGCGGCCTTGACGACCCAGAAGCCGCCCAGGTGCTCCTTGGTCTCGGCGAACGGCCCGTCGGTGGTGAGCACCTTGCCGTCCGGCTGGGCGGTGACGACGGTGGCGACGTCGGCGGGGAGCAGTCCGCCGGCGAAGACCCAGGCGCCGTCGGCCTGGAGCTTCTTGTTGAACGTGTCGACGTCGGTGTACATCTGCTGCATCGTCTCGGCGGCCGGCGCCTGCTGGCCCTCGACCATGTGCACCGACAGCAGGTACTGCTTCATGGTGTTCTCCTCGTGGTTCTCATGGACCGGCTGTCTGCCTGCCCGATACAACCACTACGAACGGGGTCGGTCCCGATCGACACTCTCCGGGAGAAACTTTGAGGATCTCTTCCGGGATCAGGTCGAGCGTGGCCGGACCCGGGCGGCGAGCAGGGCGATGTCGTCCTCGGCGTCGCTCGGGGAGGAGCTGTGGAGGGCGGCGTCGATGAGGTCGTCGAGTTCGCCTCCGGCGGGCAGCGGCACTGCGGCGAGGCGGTCGAGCGAGACGTCGATGTCCTCGTGGCGGCGTTCCACCAGCCCGTCGGTGTAGAGCAGCAGCACCTGGCCGGGCAGCAGTTCGCGGACCAGTTGCTGGTAGCCGCCGACGCCGGTGCCCAGCGGCGGGCCGCTGGGCAGGCTGACCAGCTCGGTCACCTGGCCAGGGCCGACCAGGGCGGGCGGAAGGTGACCCGCGCTGGAGAAGGTGACCCGGTTGCGGCTCGGGTCGACGAGCGCGAGCAGGCAGGTGGCCGGGCGTGCCGACTCGTTCTCGGAGATGAGGGAGTCCAGCTGGCGCAGGATCCGGTGCGGCGGCAGGTCCATGGCGGCGACGTAGCGGAGCATCGAGCGGTAGGTGCTCATGTCGACCGCGGCCTCCACGCCGTGGCCCATCACGTCGCCGATGACCAGCAGCGTCCGGCCGAAGGGCAGCCGGACGCTCTCGTACCAGTCGCCGCCCACGACGGAGCTGGTGCCGGAGGGCAGGTAGCGGCAGGCGATCTCGAGGTTGGGATGCGGGTTGGCCGGTTCGGCGAGCAGAGCGCGCTGGAGTTCCAGGGCGATGCCCTGGGAGCGCATGTAGCGGCGGGCGTTGTCGACGCTGAGGGCGGCCCGGCCGGCGAGCTCCTCGATCAGCGTGATGTCGTCGTCGCCGAATCCGTCGCCGGGCAGGTCGGAGTTGGTCGGCTGGGTGGCGGTCGGCTCGGTGGCAGTCGGCTGGGTGGGCGCGCGGCGGGCGAGGGTGAGTGCGCCGATCAGGTGCCCGCGGGCGGTGAGCGGCACGGCCAGCACGGAGGTGATGGGTGGTGCCGATCTGCTCCCCGGCGGCGGTGAGCAGGCCCAACCGGGCCGCGTCCGGGTCCGCCGGAGCGCCAGCAGGCGCGGCAGAGCCCCACGCGATGGCCGGGGTGGCGCCGACCGTGACGGCCAGGACGCCGGCGACGCGGCCTTCGGGGGCGAGGCGCTGGAGGCGGAGCTGGACGGCCGGTACGGCGGACCCGGTCTGGCTGGGCCCGGTTGTTTCGAACGGGCGGGACTCGCCGTCGGCGAGTACCCGCAGGGCGGTGGCGGCGGCCGCCGCGAGCGGGGTGTCGGCGAGCGGCCGTCCGGCGAAGGACTCCGGGGTCACCCCGGTGAGCCGGGCGAACGCCTCGTTGGAGTACTGCCAGCGCAGCTCCAGGTCGAGCAGGGCCACGCCGACCGGCAGCCCGGGGACCAGACTGCCGAGCAGCGCGTCGCTCGTGACGGCCATGGCGGCGGCCGCCGCGTCGATCGCTGTCGCGGCGGCGTCCCGCTTCGGGGCCTCCGCGCCCACCGCTCTCTCCTCGTCCCCCGGTCGACAGAAACTGACTCCATGATCGGACACCGGAGGTCGGCGTGCACACGTGTCCGGCGACCACCCCACGGCGTCCCCGTGGCCGGGGGCCGTCAGTGGCGCGCCTTGAGCTTGGCCCAGGCGGTTTCCAGGGCTGCGATGTCCTCGTCGTTCAGCCGCTCGTCGAAGACCTCGGCGAGCGCGGCCCGCCGCGTGGCGTCGGCCTCGGCGAAGGCGGCGCGCCCCGCCGGGGTGAGCGCGATCTCGACGGATCTGGCGTCGTGGGGGGAGGGCGTGCGGGCGACCAGCCCGCGTGCCTGCAGGGAGTCCACCACGCGCGACACCTGGGTGCGACTGAGCAGCGTCTTCGCGCCGAGGGCGGAGGCGGCGACGGGGCCGGTCTGGCCGTGCAGCCAGAGCATCACCTCGAACCAGGACAGCGGCAAGTCGTGCGCGCGCATCAGGGCCCGGTCCACCTGTGCGGAGAGCGTGGTGCCGGCCCACACGAGACCGTAGAAGGCGTGGTCCCTGGCGGACAGGCTGCCCAGGGAGAGGTCGGCGCGCGTCATATGGACAGCCTATCGGTTTGCGTGCGCATGCACGGAAGTTCTAGGGCGTGCGTGCGCACGCACAGAAAAGCAGAGTTCACCTAAGAAGCTGACGGGCTCCTGGGTCGGGCGCTGAGCGCCCGGCATGCGGGTCAGTGCAGCTCGGGCTTGGTGAGGAAGCGGCGCAGGCGCTGCCAGGTCCAGGTGTTGATCACGTCCTCCGGGCCGAGCCAGGCACGCTGCGCGGTGCCGACGCCGTAGCGGGGGCGGTCGAGTTGGACGGTCGAGTGCGCGTCGCTGTCGATCGAGAAGCGGACGCCCGCCGCACGGGCGCGGCGGACCAGTTCGTCTCCGAGGTCCATTCGCTCGGGCGAGGAGTTGATCTCCATCGCCGTGCCGGTGCGCGCGCAGGCGGCGAAGACGACGTCCCAGTCGACGTCGATCGGCGCGCGGCGGCCGATTCTCCGGGCGGAGGGGTGGCCGATGATGTGGACGTGCGGGTTCTCGCACGCGCGGATCAGACGGCGGGTCTGCGCGGCCCGGTCCGCGCCGAAGTGGGAGTGGACCGAGGCCACGCAGACGTCGAAACCGACCAGGAACTCCGCAGGCCAGTCGACGTCTCCGTCCGGGCCGATGTTGAGCTCGGTGCCGTGCAGCAGTCGCATCCGGCCGTACTGCCCGGCGAGGCCGCGCAGCTTCTCGCGCTGGGCGAGCATCTTCTCGTCGGTCATCCGCTGCATCACCAGGTCCGGCGCGTGGTCGGTGACGGCGTAGTAGAAGTAGCCGCGGGCGCGGGCGGTGGCGAGCATCTCCTCCAGTGAGGCGACGCCGTCGGTGAGGTCGGTGTGGGTGTGCAGGTCGCCGCGCAGCTCGCGTTCGGAGACGAGGACGGGGAGTTCGCCTGCGAGGGCCGCCTCGACCTCGCCGCGGTCCTCGCGGAGCGTCGGCGGGATCCAGGGCAGACCGAGCGCCGCGTAGACCTCCTCCTCCGTGCGCGAGACGATCTTCTCGCCGGAGTCGGCGTCGAAGAGCCCGTACTCGGAGAGTTTCAGTCCCGCCCGGACGGCCATCGTGCGCAGCTTGATGTTGTGCGCCTTGGATCCGGTGAAGTAGACGAGCGCCGCGCCCCATGCGTCCGGCTCGACGACGCGCAGGTCGACCTGGAGACCCTTGCTCGTCCGGATCGAGGTCTTGGTGGGCCCGTGGGCGATGACCTCGGCGACCGTGGTCAGTGCGAGGAACGCGTCCATCAGCGGGCCGGACTCCTCGGCGGCGGCCAGGATATCGACGTCGCCGACGGTTTCCCGCATCCGACGGAGCGACCCGGCCCAGGTGCAGCGCAGGCAGCCGGGCACCTTCGTCAGCGCGGCCACGATCCCCTCCGCGACGGCGGTGGCGGTGCCGAGGTCGGCTCGGGTCGCGGCCTGGGTGAGCAGGTCGAGACCGTGCAGGATGTTCTCCTCGGTGCGGCCGCCGAAGCCCGGCAGATCGTGCAGTCGGCCCGCCTCGGCGGCGGCGCGCAGTTGCGCGACGGTCGAGATCTTCAGGTCCCTGTAGAGGGCCAGGGCCTTCTTCGGGCCGAGGCCCGGAACGCCCGTCATCTCCCGCACGCCCGCCGGGATCTTGGCCCGCAGCGCTTCGAGGGCCGCGAAGGAGCCTGAGGTGCGGTACTCCTCGATCTTCTCGGCGATCGACTTGCCGACCCCGGGGATCGACTGGAGCGCCTTGGCGTCCATCCCGGCGAGGTCGCCGCCGTATCCGCCGATCGCGCGGGCGGCCTTCTCGTAGGAGCGCACCCGGAACGCGTCGCCGCCGGTGATCGTCAGCAGGTCGGCGTACTCCTCGAGGAGCGCCTGGACCTCGTCGTTGAGCCGGGCCATGGGCTCAGCGTAGGTCGGGCTCCGCACCGCTGCGAGCGGTCGGCGGACTCGGCTCGCCGTGCCGGGCCCGCGAGGCGCCGCAGCGCCGGCACAATTCGGCCTGGGGCGGGCTCGGTACGGCGCCGCACTCCGAGCAGAGCCGGTGCAGGCAGGATCGGGGGTGCGTGCGGGCTGCGGGTGCCGCGTCAGCGGGCTGACCTTACCGTTGAAATGTGTCTGAATCAGGCGATACCAGGCGTCCTGCGGGGCGGATGAGTCCGGCCGGAAGCCTGCTCTGGGCGCTGCTGCCGCTCTTCACCATCGGCCTCGGGACTGCGGTCGTCCTCGGCTGGGCCGCCTGGCGGCTGCACGACCGCGTTCTCGCGGTGATCGCGGCGGTCGCGTGCGCGACCACGGTCGTCGCCCTCGTGCTGGCCTCGGCGCCCACCGGCTCGACGCGCAATACCGTCGCGGGCGCGCTGATCGCCGTCGTCCTGGTCGCGGGAGGCCTCGCCGTCACCTTCACCGTGCGGCGCCGGCTCGTCGGCTCGCAGCGGGACCCCGCCGTCGAGGACGCCCTGGCCCGCAGGCGGCGCCGGGCCGAGGCGCAGCGGCTGGCGGAACGCGACCCCGGCCTGGCCAGGGAGCTGCGGATCGGCCGCCCCGACCTGCCGCGCCGGTACGACGACGGCGGGCTCGCCGACGTCAACCACGTCCCGGTGCCGGTGCTGGCGGGACTGCCGGGCGTGACGCCGGACATGGCACAGCGGATCGTCGAGGCGCGCGGGGAGCACGGCGGTTTCAGCTCCGTCGCCGAGCTCGAGGTCTACGCCGACGTCCCCGGCCACCTCGCGGAGGAGCTGAGCGAACGCGTGGTCTTCCTGCGCTGACCGTGCGGCTGACGGTGTCAGCGCGGCGCGCTATACGCTGAGCCCGACAGACCGTTTCGAGGAGGTAGCGCTGGTCCAGTCGGCCGGGGTGAGCGACCTGCAGGTGCTGCGCGCGCTCGAGACCGGCCACCGAGGACTGGACGAGGCGCAGGCCGAACTACGGCTGGTCACGCACGGCGAGAACACGCTGCCCAGGCCCGTCCCGCCGTCCTGGCCGCGACGGCTGCTCGCCCAGCTGCGGGACCCCTTCGCCGCGACGCTCTGCATGCTGGTGCTGGTCACCGCCCTGTCCGGGGCGTTCAGCAGTGCAGCGGTGCTGACGGTCCTGGTCGTCGCCGGGTGCGCGCTGCGCCTCGCCGGTGAGCTGCGGGCCGAGCGGGACACCGAGTCGCTGCGCTCCTACGGGGAGGGAACGGCGACGGTTCTGCGGCGGCGTGACGGCGCCCAGGCGTGGCCGGTCGCCAGGGAGCTGCCGCTCGACCAGTTCGTTCCGGGGGATCTGGTCCGCCTCGCGCCCGGCGACCCGGTGCCGGCCGATCTGCTGCTGCTCCGCGCGGAGGGGCTGACCCTCGACCAGTCCGCGCTGACCGGAGTGAGCGTTCCGGTCGGCAAGCATGCGGCCGGAGCGGGAGCCGGCCAGGGCAGCGCCGCGCGCTCGCCCGAGAACGACCGGCTCTGCCTGCGCGGCAGCACCGTCGCCCAGGGGACCGGGACAGGCGTGGTGCTGGCGACCGGAGCGGACGCCTTTCTGGTCGGGTCCGTGCCTGCGACGCTGCCGACGCCCGCGGCCCCGCCCGCCCCTGCCGCCCCGGCCGCACCGGCCTTCCCGCCGAAGCGACGGACGGCGTTCGACAGCAGCGCCCGCGCCGTCTCCGGCCTGCTGCTGCGGCTGGCGCTGCTCTCCGGCGCGGCCGGCCTGCTCGTCGGCGCCTTCGCCGATGGCCGCACCTGGCAGGTCGTCCCCTACGCCGCGGCGGTCGCGGTCGGACTGACGCCGGAGATGCTGCTGCTCGTCGTGACCGCCGCGCTGGCACGCCAGGCGAGCGTGCTGCGCGGTCGGCACGTCTACGCCAGGCGGCTGACGGCCGTGCACGACCTGGGCGCCGTCGATGTGCTGTGCACCGACAAGACCGGCACGCTCACCCGCGACAGCCTCACCGTCTCTTGTGGCGTCGACCCCCGGGGCGGGAGCGATCCCCAGGTGCTGCACTGGGCCGCCGTCAACAGCCTGATCTGCACCGAGCTCGGTGATCCGCCGGTGATCGACAGCGTCGACGAGGCGCTGCTCGACGCCGCCTGGGACGCCGATCCTGACTTCGCGGAGCAGTGGACCGGCGTCGCCGCCGTGCCCTTCGACCCGAGCCGGCGGATCGCCGTCGCCGTGGTGCGGGCGCGGGCCCGACTGGGCGTACAGACGCTGGTGGTGAAGGGCGCCGTCGAGGACGTGCTCGCCCGCTGCCGTGCCGAGCGGGGCGGCGCGGCGGAACTGACCGACGACCGCCGGGCCGCGATCGTCGCGCTGGCCGAGCGGCACGCGGCGGACGGGTTACGGGTGCTGGCCGTCGCGCTGGCCGAGGAGGAGACGCCCGCGCCGGGCGTCGGCACGCGGGCCGCGCGTCGCCGTCAGCAGGACCCCTACGGGCTGGAGCTGCTCGGACTGGTCACCCTCACCGACGAGCCGGAGGAGTCCGCCGCGTCCGCGCTGGCCGAGCTCGCCGCGCACGGGATCGCGGTCAAGATCGTCACCGGTGACCGGCCGGGCTCGGCGGAGCGCGCCTGCCGCGACGCTGGGTTCGACCCCGGCACGCCGCTGCTCGGCCCCGACACCGAGGCGATGGACGACGCGCAGCTGAGGCGGGCCGTCGAGAGCGCCACCGTCTTCGCCCTCGCCGCGCCCGCCCAGAAGGCACGCATCGTGCGAGCCCTGCGCGCGAACGGGCACACCGTCGGCTTCCTCGGCGACGGACTCAACGACCTGCCCGCCCTCCACGCCGCCGACGTCGGCCTCAGCTCGCCCGGCGCGCTGGACGAAGGGCCGCGCCGCAGTGCCGACCTGGTGCTGGCCGCGCCGGGACTGGGCGCGCTGGGGGAATCGGTGCGGGCGGCGCGCACGGCGGTCGCCAATATCGGTAACTACCTGCGCATCACGCTGGCCTCCAACGTCGGCAACGTGGTCGCCATGCTCGCGGCCGGGGCGATGGTGCCCTTCCTGCCGATGCTGCCGGTGCAGGTGCTCACGCAGAACCTCTGCTTCGACGCCGCGCAGCTCGCCCTGGCCTTCGACCGCCCGCTCGTCGATTCGCCGACCGCGCAGCGGCCGCGTCTTCTGGACCGGCGCACGCTGGCCCGCTTCGCCCTGCTCTTCGGCTGCGTCAACGCGGTTGCCGACCTTGCCACCTTCGTGGTGCTGCGCGCGGTCGTCGGGGACGCGCACGCCCCGCACGCGGAGGAGCTCTTCCACTCCGGCTGGTTCACCGAGAACTTGATCACCCAGGCCGTCACCGTCCAGCTGCTGCGGGTGCTCGGCGGCGCTGGGCTGCGGGTGCGGGCGTCCTGGCCGGTGCGGATCGCCAATCTCGGCCTCGCCGCCGTGGGCCTGCTGCTGCCCGCGACTCCGGTCGGCGCCGCTCTCGGGCTGCGCGTGCTGCCGATCTCGTTCTACGCGCTGCTGGCCGTGGTGCTGGCCGGATACGCGGGCGCGCTGATGCTCGCCCGGGGCTGGAACCGCGCCTGGGAGGGGTCGAGCAGCAGCCTGACCGCGGCCGCCATCACCGGGTCGTCGACCAGGTAGACCTGCCGCCGTCCCTCGCGACGCGAGCGGACCAGGCCGGCCAGCTTCAGCTTGGCCAGGTGCTGGCTCACCGCCGGCATCGACGCCCGCGTCCGCTCGGCCAGCCCGCCGACGTCACTCTCGGCAGCGAGCAGCAGCCACATGATGTGCAGCCGCATCGGCGAGGCCAGCAGCGCGAAGGCGGTGGCAGCCTCGTCGAGCCGGTCCGGCTCGAGAACGGCGGCGCGGGGACGCGAGCTGGACACCCGTGCTTCCATATGTCCCTGCCTCCCCTCGGCCGCTGACGGTGGACAGCAGACTACCGAACGCGGGAGGCCAGGCGTGTGAGGAGCCCACGGTTGGCGCTCACAAGAACACTTGCTAGATTGCGCAACTCTGCAACCGAGCGGATTTGCGATGCGTCCTGACAGTGAAGCACCGCACAGTGGCTGCTGTCGCGCATGTGAAGGGTGGGAAAGATGACCGACGCTTGGGACCGGTCCGAGGAGACCGGCCGGTACGGCGCCGGGGCGGGTACGGCGACGGCCCAGGGCGGCCGGGCGCAGCGCCGCCGCGAGGGCGGCGGATCCGGCAGGTCAGGCGGTCACGGCGGGCATGGCGGGGACAGTGGGCGCGGCGGGCGAAGTGCCGGGCAGCGGCCGGGCGCGGTGTCGGCGTCGGTGCTGATCGGCGTGATGCTGGTCACGGCCCTGCCCGGCAGCGGCGGCGGCCTGCTTTTCACCGCCGGAGTGATGCTGGGCACAGCGGGTGCGGCGCTGCTCTGTTCGCGGCCGGGGGTGTGGTGGGTGGCCACCGGAGCGCCCCCGGTCGTTCTGTTGATGGCGCTGGCCGGGCACGTCGTGTCGGACGGCTCGACCGGCACGGTGGAGCTCGCAAAGCATCTGGTCCAGTGGGTGGCCGGCGCCTTCCCGCTGATGGGCCTGGCGGTGGGGTGCGCCGTGGCGATCGGAGTGGGCCGCCTGGTGGCGGCGAACAAGGCGAAGGGCAACGGACGTGGGTAGCCGCAGGAGCGGATATGTCGGCGGCGGGGTGTCGCGCGCAGTCGTGGTGGGGCGCACCGCCGCGGTGGTCGGTTCCGCCGTGGTGACCGCGGTGGCCGGGGTGACCTGGTACGGCTACCAGCAGTTGACGACCGGGGTGACCCAGTCGGGCGCGCTGTCGGTCTCGCAGAAGAACGGCCCGGCGAAGCTGGACAACTCGGTCAACATCCTGTTGATCGGTCTGGACAGCCGGAAGGGCAACGACGGCTCCGACCTGCCGAGCTGGTTCATCCAGGACCAGTTGCACGCGGGTTCGTCGAGCAACGTCGGCGGCTACAACACCAACAGCCTGATCATGCTGCACATACCCGCCGACTCGGGCGCCAAGGTCGAGGCGGTCTCGGTGCCGCGCGACGACTACGTCATGACGTACAACGGCGACGGCTCCGAGCAGGGCATGCACAAGATCAAGGAGGCCTACGGCCTGGCCAAGGCCGGGGCGATGTCCGGGCTGGAGGCCAAGGGGCTCAAGGGCGCGGCGCTGGAGCAGGCCAGCCGCGACGTCGGCCGGGCGGCGACGCTGACGACGGTGTCGAAGTTCCTGAACGTGCACATCGACCACTTCGCCGAGGTCAACCTGATCGGCTTCTACGACATCGCCAAGGCCATCGGCCCGGTGACCGTGTGCCTGAACCACGCCACCTCCGACCCGGCGATGACCGGCCAGGGATCGGGCGCGAACTTCCACGCGGGCCTGAACGTGCTGCAGACCCCGGCGGAGGCGCTCTCCTTCGTGCGTCAGCGGCACAACCTGACCAACACCGACGGCAACGGCAACGGCGGCGACTTCGCCCGCACCCACCGCCAGCAGGCCTACATCACGTCGGCCGAGGTGCAGTTGAAGAAGAACGGCATGTTCTCCGACCTCGGCAAGCTGCAGGGCCTGCTGAACGTGGTCAAGAAGGACGTCGTCATCGACGACCAGTGGAGCATCCTCGACTTCGCCCAGCAGGCGCCCAATCTGACGGGCGGCAAGGTCACTTTCAACACCCTGCCCATCTCCGGCCTGCCGACTGTGTACATACCCGGCGAGGGGATGCAGTCCGTCAACTCGGTCAGCGTCAGCCAGGTCCAGCGCACGGTGCAGGCGCTCTTCGGTCATGACCCGGCGCCCAAGCCCGCCGCCTCGACCAGTTCCGCGCCTGCGGCTCAGGCGATCGTGGACGTGTTCAACGGCTCCGGAGTCAGCGGGGCCGCCGGGGCCGAGTCCTCCGCGCTGGTCGCCGCCGGCTACACCAAGGGCACGACCGGCAACCACGCCGCCAGCAGCACCACCCGCGTCCTCTACGGTTCGGGCGCGGACGCGGCGGGTGCGCAGATCGCGACGAAGCTCGGCGTCAGCGGCGCGACCGCCAGCAGCGCGGTCGCGGCGGGACACGTCGAGGTGATCCTCGGCGCCGGCTTCACCGCGCCGTCGGCCGGCTCGTCGTCGGGCAGCTCCGGCTCCACCTCCGGCGCCAGCCCTTCCGGCACGCCGCACCTGGTCTTCCAGGGACCCGCCGTCCAGGGCGGCTCCGGCAAGATCCCCTGCGTCGACTGATCTCAGCCGACCGGGTCGCACCGGCCCCAGGCCGGGGCGAGCTCCTTGCGCCGCCAGCTGTGGCGAGGGCGGGGGTCGTCCTCGGCCGGGGGAGTGCCGCGTCCGGGGCCGACCGGACGGGCGGCGGTGCGTCCCCGCGGCGGAACGGCGGGGCCGCGCGCCTCGGGGCCCGGCCGCGGACCGGCGTACCGCAGGGGTGACGGCGCCTGGGCGAGCAGCGCGGTGAGCAGCTCGGCCGTCGCCCTCGCGTCGCCGAGCGCGGTGTGCGCGTCCACGAGCGGGGCGTCGGTCAGGCTGCGGTAGAGGGTGGCGAGGCCGTAGCCGGGGCCCTCCAGCTGGGCGCGGGCCGTGACGAGCGTGCACAGTCCGGGCGGACGCGGCGACAGATCCCGCCCGGCGCGGCGGATCTCGGCCGCCAGGAACGCGTCCTCGAACGCCAGATTGTGCGCCACCACGACCGCGTCCGCCAGCAGCGGTCCGATCTGCGGCAGCACCTCGGCGAAGGTCGGCGCGCCGCGCACGTGCGCCTCGTCCAGGCCGTGGAACTCGGTGGCGTCCATGGGCCGCTGCGGGTCGAGCACGCTGGCGAACTCGGTCAGCACCGTCCCGTCGGCGCGGAAGCGGATCACCCCGATCTCGCAGACGCGGTCGCTGCGCGGGTCGAGACCCGTCGTCTCCAGATCGACGGCGGCGAAGACGAGCTCACCCGGGTCTGCCCCGCGACGGCGGGTCAGGTAACCGGCCTCGAAGAGGGTCAGCGGCACCTGCGCGGGGCGCCGCAGGGCCCGGACCGGCCTGCGGCGCACTCGGCGCAGCGCTTCGAGCATCTGAGCTCCGCGCATCTGCACTCCGCGTGGTCTCCGGCCGCCGGCGAACGATCTTCAAGCAAGATAACCGCTCGGCGGGAGACGCGCCCTCGGACGCTGTCCACTGGGCGGTGACGGGCTTACGCTGGAGGCGTCGACAGGTGTCGACAGGCGATGCTGCGCGGCCCTGCGGAGGCGATCAGCGTGCAATCCCGATTCGCTCCAGACCGGCAGCTCACGGTCCGCATGGTGACCGTCGTATTCCTGCTCGGGCTCCTCTACGTGGTCTTCGCGGCGGTCCTGGTCGCGCTGCTCAAGTCGGCCGTCCTGGTCGTGGTCATCGCCGGGGGAGCGCTGGCCGCGCAGTACTGGTTCTCGGACCGGGTCGCGCTCTTCGCGATGCGGGCCCGCGAGGTGACGGCCGAGGAGGAGCCCCGGCTGCACGGAGCCGTCGACCGGCTCTGCGCCCTGGCCGACATGCCCAAGCCCCGGCTGGCCCTCGCGGACACGGACCTGCCCAACGCCTTCGCCACCGGCCGCAACGCCGACCACGCGGTGCTCTGCGTGACCTCGGGCCTGTTGCGCCGTCTGGACGGTGAGGAGCTGGACGGGGTGCTCGCCCACGAGCTCTCCCACATCGCGCACCGGGACGTCGCGGTGATCACCATCGCCTCGTTCCTCGGCGTGCTGGCCGGGCTCGCGGTCCGCGTCGGCTTCTACTCGGGGCTGATCGGCGGGCGCGGGCGGCGGGACCAGAACACGGCGATGATCGTCGCGGCGGTGGTCGCCGTCTCCGCGGTCGTCTACGCGCTGAGCTTCCTGCTGATCCGGGCCCTGTCGCGCTACCGCGAGCTGGCCGCGGACCGCTCCGCGGCCGAGCTCACCGGCAGGCCGTCGGCGCTGGCCTCGGCGCTGGTCAAGGTCAGTGGAAACGCGGGGCGCATCCCGACCAAGGACCTGCGCACCGCGCAGGCCTTCAACGCCGTCCTCTTCGTCCCGGCCCTGACCAGCGGGTCGGACGGTGGCGCCGAGCCCGGGTCCGGGTCGGCGCTGTCGCGGCTCTTCTCGACCCACCCCAGCCTGCAGTGTCGTCTGGACGCGCTGGCCCAGGTCACTGCGAGGCTGGGGGAGTCAGCCTGATCGGCTGGGATCAGCCGACGGTGAAACCGGTCCCGGTCGTGCTGTCGCCCGCCAGCAGGGTGTAGGCGCCGGGCTCGACGGTCCGGCCGCCGTCGCCGTTGATGTCGCCCTCCGTGTGGGCGAGCAGCGAGAGCGGGACGGTGAGCTGCGCCGTGCCGTGCGCGCCCGCGTCGAGGTGCAGGCGGGCGAAGCCGACCAGCCACTTCGCCGGGGTCAGCACCTGGCTGACCGGCTGCGACACGTAGAGCGGCACGACCACGTCACCGGCCGTGGAACCGGTGTTGGTGACCGGGACGCTCACCTTGAGCGAGCCGTCCGTGCCGACGCTGGTCCGGTCGGGGACCGGCGCGCCGAACTGCCAGCTGGTGTAGGAGAGTCCGGCCCCGAAGGCGAACAGCGGGCTGTAGCCGGAGTCGGCACCGCCGTTGGTGCCGGGGAGCTGGGTGTAGAACTCGGGCTCGTTGCCGATGGCCTTGGGCCAGGAGACCGGCAGCCGTCCGCTCGGGTTCGCCTTGCCGTAGAGCAGGTCGGCCACCGCGTGGCCGCCCTCGGTGCCGGGCAGCCAGGCCATCAGCAGCCCGGCCGTCTTCGCGGCGCTGCCGAGCACCAGCGGACGGTCCGCGACGACCACGACGACGACGGGCTTGCCGGTCGCCTGGAGCGCGGCGACCTCCGCCTGCTGGTCCGCCGCGAGGGACGGGTTGGGCTGGTCGTTCGGGCCCTCGGCGCCCGGGGTGTTGCCGACCACGACCACGGCCGCGTCGGCGTTCTGCAGATCGGCGGCGGCCGCGGTGCCGTCGGCCTGGTAGTCGATGCTGGTTCCGGCCGGAGCGCCCTCGCGCAGCCCGGCGAGCACGGTGGTGCCGCCGACGTTCGTGCCCTTCGGCACGCCCTGCCAGCCGATGGTCCAGCCGCCCATCTGGTTGTTGATGTTGTCCGCGTTGGGGCCGGTCACGACGATCTTGTGAACGCCGGAGCCGAAGGGCAGCACGCCGCCCTGGTTGCGCAGCAGCACCGAGGACTCGGTCGCGGCCTGCTTGGCCAGGCCCAGGTCGGCGCCGTTGACGATGCCGTCGGCCTTGGACGCGTCGACGTAGGGGTGCTCGAACAGGCCGAGCTTGAACTTCATGGTGAGGATGCGCGAGACGGCCTGGTCGATGCGCTGCTGCGAGATCAGCCCGCGCTGCACGGCGGTGAGGGCGGACGCCGTGAAGTCGGCTGCGTTGGTGGGCTCCATCGCCATGTCCACACCGGCGTTGACCGCCTTGGCGATGGCCTCGGGGTAGTCGGCGGCGATGTGGTAGGCGGTCTGCAGGTTGCGGACGTCGCTCCAGTCGCTGACCACGACGCCGTCGAAGTGGTACTGGTCGCGCAGCACACTGGTGAGCAGGTAGTGCGAGCCGGTGACCGGCACGCCGTTGACCGCGCCGGAGTCGGCCATGACGCTGAGCGCGCCCGCGCCGATCGCCTGCTTGTAGGCGGGCAGGATGGTGTCCTGGAGGTAGCGGGCCGAGTAGTCGGCGGGCACGCGGTCGTGGCCGTTGAGCGGCTGCGAGTAGCCGGCGAAGTGCTTGACCGTGGCGGCGATCCTGGTGCCGCTGGAGGAGTCCTGGATTCCGCCGACCGCGGCGGCGGCCATCGTGCCGGTGAGCAGCGGGTCCTCGGAGAAGGCCTCGTAGTAGCGGCCCCAGCGCTGGTCCCTGGCGATCTCGGCGACGGGCCCGAACGCCCAGTTGATGCCGGTCGCCGCCACCGCGCGCTGGGTGGACTGCGCCACGCTGCGCTCCAGCGCCGCGTCCCAGGTCGCGCCCATGCCGATCTGTTGCGGGAACATCGTCGCGCCGAGCACGTTGTTGTGGCCGTGGACGGCGTCGATGCCGTAGAGGATCGGGATGTGCAGCCGCGAGTTGGTGATCGCGTAGTTCTGGACCGCGTTGGTCAGATCCGCCCAGTCCTTGGCGGTGTTGACGGCGGGCGGCATGCCGCCGCCGGAGAGGATCGAGCCGGCCGCGTTGTCGACCAGAACGCTGTGCAGGCACGCCTGGTTGAGCGCGCCGCCGGACCAGTTGCAGGTGCCCTGGACGGTGACCAGCGCCTCCTGGTCCATCTGGCCGATCTTCTCCCGCAGCGTCATGCGGTGCAGCAGGTCGGCGACGCGATCGGAGACCGAGGCGTGGGCGTCGAGGTAGAGCGGGGTGCGTGGGGCGGCGGGGGCGGAGCCGGCGGAGAGTCCGGTCACGGTCCCGCCGATGAGGACGAGGCCGGTGAGTGTGGCGAGGCGACGGTGTATTCGGCGCACGAAAGCATCCAATCCGTGTGCAGGAGCTGGGTGGGCGTCACATCACGAACTGGAAGGTGAGTTAACCGTGGGTGGGGGAGTGCGTCAATGTAGTGAACAGAGAGCGCTCTCTACCGTCATAGCTGTGGCTGTCCTGAGCTGCGGGTATGAAACCGTGTCAATTTCTTGAACGCAGCGGCGGGGTCAGCAGTGGGGTCAGCAGTGGGGTTAGCAGCGGAGTCAGAGTGCCCGCGTCAGGAAGGCGCTGTGCGGGTCGGGCCGGTAGTCGCCGAAGGGCGCGCAGGGCTCGAATCCGAACTTGGCGTAGAGGCTCCTGGCCGGCTGGAAGAACTCCGTCGAGCCGGTCTCCAGGCTGAGGCGGGTGAAGCCCATCGCGCGGGCCTCGTCGATGATGTGGCCCAGCAGGAACGAGGCGATCCCGCTCCGCTTGCGGGTGGTGTCGGTGCGCATCGACTTCAGCTCCGCGTGCTCGGCGTCCAGTCGCTTGACCGCGCCGCAGCCGACCAGCGCGTCACCGTCGTAGACGGACCAGAAGGTGACCTCGGGCCGGCGCAGGCCGTCCAGGTCGAGGGCGTGCGTGCTCTCCGGCGGGGAGATGGATCGCAGTTGCTCGACGTGCGCCTCCAGGAAGGCGGCGATGTCCGAGCCGGTCAAGTCGTCGATCACGATCTTCACGTGCTGTGCCTCGCCTCTCCTGCGGATGAACACATGATGACATGGAGGTTGACGTGTCTCAGGTGGTGGGACCGCACGTTGACACTGTCCGTGCCCGCAGGTTGACTGCACGTGTCGTCGCCACACCAGGGGCACAGGGCCCCGTCGGGACTTGCGACGCGAAGGACGCTCTCCCTTTGCAGACAGCGACCAAAACCTTATTCCGAGTCAGGCCCTACACGCCGCACTGCGAGTTGATCCAGGCGGACGGCGACCACGCCGTCATCGGCGTCTCCCCGGGCAACAGCTACTTCTCGGCCCAGCGGCTGATCGACCTCGCTCGCTGGGGCGCCGAGAACTTCCGCCAGGTGGACCTCGTCTACACCGACCTCTACGTGGCGGAGATGTACGAGGCGCTCGGCTACACCGTCGACGACGCGCGACGCAAGGCGATCAAGAACCTGCGCGGCGTCCGTGCCAAGGTCAACAACGCCGTGGAGGCCGTCGACTTCGGCAGCGGGAGGATCAACTCCCATGCCATGTCGGACTTCCAGGCCAGCCCGTCCTACCAGCAGCTGCACCGGCACATCAGCACCCTGCTCGACAGCGACCCCGAGTTCCGCGAGGTCATCGAGTCGCTGGTCGGCTCGTTCCTGACCTCCAAGGTGCTGGACGGGCGCGAGGCCACCGAGGAGCAGCGCGCGGTGTGTCTGCGCTACATCTGCGCCGAGGCGCCGCTCTTCCTGGACACCCCGGCCATCCTCGGGGTGCCCTCCTCGCTCAACTGCTACCACCAGCTGCTGCCGCTGGCCGAACTCCTCTACTCCCGCGGCTCCGGCCTGCGGGCCTCACGCAACCAGGGCCACGCGATCGTCACGCCCGCCGAAGGAGACTCCGATGTCCGTTGACACCGCCACGCCCGTCGGCGTGCCCGCGTTCCCCTTCTCCTGGCGGGGCGACCGACTGCCGGACGAGATCGAGGAGTTGCGCAAGGAGCCGGTCAAGCGGGTGCGCACCATCGCCGGTGACGAGGCCTGGCTGGTCTCCTCGCACGCGCTGTGCCGGCAGGTTCTGGAGGACCGGCGGTTCAGCCTCAAGGACACCTCCGCGCCGGGCGTGCCCCGGCAGTACGCGCTGACGATCCCGCCCGAGGTCGTCAACAACATGGGCAACATCACCGGCGTGGGCCTGCGCAAGGCGGTGCTCAAGGCCATCAACCCGAAGGCGGAGGGCCTGATCGACTGGATGACCGACTACGCCGCCGAGCTGGTCGACGGGTTGCTCGCCCAGGGCGCGCCGGTGGACCTGCGTGGGCAGTTCGCCAACCCGTACTCGGAGGCGCTGCACTGCCGGATTCTCGGCATCCCGCTGGAGGACGCGCCGAAGCTGGCCGCCAGCCTGGACATCGCCTTCATGAACTCGGCCTGCCCGATCGCCGGTGCCAAGCTCAACTGGGACCGCGACATGGCCTATATGACGGAGCGTCTGGACGACCCCGCGACGACGGGGCTGATGGCCGAGATCGCGGCGCTGCGGCTCGACCCGGACTACGCCCACCTGACGGACGAGATGCTCGCGACCGTGGGCGTGACGATGTTCGGCGCGGGAGTGATCTCCACGTCCGGGTTCCTCGCCATGGCCTGCGTGACGCTGCTCCAGCACCCGGAGGTCTGGGCGGAGCTGCGGGCTGACCCGTCGAAGATCCCGGGGGCCGTCGACGAGCTGCTGCGCGTCAACCTCTCCATCGGCGACGGGCTGCCGCGGCTCGCACTGGAGGACGTCCAGCTCGGCGACGTGCTGGTGCGCCGGGGAGAGCTGGTCCTGGTCCTGGTCGAGGGTGCCAACTTCGACCCGGAGGCCTTCGCCGACCCGGACGTCGTGGACGTCACCCGGGCCAACGCGGGCGACCACCTCTCCTTCGGCGGCGGACAGCACTACTGCCCGGCGACGGCCCTCGGCAAGAAGCACGCCGAGATCGCGGTGGCCACCCTGCTGGAGCGCATGCCGAAGCTGCGGCTGGCGGTGCCGGTCGAGCAGTTGGTCTGGCGGACCGGCTTCATGAAGCGGATGCCGGAGCGCCTGCCCGTCATGTGGTGAGTGGGGCGGCAGCCGCCGGACCGGGCTGACGGCTGGACCGCCTGATCGGCGGTTCAGCTGCCGGTGTCGTCCAGGCGGAAGCCGACCTTGAGACCGACCTGGAACTGCTTGACCTCGCCGTCGGAGATGCTGCCCCTGACCTGCGTCACCTCGAACCAGTCGAGGCCGTGCAGGGTCTGGGACGCGCGGCTGAGGGCGCTGCGGATCGCGGCGTCGACGCCTTCGGTGGAGGTGCCGACGATCTCGGTGACGCGGTAGGTGGTGTGGTCGCTCATTACTGCCTCCGGCAGAGTCGGTTCCTTCCACCTTCGCGCACCGTCCGACGACCCGCCACGCGACCCGCTCACCCGGACGGTCGCCGCCGGGCGGCGTGGCCGCAAGGCCGCGCATAGCCTCGTGACGTGGCCGAACGGCCCTTGGGCCGGAGGAGGAGCAGAGATGTCCCGCAGCAGATCTTTTGCCGTCCTGCTGGGCGGAGCGGTGCTCGTCGTGGCACTGGCCGGTTGCTCCGACCCGCCGCAGGGCACCGTCAGCGCGACGAACGGCAGGATCGTGGAGACCGTCTCCAACCCGCCGGACAAGTCCTGTCACGTCTTCGTTCTGAACGGCGTGAACTCGGTCCTGGACAACACGCTGGCTGACATGCGGCTCTACTTTGCGCCTGACTGCACCGGCAGGAACGACTACCTGTCCACGCACACCTCGGTGGGCGACGGCGGACGGAGGCTCCCGACCTACCGGAGCTACTCCTTCGTCGGGCAGTAGGCGGGGCAGCGGCTCGCGAGCGGACGTACGAACTCGGCGGGGACTGGCACGGTGCATCCACCGTGCCGGTCCCCGCCCTGTTGCGGTAGTGCGTCGCCCGGCTCAGTCCATCGCGTTCGCCGTGACGTCGCTCGGGTTGTTGAGGTTGCCGGTCAGCGGCAGGTTGCGCGAGCTGTCTCCGACCAGGATCTGGTAGGAGCCCGCCGACGCTGTCCAGTTACTGGAGGCGGTGTCCCAGTGCGCGAGGTCGTGCGCCGTCAACGTGAACGTGACCGTGCCCGACGCTCCGGGGTTCAGCGTGATCCGCTGGAAGCCCTTGAGCTGGTGCGGCGGCTCGCCGGCCGAGGCCGGATCGCCGACGTACAGCTGGGCCACCTCGGTACCGGCCCGGCTCCCGGTGTTGGTGACGGTGGCCGTCACCGTCGCCTGCCCGTTGTTCAGCGCCCCGATTTGCAGGTTGCCGAACGAGAAGGTGGTGTAGGACAGGCCGAACCCGAACGGGAACAGCGGAGTGACGTTGTTCGCGTCGTACCACCGGTACCCGATGTCGAGCCCCTCGGAGTACTGCACGGTGCCGTTGACGCCGGGCCACTGCGCGGCCGTGTTCGCCGGCACCTGCGACAGCGAGGCCGGGAAGGTGACCGGCAGGTGCCCCGAGGGGTTCACGTCGCCGAACAGCAGCGCCGCGACGGCCTGACCGTACTCCTGACCCTGGTAGAAGCCCTCGAACACGCCCGCGACCTGGTTCAGCCACGGCATCATGATCGCCGAGTTGTCGCTGAGCACGACGATCGTGTTCGGGTTGGCCGCGGCGACCGCCGAGATCAGCGCATCCTGGTTGTTCGGCAGGTTGAGCGTGGTGTTGTCGGACTCCTCGTGCCCGTAGTTGTCGGAGGCGAAGACGATCGCCACGGTCGAGGACTTCGCGAGCGCGACCGCGGAGGCCTGGTTCGTGCCGTCGTCGTAGCCGACCGTCACGTTCGTCCCCGCGGTGCGCTGCTGCAGGCTGTACAGCGGGTTGTAGGTACCGGTGCTGGTCGCGCTCCCGCTGCCGCCGCCTCCGGTGATCGCGCCGGCGCCGGCCTGGGTGCCGATGACCGCGAGGGACTCGCCGCCGTTCGGGTTGAGCGGCAGCACGCCGTTGTTCTTCAGCAGCACCGTGCCTTCCTCGTCGCCCCGGAGCGCGACCGCGCGGTGCGCGGGCGTGGCGACGATCGTGGTGGTGGAGCCGCTCGGCGCCTTGTCGAACATGCCGAAGCGGAACATCTGGGTCAGCACCCGGGACACCATCGTGTCGAACGTGGCCTGGGTCACCTGGCCCGCCGCGACCGCCTGCTCGAGTGACGTGGCGAAGAACCCGCCGAAGGGCATCTCGACCGTCTCCCCGGCATTGGCCGACGGCACGGTGGAGTGAATGCCGCCCCAGTCCGAGGTGATGAAACCCTGGAATCCGGCCTGCTGGTACATCGGGACGTTCTCGATGGACGGGTTCTGGCAGGAGTAGTTGCCGTTCACCATGCTGTACCCGCACATGAGCGCCGCCGCGCCGCCCTTCTCGATGGCGGTCTGGAAGCCGGGCAGGTACATCTCCTGCAGCGTGCGCGTGTCGATGATCTCGTTGCCCGGTGCGGACGGCTGCTCGATGTTGTACGCGGCCGCGTGTTTGACCTCGGCCATCACGCCTTGGCTCTGCATGCCCTGAACGTCCGCGCTCACGATCTCGCCGGTCAGGTACGGGTCCTCGCCGAAGGTCTCGTAGGACCGGCCCCAGCGCGGGTCGCGCACCATGTTGATGGTCGGGCCGAGCGAGACGTTCACGCCCTTGCCGGCGAACTCCTGGCCGACCGCGACGCCGAAGTCGTGCACGTAGCTCGGGTCGAAGGTGGCCGCGGACACCTCACCGTCGGGAAACTGGGTGACGCCGCCGAGCCCGTCGCCCACACCGCTCGGCCCGTCCTCGAGGTTGACGCTCGGGATGCACAGCGAGGGCTGGCCGGCGATCTGCCCGATATAGACCTTCGAGCCGTCACCGTAGAGCATCGCGTCCTTCTGGTCCTGCGTCATCGCGCCCATGAGCTGGGCGACGCGGGTCGAGACGGCCACGTTCGGCTCGTTGATCCAGGGGCAGTTGCCCGGCGCGGGCTGCGGCGGGGGCGGTGGGATGGTGACGGTCTGGTTGCCGACCGTGTAGACGGAGAACTCCCAGAGCGAATACCCGTATCCCGTCCCGCGTGCGGTGCCGTATATGCGGATGTACCGCCCGGTGCCGGTGACGTTCAGGGTCTGGGTGCCCCCGGTACCGGTGGTGGTGGAGTAGATCGAGGTCCAGTTCGTGTTGTCGGGGGAGACCTGGATCTGGAAAGCCGAGGCGTACGCGTTCTCCCACTGGAGCACCACCTGGCAGATCGGCAGGCTCCCGCCGAGGTCGACGTCGATCCACTGCGGGTCGACCGCAGGCACGCTCGACCAGCGGGTCAGCGTGCTGCCGTCGGTGGCGTAGAAGGGGTCGTAGGCGGGATTGCTGTCCTGGATCGAGGAGGCGGTGGCCGGGTGTCCCAGGGCCGCGTTGGCGGTGCCGCAGGTACCCCCGCCTCCCCCGCCGCCTCCGCCGTTGCCGCCGGTGAAGACCTGGAACTCCCACAGGGAGTACCCGTAGCCCGTGGCGCGTGCGGTGCCGTACATGCGGATGTACCGCCCGGTGCCTGAGACGTTCAGCGTCTGGACCCCGCCGGTGCCGGTGGTCGTCGAGTAGATCGAGGTCCAGTTCGTGTTGTCGGTCGAGGTCTGGATCTGGAAGGCGGTGGCGTAGGCGGTCTCCCAGTTGAGGACGACCTGGCAGACCGTCAGCGTGGAGCCCAGGTCGACCTCGAGCCACTGCGGGTCGCTGTACGCGCTGGACCAGCGGGTGCCGGTATTGCCGTCGACGGCGGCCGCCGCCGGAGTTCCGACGTTCTCGGTGGACGACGCGGTCGCGGGCTGGTTCAGCGCGGCGTTCTGCGTGCCGCAGGTCGCGCCACCGCCCGCGCCGGCGGTGCCGAAGACCTGGAACTCCCACAGGGAGTAGCCGTAGCCGGTGGCGCGGGCCGTCCCGTACATGCGGACGTAACGGCCGGTGCCGGTGACGTTGAGCGTCTGGTTGCCGCCGGTGCCGGTGGTGGTGGAGTAGATCGTGGTCCAGGTGCTGGCGTCGTCGGAGGTCTGGATCTGGAAAGCCGTCGCGTAGGCCGTCTCCCAGTTGAGCACGACCTGGCTGATCGACGCGGTGGCGCCGAGGTCGACCTGGAGCCACTGCGGGTCAACCGCAGGCACGCTCGACCAGCGGGTGCCGGTATTGCCGTCCACCGCCGCTGAGGCGGGGAAGGCGGTGCTCTCGATGGAGGACGCGCTGGCCGGGCGGCCCTGCGACAGCAGGGTCGCCGCGGCGTGCGCGGAGGTCGCCGTCCCGGAGAGGATGGCAGCGAGCAGGGCGAGAACGGCGATGGCCGCCGTCCAGAGGGGTCTGACGGTGCGTCGGGGGTGCAGGGCGCGCGAAGGTGGGCGTGCGTTCACGACACTCCTTGGTCGGATGAGGTGCCGGGTGGGATGGGTTGCGCGCCGCGGCTACCAGCCGACGGCGACCTCGAGCCACTGCGGGTCGCTGTGCGAGATGTACGAGGACTGGCCGGCGTAGTCGTCGTAGGGGAAGCCGTAGGCCAGGTTGTTGATCGCGTGGTCGTGCCAGAACTTGGCGTAGTAGTTGGCCGGCGCGGCCAGGTAGTACTGGCTCGGGTCGGACCACTGCGCCTGCGGCAGCGTGGCGACGTGCCGGTTCAGCGCCGCGCACTCACCCGGCTGGCTCGCCAGCACGCCCGCGCAGCCGAAGACGTCCGAGGTGGGAGCGGAGACACCGACCGAATTCGCGTAGGCGGTGAAGTAGTTGGCATTGACGCCGCCCGTCTGGAAGCTCGGGTCGCTGCCGGGGGCGATGATCCGGTACGGCGCCTGGGTCTGCGCCAGCACCTTGAACTCCTGCGGCACGGCGTTCACGAAGTCCTGGAAGAACGTGGTCCGGTCCTCGGTGAAGACCTGCTGCGTCTCACCGACCTGGACGTCGTAGCCGTCCTTGGAGTGCAGCCGCATCGCGATCGGCAGGCCGAAGGCGTCGACGCGGGTGGTGTTGCCGTTGAAGACGTTCGCGCCCACGGTGAACTCGATGAAGTCGAAGTACTTGCTGGTGGGCGAGCCGAGGTAGAAGTACATCCGCCCGGCCGAGTTGGCGGGCATGTCGAGGTAGGGCTGGTCGGCGATCGAGTGGGTCTGGCCGTTGAAGCTCCAGTAGACCTGGCTGTCCGGGTACTGGCCGTTGGTCCGGTTGAGGATCTTCACCTCGACCACGTTCTGCGCGGCCGGGATGGTGCTGGTGTCGCCCCAGAAGGGGTCGGAGCCGCCGCCACCGCCGCTGGAGGTGGTGAAGACCTGGAGCTCCCAGAGCGAGTAACCGTAGGCGGTGGCGCGGGCGGTGCCGTACATGCGCAGGTAGCGGCCGGTGCCGGTGAGGTTCAGCGTCTCGGTGCCGCCGCTGCCGGTGGTGGTGCTGTAGACGGTGGTCCAGGTGGTGGCGTCGTTCGAGACCTGGATCTGGTAGCCCTTGGCGTAGGCGGCCTCCCACTGCAGGACGACCTGACAGACCGTCTGGCTGCTGCCGAGGTCGACCTGGAGCCACTGCGGGTCGCTGAAGGCGCTGGACCAGCGGGTTCCGCTGTTGCCGTCGAAGGCGGCGGACGCGGGGAAGGTGGCGTTCTCGGTGGAGGAGGCGGTAGCGGGCCGGTTGAGCGCGGCGTTCGTCGTGCCGCAGGTGTTCGTGGTGAGTGAGCCGTAGACCTGGAACTCCCAGAGGGAGTAGCCGTACTGGGTGGCGCGGGCGGTGCCGTACATGCGGACGTAGCGTCCGCTGCCGGTGACGTTGAGGGTCTGGGTGCCGCCCGTGCCGGTGGTGGTGGAGTAGATCGTGGTCCAGGTGGTGGCGTCGGTGGAGGTCTGGATCTGGAAGGCCGTGGCGTAGGCGGTCTCCCACTGCAGGACGACCTGGCTGATCGTCGCGTTCGCGCCGAGGTCGACCTGGAGCCACTGCGGGTCGCTGAAGGCGCTCGACCAGCGGGTGGTGGTGTTGCCGTCGACGGCGGCGGACGCGGGCGTGCCCGCGTTCTCGATGGAGGAGGCGGTGGCCGGGCGGCCCTGCGAGAGCAGCGTCCCCGCCGCGCGGGCGGGGGACTGCGCGAGCGCGAGCAGCAGGCTCGCGAACAGCGCGACGACGGCGAGCAGGGTCAGGCCGGCGGGCGGCTTACGGAGAGCGGTGTGACGTTTCCCTGGCATTTGGCGGCTCCTGGGTGCGCGCGGGGTGGCGGCGAGGGGCGTGAGAGCGCTCTCACGCCAGGAGTGTTTCTAGGAGCAGGCACAGAACATGTCAAGGCCTGCAGCACGGATGTGTTGGAATTCTGTGAGGAGTGCGTGTGCGAGAGCGCTCTATCTCATGCCACCGCGTCCAGCCGAGGGACCGCCTCCAGTAGGGCTTTGGTGTAAGGATGCTGAGGCTCAGTCAGTTCTCTTGCGGGCAATGTCTCCACAACCTCACCGCCGCGCATCACCGCGACCCGGTCGCTCACGGATCGCACCACCGCCAGGTCGTGCGCGATGAAGACCAGCGTCAGCTCGAACTCCTCGCGCAGCTCGCGCAGTAGCGCGACCACCTGCGCCTGGGTGGTGACGTCCAGGGCGGATACCGGCTCGTCGCAGACGATCAGCTTCGGACGCAGGATCAACGCCCGTGCGATGGCTGCCCGTTGCCGCTGCCCACCGGAGAGCTCGTGCGGATGGCGGTCGGCGTGCGCCGCGTCCAGGCCGACGCGTTCCAGCAGGGCGACGGACTCCGCGCGCAGCTGGTCGGCGTCGCGGACGCCCTGGACCCGCAGCGGCTCGGCGATCGAGTCGCCGATCCGACGGCGCGGGTTGAGCGAGGAGCCGGGGTCCTGGAAGACCATCTGCAGGTCACGCCGGCGCTCGCGCAGCAAGCGTCCGTGCCAGGACGCGAGGTCCGCGCCCTCGAAGCGAACGCGGCCTGCGGTTGGGTCCTGAAGCCGGACGAGCGTGCGTCCGAGTGTCGACTTCCCGCTGCCGCTCTCGCCCACCACGCCCAGCGTCTCGCCCCGACGCACCGTCAGATCGACTCCGCGCAGCGCCTGCACCGTGCCGAAGTCCACGCGCAGCCCCTCGACCTGAATCAGCGCGTCGTCGTTCGCGGGCGGCTGCGGCCGCTCCGGCAGCGGTGCGTCGAGGCGGGGAACGGCGTCGAGCAGACGGCGGGTGTAGGCGTGCGTGGGGCGGCTGAGCAGCGAGCCGGCCGGGCCCTGCTCCACCGGCCGGCCCCGGCTGAGCACGATCACCTCGTCCGCCAGCCCGGCCACCACCCCCACGTCGTGGCTGATCAGCACCAGCGCCATGCCGGTCTCCTCACGCAGCTCGGCGAGCAGCCGCAGGATCTGGGCCTGGACGGTGACGTCCAGCGCGGTCGTCGGCTCGTCCGCGACCAGGACGCGCGGGCGCAGGGCCAGGGCCATGGCGATCAGCACGCGCTGCCGCATCCCGCCGGAGAACTGGTGCGGGTAGTCCCGCGCACGCAGCGCGGGATCGATGCCGACCCGGTCCAGCGCCTCGGCCGTGCGCCTCTGGGCCTGGGCGCGGCTCGCGCCCGTGTGCAGGCGGTAGGCGGCGGCGATCTGCGCGCCGACGCGGCGGTAGGGGTCGAGGCTGGTCAGCGGGTCCTGGAAGACCATCGCCAGCTCGGTCCCGCGGAGGGTGCGCAGTTCCGTGTCGCTCGCGGCGACCAGATCGACGTCAGGCACTCCCGGCCGGTGCAGGGTCACCGCGCCCTCGACGGTGGCGCCGGTTCCCCGGTGCAGGCCGAGCAGGGCGAGGGCGGCGGCGGACTTGCCGGACCCCGATTCACCGACCAGGCCCAGCACCTGGCCGGGTGCCAGATCGAAGGAGAGTCCGTCGAGGGCGGCCACGGGCCCGGCCGGGCCGGGATAGCCGACGCGCAGGTCCCTGACCCGCAGAACGAGGTCGCTGACGGGATCGGTGACAGGATCGGTGACGGTGGAGGCGTTCATGGGGATCAGATCCTGACTCTCGGATCGAGCGCCGCGTGCAGCAGGTCGGCGGCGGTGTTGGCGAGGACGACCAGGGCTCCGGCGAGCAGGGTGATCCCGCAGACCACCGGCAGGTCGATCGTCCCGGCCGCCTCGACGGCCAGCTTGCCGAGGCCGGGCAGGCCGAACATGGTCTCGGTGAACACGGCCCCGCTCAGCAGCGCGCCGATGTCCAGCGCGGCGACCGTCGCCAGCGTGGGCAGCGCGACCCGGATCGCGTGCCGGGTGACGATGCGCCGCTCGGGGAAACCGTAGGCGCGCAGCGTGCGGATATGGTCCAGGCTCAGCGCCTCCAGCACGCCCGCACGGGTCAGCCGGGTGTAGCCGGCGGCGGAGACCAGCGCGATGGCGAGCCAGGGCAGCAGCAGGTTCTGCGCCCACTGGGCCGGGTCCTCGGTGAGCGGCACGTAGGACGGAAAGGGCAGCACCTTCAGCCAGACGCAGGCGACCATGAGCAGCAGCAGCGCCAGCACGAAGACCGGCGTCGAACCGAGGGCGAGTACCACCGCGTTGGTGATCCGGTCACGGAGTGTGCCGGGGCGCAGCACGGAGAAGAGACCCGCGCCGATGCCGAGGAGCAGCCAGAGCGCGGCTGCGCCGAGCGTCAGCGAGACGTCGACCGGCAGGCGGTCGAGCAGCATCTGCGTCACCGGTTCGTTGCTCTGGTACGAGTAGCCCAGGCAGGGGGCGGAGCACCAGACGGTGGTCGGGCCGGTGCTGAACCGATGGCCGAGGACGAGGGTGCTGAGAAAGGACCAGAACTGCTCCGGCACCGAGCGGTCGGTGCCGAGCGCGTGCCGGACGGCGTCGAGTTGCGGCGCGGTGCAGCCCTTGCCGCAGGCGAGCACGGCCGGGTCGCCGGGCAGCAGATAGAAGAGCAGGTAGGTGACGGCGGCCAGGACCAGCAGCACGGCGGCGGCGCCGGCCAGGCGGCGCAGCAGGAAGCGGATCACCGGCGTGCTCCCTTGGGGTCGAGCGCGACGCGCAGCGCCTCGCCGAGCCCGGTGAAGGCGAGCACGCAGACGAGCAGCGTCAGCGCGGGGATCAGCACGTACGCGGGGTCGACCTGGAACCAGGTCGTCGCGCCGGAGAGCATCTGGCCCCAGGAGGGCGTGGGCGGCTTGACGCCCAGTCCGAGGAAGGAGAGCCCAGCCTCGGCAACCATGTTGCCCGGCAGTGCGAGCGCGGTGTAGGTGGCGACCGGGGCCACCAGACCGGGCAGGATCTCCCTGCGGGCGATCCGCCAGGTGCTCGCGCCGGTCAGCTGCGCGGCGGCGACGTACTCGCGTTCGCGCAGCACCAGCGCCTCGGCCCGGACGATCCGCGCGGTCGGGGCCCAGCCCAGGCCAGCGAGGATCAGGCCGAGCAGCAGCGGGCGCGGGAAGGACTGCGGGACCACCGCGAGCAGGGCGATGGAGAAGAACAGGCCGGGCAGGGCGAGCGCCAGGTCGGTCACGCGGCTCAGCACCGCGTCGGCCCAGCGGCCGCCGAGTCCGGCGGCGAGCCCGACCAGCAGGCCGATGAGCAGCTGCCCGGCGGTGGCCCCGGCGGCGACGCCCAGGGAGACCCGGGCGCCGTAGACGAGGCGCGCGAACAGGTCGCGCCCGGTGGTCGGTTCGACACCGAGCCAGTGGTCGGCGCTGATCCCGCCGAAGCGGCCGAGCGGACTGCCGCCGGTGGCCGAGTCGAGCAGGTCGTCGTGGAAGGTGTTGGGATCCTGACCCTCCACCGCACTGAGCAGGGGGGCGGCCAGCGCGACGAGGACCAGCAGGCCGACGGTCAGCAGGGCGACGCGGCCGGCCGGGCGGGCCCGGAGCCGGGCCCACCCGGTGGTGGCGGCGCCGCCCGCCGGGCGACGGCCCGGCGAGGCGGCGGCACCGAGTTCGGTGCTGGTGAGCGTCACTTGACGGACACCGAGGCGATGTCGTACCAGCCGCGCCACTGGTCGAGGTAGGTGTTCTTGACATGCGAGCCGTGCAGCACGCTGCTGGCCTCGGCGTAGAGCGGCACGTTCAGTGCGAGCTTGCCGATCCGGGCGTCGAGAGCGGCCCACTGCCTCTGGGCGGTCGCGTAGTCGGTGATCTGGTTGATCCGGTCGATCTCCGCGTTGATCTGCGGGTCGTTGTACTGGGCGAGGTTGAAGTTGCCGCCGCCGGAGACGATCTCGCGCCCGTCGAAGATCGGCGTCAGGAACGGGCCGCCGCTGGGCCAGTCCGCGCCCCAGCTGTTGAGGGAGAGGGCGGGCTCGGTGGTCGGGTTGTTGACGGTGCTGCTGAAGGCCGAGGAGTCGAGCGGGGTCAGCTCGAGGGTGATCCCGGCCTTGGCGAAGGCCTGCTGGAGGGCGGTGGCTGCGGCCGGGTCGGAGTTGTCGTAGGCGAGCGGTACGGTGATGCCGTTGGGATGTCCGGCCTGGGCGAGCAGTCGCTTGGCCTGGTCCGGGTTCCCGGTCGGGCCCGCGGGGAACCAGTCGTAGTCCTGGTGCGCGGCGGCCAGGCTGGCCGGGGTGAACGTGGTGCTGGGAACGGCGAGTTGGCTGCCGCCCTCGGCGTTGACGACGGCGGTGCGGTCCACCGCGTAGGCGAGGGCCTCGCGCACCTGCTGGTTGTCGAAGGGCGCCTTCTTGACGTTGAAGGCCAGGTAGTGGGTGTCCGGGAACTGCCCGCTGACGACGCGCTTCTTCAGGGCCGGGCTGGCCGAGACCTTGGCCAGGGTCGGTGCGTCGAGCGCGGTGTCGGTGGTGATGGCGTCCGCGTCGTCACCGATGGAGGCGCTGAGCCGCTGGTTGATGACGGCGGCGGAGAGACCGAGACTGATGTCGATCCTGTCGGGGCAGGCCAGTCGCTGCTGGTCGGTGCTGCGTGACCAGTCGGGGTTGCGGACGAGGTCGAGCTCCTTGCCCTTGGTGAAGCTCGCGATCGTGTAGGGGCCGGAGGAGACGGGTGCGGCGTTGTACTCCTTGCCGGTGTCCTTGGCCTTGGGCACGGGGGCGAACTGCGTCTCGGCGGCCAGGTAGGGGAAGTCGCCCTCGCTCTTGCGCAGATGGAAGACGACGGTGGCCGCGTCCGGGGTGGCGATGGAGGCCAGGTCCGGGTTGCTGCCGTAGGGGCCCTGGTAGTCGGCGCCGCCGATCAGCCAGTCGCGCAGGTAGGGCGGGCCGCCGGCCAGCTGCGAGGAGAAGGAACGCTCGATGCCGTACTTGATGTCGGCGGAGGTGATCGCGCTGCCGTCGGCGTACCTGAGGCCCGGCTTGAGGTGGTAGGTCCAGACGGTCGCGTTCTGGCTGGGCCTGCCGGTGTCGGTGGCCAGGTCGGGGACGACCTTCGTCCCCTCGGCGCCCGCGACGCTCTGACGCGTGGTCAGGGTGCGGAAGAGCAGACGCGGGATGGCCCCGCCGCCGGAGGTGTAGAGGACGGCCGGGTCGTAACCGCTCGTCGCCTTGGACGCGTTGAGCACGTGCAGCGTGCCGCCCTGGCAGGTGGCCGCGGAGAAGGCGTCGGCTGAGCCCGACGCGGAGCTGCCGGTGGTGCCGCTGCCGCAGGCGGCGAGGGAACCGGTGAGCACGGCGACGGCAGCAGTGAATAGATGTATTCGGGCAGGGCGAAGCATGATGCGTCCTCAGTGGGCGAAGAGCCCGGACAGGGGGAGGCCGCGCGGCGGGGCGCGCGCGCGGCGGCGCGCGGCGGTGGGCCACGGCCTGAAGGGGTGAGAGGGTGACGTGGTGAAGAAAGCTCCCGACGGGAGCAGGCGCGGGGTGAGGTCACCCGCGGCGGCAGGTCAGCGGCGACAGAGGATGTCGGCAACGCTGTGGGCACTCGTCGCCAGCAGCACGACCCGGTGGGTCGGCAGCCGAAGAGCGGAGGAGTGCGTGTGCATGGCTCAGGATCGTAGGCTGACTGAATAGAGTCAGTCAACTTCGGCGCAGCCGCCCCCAGATCGCCTCGGCCGTGGCGACGGGGTCGAAGGCGCCGGGGCGGCCGCGGGTCAGCGGATAGCAGGCGAGGCCGAGCAGGGCGGCGCTGAAGTGGCCGATGCTGGTGAAGTCGCGGCTCTGGATCACGCCGAGGCCGTAGAACAACAGCACGCCGGCGAGGTAGAGATACCGCCACGGACGCACGATCAGGTAGGTCAGCACGGCCTCGATGCCGGCGAGGGCGTAGCTGACGCCGTAGTCCAGGGTGTACTTCGCGCTCTCCGGGGCGTGTCCGTGGCGGATGGCCCAGTAGAGGACGCCCTCGCTGATGTACGTCGCCCCGACGTGCGCGATCGCCACCACCGCCAGCCAGCGTGCGGTGCCGAGCCAGCGTTCGGCGGGGACGTGGAAGATGTTGTAGAGGGCGAAGTAGAAATACCAGCCCCCGCCGGCGATCCAGAGTGCGCTGGTGAACAGCACCCGGACCGGCTCGACGGCGAGGTAGTGCAGATTGGTGGAGCGCTTCTCCAGGATGTGGTCCGCTACGCCGGGGTCGACGTGTCGGATGATCAGCGTGGTGACGAAAAGGATCGCCAGCCAGACGAAGGTGCCGGGGGCTCGCCTGACGTAGCGCCAGGCGGCTTGCGCCAGCCGACCGGGCTGTGACTCCGTCCGGGCGAACTCCATGATCCGTTCTAACCCGGGGCCGGATGCCCCGCAACCGCTGGGCTGAGGCTCTGTCGCGTCCGGCGTTACGACGAACGGGTGGACGGGTGAACGGCGGGGCGGTTCGCCCAGCTGTTCACCCGTCGGGCCGGGAGCCGCGGGTCAGGCCAGGATCTTGTCCTTCGCCTTCTGGTACTCCTCCTCGGTCAGCGCGCCGCTGGACTTGAGCTCGGCGAGCCTTGCCAGCTCGTCCACGTGGCCGGACGCGCCGGAGCCGCCGGAGGGGCCGGCCGCCTCGCGGACGTATTGCTTGAACGCCGCGTCGGCCTTCTGGGCCTGTTCGGCGTCGCGCTGGCCCATCGACTTGCCGCGCACGATCACGTAGGCCAGCACGCCGATGAAGGGCACCAGGATGACCAGGATGATCCAGCCGGCCTTGCCCCAGCCGCTCATGTCGTGGCTGCGGAAGATGTCCGAGAGGATCTTGAAGAGCAAGAAGAACCAGAGGATCCAGACGAAGAACTCCAGCATCGTCCAGAAGAGGTTGAGCAGCGGGTAGTTCTGCATCGATCGCTCCTGCTGTCGGCCATGCTCGCTATAGGACATAGCGGTTATAAGAGACATACCAGGGCATGATCGGTCCCGCACTCCGGGAGAGGATGGTCGGCCGAGGGCGGCTCAGGCCAGAAAGTCGAGCACCAGGGGGCTCGCCGTCGCGCGGAATTCCTCGAAGTAGGCGTGCCGCGCGCCCTCGACGAGTTCGAGGCGGGCGTCCGGGATCCGCTCCGCGAGCAGCGGCGCGTTGGCGGTCGGGTTGAAGCGGTCGTCGGTGCCGTGCAGGACGAGGGTGGGCGCCGTGATGTCAGGGAGCACGGCCCAGGCGTCGTGGCGCGCGCTCGCCATGCGGTGTCGGCGGCGGGCGTAGGCCGGCATGGTCCGGTCGCCGAGGGTGGCGAACGGGCCTGCGTGCGTCGCGGTCCAGGCGGGGGTGTACATCAGGTCCACCAGCGCGGCCCGCGCCGCTCGCTCGTCGCGGTCGGTCAGCGCGGCGTTGACCTCGGCGCCGCGCTCGACGCCGTGCCGGTCGCCGGGGGAGGTGCAGCCGAGCACGAGCCGGCCGACCCGTTCGGGGTGCCGGGCGGCGACCCACTGCGCCACCCGCCCGCCCATCGAGGTGCCGTAGACGTCGGCGCGTGCGATGCCGAGCCGGTCGAGCACGGCGACGACGTCCTCGGCGAAGCCTTCGGTGCTGTACGGCTCGTCCGGCCTGTCGCTGTCACCGGTGCCCCGGTAGTCGAGCGTGACGGTGCGGAAGGCGGCGTCGAAGTCGGCACGGACCGGGTCCCACCAGTGGTGGCTGTTCGCCTGGCCGGAGAGGAGGACCAGGGACCTGCCCTCTCCCCGGACCTGGTAGGCGATGCGGGTGCCGTCGGCGGCGGTGGCATGCGACTGCTGCGTCTGGTTCGTCTCGTGCGTCTCGATTGTGGACGGCTCGTGCTCGTGCATGGACACAGTGTGGCGTCCCACCTGGCACAACGTGTACGGAGCGTAGGATGAGGCAGCAGCGACGTTCAGGCGGAGGCGGACCCCGGTGGTCGGCCGCCCTTGTCTGCCCCGGAGGCCCCGATGCCTGCCAGTATCCCCACACACCCCGATCCGGACGTCACCCCGCCGACCGATCCCTCGCCGGTGCCGGGACCGCCGCGTCCGGGCCCGGTGCCCGACCGTCCGGAGCCGCTTCCCGAGCCCGGCGGCCCTGACAGCCCGGACAGCCCTGACAGCCCTGACAGTCCGGAGCAGCAGCCGCAGGGCGACACGCGCGCCCGGGGCGTGCTGGGTGCGCCCTCCTGGGTCAGCCTCATCGTGCGGGATCTCGACGCGGCCGAGCGCTTCTACGGCGGACTGCTGGGCTGGACCTTCGCCCAGGGGCCGGAGCGGCTCGGGCCGTTCGCGTACGTGATGTCCGGAGGCCACCGGGTCGCGGGCATCAGCGCGATCACCGACTCCTCCGCCGCCACCGGCTGGACCACCTTCTTCGGCGTGCGTGACGCCCACGAGAGCGCGCGGCGCATCGCGGACCGGGGCGGAACGGTCGGGGTGGGCCCGGTGTCCATCGACGCCGGACGCGTCGTGATCGCCCGCGACCCCGACGGGGCCAGCTTCGGGCTCTGGCAGGGCCACGAGGAGCTGCCCCAGACGGCGACACCGCTGACCGGCGTACCGGCCTGGATCGAGCTGCGCACGCCCGACGCCTTCAAGGCGGCGCTCTTCTACGGTGAGGTGCTGGACTGGGACCCGGAGCTGTCGAGCCGCTGCGAGGTGGTCTGGGAGCACGAGCGGGTGGTACTGCGGGTGGACGGCCAGAGCATCGCCGCGCTCGGCGGGCACGAGCCCGGGGCGGGCGCGGACGCGCTCCCCTTCTGGCGGGTCTGCTTCGCCGTGACGGACATCGAGCGGGCGGCTGTCGACGCGGTGGCGCTCGGCGGGCGGGTGCTGGCGCCGCCGCGGCCGACTCCCTACGGCCTGTTCGTGGAGCTGCAGGACCCGGAGGGCGCCCGCTTCTCGCTGATCCAGCCGCCGCAGGGGGAGTAGCGCCGCTCGGTCAGTCGGAGAAGTCCTGGGTGAGCCAGACGCTGCCGGAGCTGTCGCGCAGCACGGCGATGCCGATGTGGTGGAAGCCGGAGCTGAGGATGTTGCGACGGTGACCGTCGTTCGGTGGCTGCTCGGCGAGCATCGAACGGGTGAGGCCGACCGCCATGGCGGCGATACCGGACGTGGAGTCCGAGACGGGTCCGCCGGTGCCGATGTTCTCCCCGGCCGCCATCCAGTGGACGCCCGCCGCCGTCTCGCGGTCGCCGAGCGAGGCCTCGCCCGGACAGCCGTGCGACAGACCGCAGCCCGCCGCCATCCGCTGGTTGTGCGCGCCGGAGCTGCTGCCCAGGCCGGACGAGAGCTGGAGCGGCGCGAGGCCCTGGGCGGCGCGGGCCTGGTTGATGACGGTCAGGACCTGAGCGGCGGCCGCCGCGTCCGGGCTGAGCACGGGCGGGGCGGCGGAGTGGGTGGCGGCGGGCGTGGTACGGGCGGCGGAGGGCTTGGCCGAGGGGGTCGGCGAGGCGTGTGGGCTGCCGGAGGCGGTGACGCCGGGAGAGGCGGAGCCGGAGGCCGTGGCGGAGACCGGCTGTGTGCCCGCGCTCGCGCCCGCCGCCGCGACGTTCGGCTGCCCCTGGGGCGCAGCCCCGGTGTTGTTGAGGTGGATGACCAGCGCGCCGATGCCCACGGCGGCGGTGACCGTGGCCGTGACCAGGGCGGCGGGCAGCAGCGCCCGCCCACTGAGCAGCCCACCCCGGCCTGGAACCCGGCCCGCACGGCCGCGCCGATGCGACACGGGACCGGCACCATGACCGGGACCGGCACCATGCCCGGGGCCGGCTCCCGCGCCGGGACGCGGGGACGGGACCGGGTGCGGCAGCGGCGCCGTCGCGGCGACGGTGGCGCTCGGCAGGCCGTGGGCCCCGCCGGCCAGCAGGTAGGCCGCGTAGCCTAGCGGGAGCGGTACCAGCGCGAGGTTCACCAGCAGCCGCTCCGCCGGGACCAGGTCCGTGCCCAGTGCCCCGCAGTGCACGCATTCGCGCAGGTGGCGGGCCAGGCGTTTGCGCCACAGGGGGCTCGGCCTGCCGTCCCAGATCCGGATCGTGCGGGCCAGTTCCGGGCAGCGCGGCGTCGCGGCGAGCGCCCGCACCACCACCCGCGCGGCGTCGAGCTGTGCCCGCATCCGGCCCACCCTGACCGTCACGTGATGCGCGTCCAGGCCCATCGCGGCCACCAGTTCGGCCCGGGCCAGGTGTCCGGCCGTGACCAGCCACCAGAGCGAGAGCAGTTCCTGGTCGTCCTCGTCGAGCCAGCGCGTCGCCTCGACGGTCTCCCGCCGCTGCCCGGAGAGGCCCAGCTGGGTCAGGGTCAGGTCGGCGAAGTCCGCGCCCGGGTCGGCGACGGCGGCGAGTTCGTCCAGGGCTCGTGGCGCGACGGGGCGGGTCTGGCGGTGCTGACGTATCTGGTTCATCGTCACGGCTACCAGCCAGGACCGGAATGCCTGCTCGTCGCGCAGTCCGGGCAGGCCCCGCAGCACGCGCAGCATCGTCTCCTGCACGACGTCGTCCACGTCGGCGCGGCCGGAGAGCGCCCGGCCCACGATGTTGTAGACCAGCGGCAGGCAACGGCCGACCAGCTCGTCCAGCGCCTCCTGCTGCCCGGCCTTCGCTGCTGCGACCAGCTCCGCGTCCGCTGCCGTGCCGGTCATCCCCGCGCCTGTCATCCCCGCGCCTGTCATCCCCGCGCCCCTCCGTCACCTCTGGCTCACTCGTACGTGAGAGGAGACCCTACGGAGGGGGTGGGGGTCACAGAAAGTCGCGCGGTTCTTCCAGTTCCCTGGGATCGGGGCATAAAAGCCGGTCACCAGCCGCCGAGGACCGCTTCCGGGTCGTCGGTGGTGTGCATGGCGGCCTCCTCGGCCGTGGCGGCGCCGCCGGAGATGCCGGCGTCCTCGGCGATCATGTGACTGCGCGAGCCCGAGCACTCCACCAGGCGTCCGGTTCTGGCCTCGCCGGCTTCCGGATCCATCAGCTCCGCGTCGGTGCCGTAGGTGTCGCCGATGCCGTCGCCCTCGGGCTCGCAGACCTCCGGCAGCTCGGCCGCCAGACGCCGGTCCAGCGTCTCGCGGTCGTGCTGTTCAGCGGCGGTGATCCCGAAGTGCTCGACGGCGAGGGGCCGCTCCGGCGGGGCGTAGCCCTCGTCCAGGACCGAGTCCAGGCCCCGGTCGACCAGGGTGTCCTCGGCCTCCAGGGGCCCGACGTCGTCCTGTTGGTCGGAGCCGCTGGGCTGGTAGACCTCGTCCCCCATCAAGCCGTCGTCCGACACGGTCCTTCTCCCTTCCGAAGCTGCTTCGATGGTCCCACCAGCGGCCCGAATCCGCAGGCCCGGCCGCGAGCTCCGGCGTTCCGCCCGCTCCCGCCGCACGGCCCAGGGCGCCAGGCTCGCCGGGCGCGGCTGAGTACCTGTCCGCTGGGTACCTGTCCGCGGTGCGGGAGGCTCACCGGCATCCGGCCGGATCTGTCATGCTGCGTCGACCAGGCCCGAGCGGGCCTGCCCGGACGCCGGGGGACAGGCGACGGGCGACAGCGAACGGAGACGGGAATGGGGCCGGAGCAGCCGGGTCGGTCGGATCAGTCCGAGGCGTCGGCGGCGGTCGGGGGCGGGGAGCCCGCCGCGCCGATGTCCATGCTGGACGCCGTGGGCCGGCTCAGCCCGGAACAGGCGGGCCTGCTCGGCGTACTGATCGGACTGCGGCGGCTAGGAGACGATCCCCCCGAGCCCGCCCAGCCCTGAGGCGACTCGGTGCGGACAGGAGCGGTGCGGACAGGAGCGGTGCGGGCGGGCACGCTGCGGGCGGCTGCGGGGCGTGCGGCGGCGGGGCGGGCATGGTGACGGACGAGCGGGCCCTCCCGCGCCGGGAGCGGCCGGGCGGCGGGCGTCCGGTGCTCGTGGTCGGCCATCGCGGGGCGCCGCGGCTGGCGCGCGAGAACACGCTGCCCGCACTCGACGCGGCCCTGGGTCTGGGCGCCGACTGGATCGAGGTGGACGTCAGGCTCGCCCGCTGCGGCACGCCGGTGCTGCTCCACGACGCGACGCTGCGCCGCCTCTGGAACGATCCCCGCGCCGTCGCCTCGCTGAGCGCGGCGGAGCTGCAGCGGCTGCCCGGTGACGAGCGGATCCCCACGCTGCGCGAGGGCGTCGAGCTCGCGCAGGGATACGGCGCGACGGTGATGGTCGACGTTCCGGCCCCGGCCGAGGGCCTCGCCGCGCTCGACCTGGTGCGGGAGCTCGGCGCCCTGAACGCGGCCGTCTTCGCCGGTGACCGCGCCGCGCTCGCGCTGATCCGCGACGCCGAGCCGACCGCGCGGATCGCGTTGACCTCGGAGTCCCCGTTCCTGCCGAGCGCGCGGCTGCTGGACCGGATCCGCCCCGCGTACCTGAACGTCGAACACCACCGGCTCACCCGCACCCTGGTCGACCGCGCCCACCGGCGCGGCCTCGGCGTCAGCGTCTGGACCGTGGACCGCGCCGCGCGGATGTCCCGGGTGGCGGCGATGGGCGTGGACGTGATCATCACGAACGATCCGGCGACGCTGCTCGGCGCGCTCGCCGCGCTCGCCGCGCCGCGACCGGTCTGATCGAAGGGCCGAAGGGCCCTTCGGTCCGGCGCGCCGACGCGACGGCACAGGAGAAGACTGGAGCTGTCAGATCGAGGATCGAGGCACCAGAACACTGGGAGGTGCCATGTTCGTACGCATGATCTACGCGACCGGCGACCCGGCCAAGATCGACACCACCATCGAGGCACTCAGCACCGAGGGCCGCCCGTTGGTCGCCGCACAGCCGGGATACGTCGGCTTCGCGCTCTTCGCCGACCGGGGGCTCGGCAAGCTGGCCATGGGCACGCTGTGGAAGACCGAGCAGGACCGACTGAACAGTGACGCCGCGCTCGCGGAGCAGCGGGCCGCCATGCTCCAGCCCTTCGCGTCGACCGTCTCCGTGAGCAACGCGGACGTGGTCGTCTTCGACCGGCGCGAGCAGCCCGGCCCCGGCGCCTGGATGCGGCTGAGCCGGATGGAGCTCGACCCCGCCGACGCCGACCTGCTGGGCGAGACGTTCACCGCGTCGGTGCTGCCCAAGCTGGAGCTGCTGCCCGGCATGTGCGGGGCGACGCTCTTCATCGACCGGGTCCACGGCCGCGGCACGGTCGGGGTGATCTTCCGGGACCGGGCGTCCCTTGAGGCGTCGCGCTCCGCGCAGGCGGCGGCCCGCAGTGAAGGCGCGGCCAAGGCCCATGTCACCGTCACCGGTCTGGAGGAATTCGAAGTGATCTTCGCCGACGCGCCACTCACAACGGGCTGAGGCGAGCGGGGCAGCGGCGGCATCTGTCGTCCCCGGCCGCCACCGGGAGGCGACGCCGCGCTGCCCCTCCGTAATACCTGTCGCTTGACAGAAATTAGGCCGGGGACGTTTCCCCGAGATGACGCCACCGCGTCGGCGCGGTTAGCAACCGCCGCGGGCGCGGTCGTTCACGAGCCTTAACGCGCCGTTGCCACGCCGGAAACACAAGGCCGCTTCTCTGGCTGCCAACCGCGGCGAACCACGCGCCGACCGACCGCGCCGAACCACCGCACGGACCCGCCGCCAACGGGTGCCACAGCCTGTCGCTCGCACCAACGCTCCGCCCCCAGCTCACCCTTCTCCAGCGACAGGGACCCTTCATGTCCGAGCCCGGTGTCGTCCATACCCTCCCCTCCTCGCCCGACGAGGCGTCCCCGCCCGAGGGCGGTGACGCGGCCGTTCTGGCCGGCTTCGGCTATCGCCAGCAACTGCACCGCAGCCTCGGCCGATACGCCTCCTTCGCGGCCGGGTTCTCCTTCATCTCGGTGCTGACCACCGTCTTCCAGTTCTTCGCCTTCGGCTTCGGCTTCGGCGGGGCTGCCTTCATCTGGACCTGGCCGCTGGTGCTGGTCGGTCAGCTCGCCGTCGCGGCCTGCTTCGCCGAGCTCGCCGCCCGGTATCCGATCTCCGGTGCGGTGTACCAGTGGTCGACCCGGCTGAGCACGCCGACCTTCGGCTGGTTCGCGGGCTGGCTGATGGTCATCGGCCAGATCGTCGTCGTGTCCGCGGCCGCGCTGGCGCTCCAGGTGGTGCTGCCGTCGGTCTGGTCGGGCTTCCAGCTCATCGGCGGAGACCCGACGCCGACGACCTCGACCGGCGCGGAGAACGCGGTGCTGCTCGGGCTGGTACTGCTGGCGCTGACGACGGTGGTGAACGTGGTGGACATCCGGGTGATGTCCCGGATCAACAGCATCGGGGTGACCTGCGAGCTGGTCGGCATCGTGGTGATGGCGCTGCTGTTGCTCACGCACACCCGACGCGGGCCGGGCGCCGTGCTGCACACCGGGCACAGCGGCGGCGGCTACCTCGGACTCTTCCTGATCGCCTCGTTCAGCGCCGCGTACGTGCTGGTCGGCTTCGACAGCGCGGGCGAGATGTCCGAGGAGACCCGGGCGCCGAGCCGGACCGCGCCGCGCACCATTCTCGGTGCGGTGGCGGCAGCGGGCGTCGGGGGAGGGCTGGTGATCCTCGGCGGCCTGCTGGCCGCGCCCAGCCTGACGGACGGTCATCTCGCCACCGACGGACTCTCCTACGTGCTGACCAGCCGGCTCGGCGGCAGTCTCGGCCGGGTCCTGCTCGCCGACGTCGCGGTGGCGGTCTGCGTGGCGACGCTGGCGATCCAGACGGCGGGTGCGCGCATGGTCTTCTCGATGGCCCGCGACGGTCAACTGCCCGGGTCGCGCCGACTGGCGGCGGTCTCGTCGCGGACCGGCACGCCGAGCGCGCCGGCGCTGGTGGTCGGGGTACTGGCGGCGGCCGTGATGGCGCTCAGCTTCTTCTCGCCGTCGGTGTACCTTGCGCTGGGGACGACCTGCATCGTGCTGGTGTACCTGGCCTACGCGATGGTGACCGGACCGATGCTGCTGACCCGCCTGCGGCGGCGGCCGATCGGCGGCCACGAGGGCCTGGACGAGGCGGGCAGGTCGCTGTTCTCGCTCGGGCGTTGGGGCCTGCCGATCAACGTCCTCGCGGTGGTCTACGGGGTGGCGATGGCGGTGAACCTGGCCTGGCCGCGCGCGGCCGTCTACGACCCGCAGGGCGGGCACTGGTACCTCCAGTGGTTCACCGTGCTGTTCCTGCTCGCGGCGGTGCTGCTCGGCGTCCTGGCCCACCGCACCCGGAGGCGCGCCGCGGTGCGGTGACGCGGTGGCGGCCCTGCTCAGAGCTCCTGCGGCCGCCGGAGCTCGCGCAGCAGGGCCGCGCCCCGGGCCGAGGCGTCGGCGAGCCGCCGCTCCGTCGTGCCGGCGAGGCGCAGCGCGCTGTCCGCGGCCGCTTCGGGCAGGGTGAGCGGCGTGTGTTCGGCGGCCTGACGGCGGATCAGGATGACCCCCTCGATCAGTCCGAAGAGGAGGTCGGCGCGGAGCTCCCGCTCCGCCTCCGGCAGGGCCTGCCCGGCCTTCGTCGCGGCGAACAACGCCGCGTAGGCGGCGCGCAGTTCGTCGCGCAGGCGGCGGAAGTCGGCGAAGCGCGAGGCGCCGGTCTCCGGCAGCAGGTAGAGCGCGCCGAGGTTGTGCGGACCCCCGCAGAGCAGTTCGACGTCCGCCCGGCACAGCGCCCACAGCCGCGTCTCCGCGGTCTCGTCCGGTGCCAGCAGCAGCAGCTGCCGGGCGAGGTCGAGCGAGGGCCGTACGGTGCCCTCCAGCAGCGCCGCGAGGATGTCCTCCTTGCCGCCGAAGTAGTGGTACATCGACGCCTGCCGCAGTCCGGCGCCCTCGGCGATCGCGCGGGTGGTCGTGGACGCGTAGCCCTGGCGGGTGAAGAGCTCGGCGGCCGCGGCGAGCACGCCCTCCCGGGCGCTGAGGCCGTCCTCGGCCCGGCCCTGCGCGCGTGGGCGTCCGACGCGGCCGCGGCTGGGGGGAGTGCCGGATCCGGGGCTGGTGGACATTTCTTGATCCTCCCACAGCGGGTGTCCGGCCGGTCGGGCGGCGGTGCGGCTTTACCTGCGGGAAATGCGCGGGCAACGGGCGCGAAGCCGCGCCCGCCTAATTTCTGTCAAGCGACAGAAATTACGCACCCGTCCCCAGCACTTCACCGAGACACGGAGGTTGCCGTGAGCCCAGCGACCGACACCACCTACGCCGCCCGCGCGCACGCCCGCGCGCTGGAGGCCCCGGTCGAACGGCCCGCACCACCGGCCGGCGTGTCCGCCGACGACCTGGTGTGGGCGGAGACCGTCCCCGGCGGGAACTACACCCACAAGGTGCTGGCGCGCGGCAGCCTGCTCCGGCTCGCCGACCCCCTCGGCGCCGCCTGCGCCCACCTGCTGCTCCACGTCGCCGACCGGCCCTGGGAGCGGCTGAACGTCGCCGACACGGTGAAGGTCCAGTGGAACGCCTACCTGGGTCCCGGCGCCCTGCTCCTCTCCGACCAGGGCCGTGTGCTGGCGAGCATCACCGAGGACAGTTCGGGCCGCCACGACGCGCTCTGCGGCACCAGCACCCTCGCCCGCAACCGGGCCCGCTACGGCGACGGCAGCCCGCAGAGCGCCAGCCCGGCCGGCCGTGAACTGCTGCTGCTGGCAGCCGCGAAGAACGGGCTCGGCCCTCGCGACCTGCCGCCCTCGGTCTCCTTCTTCCAGGGCGTCCGGGTCGCGGAAGGCGGCGGGCTCGACTGGGTCGGCACGGCCGGTCCCGGCACCTCGCTCACGCTGCGTGCGGAGCAGCCGTTGACCGTGCTGCTCGCCAACATCCCTCACCCGCTGGACCCGAACCCCGCCTACCACTGCGGCCCGCTCGAGGTCACCGCCTGGCGCGGCGCACCCACCGGGCCGGGCGACCCGATCAGGGAGGCCACTCCCGAGAGCCGCAGGGCCTTCGCCAACACCGACGAGTTCTGTGCCGCCAGGGGAGTCTGACATGACGACGGAAACCATCGTCCCCGCCCGCGCCGCCTGGTCCGCGGTGATCCCCGCGGGCGGCACGCTGACCATCACCGACCTGCACGGCAACCAGGCCGTGGACTTCCTCGTCTACGACGCCGCGGACACCGCCGTCCGCTACAGCGCGGCGGACACCCTCCAGGCCCAGGGCGGCATCTTCCTCACCACCGGCGGCGTGCTGATGTCCAACGAGCACACCCCGCTGATGACCGTGACCGCGGACGAGGTCGGCCGCCACGACACGGTGGGCGGCGCGTGCAGCAAGGAGTCCAACACCCTGCGCTACGGCCACCACACCTGGCCGCAGCATGCCTGCGTGGAGAACTTCCTCGCCGAGGGCGCGCGTTGGGGGCTGGGCAAGCGTGATCTGGTGAGCAACGTCAACTGGTACATGAACGTGCCGGTCGAGTCGGACGGCACGCTCGGCATCGTCGACGGGCTCTCCGCCCCCGGGCTCTCGCTGTCCCTGCGGGCCGAGCGCGAGGTGCTGGTGCTGGTCTCCAACTGCCCGCAGGTCAACAACCCCTGCAATGGCTTCGACCCCACCCCCGTCCTCATGACGATCACCGGACCGGAGACGTGATGGCCGCCGCCTTCGACACCTTGCTCATCGCCAACCGAGGAGAGATCGCCGTCCGGATCCTGCGGACCGCCCGCCGACTCGGGCTGCGCACGGTGGCCGCCCACTCCGACCCCGACCGCGGTGCCCCGCACGTCCGGCTCGCCGACCACGCCGTCCGGCTGGGCCCGGCCGCCGCGAAGGACAGCTATCTGCGGGGCGATCTGGTGCTGCAGGCCGCCCTGGACAGCGGCGCGGGCGCGATCCACCCCGGCTACGGCTTCCTCTCCGAGGACGCCGACTTCGCCAGGCGCGTCGAGGCCGCCGGACTCGTCTTCGTCGGCCCGACGCCAGGGCAGCTCGAAGTCTTCGGCGCCAAGCACACCGCTCGCGCGGCGGCCGAAGCCGCCGGTGTTCCGCTGCTGCCGGGCACCGGCCTGCTTCCCGACCTCCCCGCAGCCCTGGACGCGGCCGCCATGCTGGGCTACCCGGTGATGCTCAAGGCGACCGGCGGAGGCGGTGGCATCGGCATGCGGGCCTGCCACGGGCCGGAACAGCTCGCCGAGGCCTGGGACAGCGTCCAGCGGGTCGCGGCAGCGAGCTTCGCCGGCTCGGGCCTTTTCCTGGAACGGCTGGTGGAGCACGCCCGCCACGTCGAGGTCCAGGTGTTCGGCGACGGCGCCGGACGTGTCGTCGCACTGGGGGACCGCGACTGCTCGCTGCAACGCCGCAACCAGAAGGTGCTGGAGGAGGCCCCCGCCCCCGGGCTGCCGGAGGCGGTCCGCGCGGGGATCGCCGCGTCCGCCGTGGACCTGTGTGCCGCGCAGCACTACCGCTCCGCGGGGACCGTCGAGTACGTCTACGACGCCGCCCGCGAGGAGGCGTACTTCCTGGAGGTCAACACCCGCCTCCAGGTCGAGCATCCGGTCACCGAGGCGGTGTACCGGGTGGATCTGGTGGAGTGGATGCTGAGGCTCGCCCAGGGCGAGCGCGAGGTGGTGCGCCCGGTGGGCGCCCCGCGCGGTCACGCCGTCGAGGTGCGCGTCTACGCCGAGGACCCCAGCCGTGACCACCGTCCGAGCGCCGGGCTGCTGACCCGGGTACGCCTGCCGGAAGGCGTGCGCGTGGACACCTGGGTGGAGGCCGGCACCGAGGTGGGCACCAGCTACGATCCGATGCTCGCCAAGATCATCGCCCACGGCGAGGACCGCACCCTGGCGCTGGACCGGCTGGACGCCGCCCTCGCGGACACCCGCGTCGACGGCATCGAGACCAACCTGGGCCTGCTGCGCGCCGCCGTGGCCGCCGCACCCGTCCGCGAGGCCCGGCACACCACCGCGACCCTCGCCCACGTCGCCGACCCCACGCCCCGGATCGAGGTGGTGCGCCCCGGCACCCTCACCACCGTCCAGGACTGGCCGGGCCGGACCGGCTACTGGCACGTCGGGGTGCCGCCCTGCGGTCCCATGGATGATCTCTCCTTCCGTCTCGGCAACCGGGCGCTCGGCAACCCGGAGGGCGCTCCCGGCCTGGAATGCACGCTGGAGGGCCCGGTGCTGCGCTTCACCCACGCCACCACCGTCTGCGTCACCGGCGCGCCGACCGCGGTCACGCTGGACGGAACGCCGGTGACGCAGTGGGAGCCCGTCACCGTGCCGGCAGGCGGCGAACTGGCCGTCGCCGCACCGCACTCCACCGGGCTGCGCAGCTATCTGCTCGTCGCCGGCGGACTGGACCTGCCCGAGTTTCTGGGCAGTGCCGCCACCTTCACCCTCGGCCGCTTCGGCGGCCACGGTGGCCGGGCCCTGCGAGCCGGGGATGTCCTGCACGGCGGCTCGGGCGTCGTCGGGGCTGTCTCGGTGCCCGTCACCGAACGCCCAGACTTCACCCACGCCTGGGAGCTCGCGGCCGCCGAAGGACCGCACGCCGCCCCTGAGTTCTTCACCGAGCAGGACATCGAGGCCTTCTACGCCGCCGACTGGAAGGTGCACTTCAACAGCGCCCGCACCGGAGTCCGTCTGGTCGGGCCGAAGCCCGGCTGGGCCCGCCGCGACGGTGGCGAGGCGGGACTGCATCCCTCCAACATCCACGACACGCCCTACTCCGTGGGGGCCGTCGACTACACCGGAGACATGCCGGTCCTGCTCGGCCCGGACGGGCCCTCGCTCGGCGGCTTCGTCTGCCCCGCCACGGTCGTCACCGCCGAGCGGTGGAAGCTGGGCCAGCTGCGCCCCGGGGACTCCGTCTCGTTCCGTCCGGTCACCCTCGACGGGGCCACCCGCGCAGCCGTCGTGGACGGCGGAGTTCTCGCCCGCACACCGGCGCAGCCGGACCGGGACCGGCCCGAGGTCACCTATCGGCGCAACGGCGACGACAACCTCCTCGTCGAGTACGGCCCGATGCAGCTCGACCTCGCGCTGCGGATGCGCGTCCACGCCCTCGCCGCTGACCTCGCCGAGCTCGCCGCGCCCGGCGTCGTGGATCTCACCCCGGGGATCCGATCGCTGCAGATCCACACCGATCCGGCGGTGCTGCCGCTGGACCGGCTCCTGCCGCTGGTCCGGCAGGCCGAGGAGCGGTTGCCGCCGACCGGTGAGCTGCGCGTCCCCTCCCGGGTGGTCCACCTGCCGCTGTCCTGGGACGACCCGGCGACCCGCGAGGCGATCGCCCGCTACATGGCCGGGGTGCGCGAGGACGCGCCCTGGTGCCCCTGGAACATCGAGTTCATCCGCCGGATCAACGGCCTGGCCGACGTCGACGACGTCCACCGCACCGTCTTCGACGCCGAGTACCTGGTGCTCGGCCTCGGCGACGTCTACCTGGGCGCGCCGGTCGCCACCCCGCTTGACCCCCGACACCGCCTCGTCACCACCAAGTACAACCCGGCGCGCACCTGGACGGCCGAGAACTCCGTCGGCATCGGCGGCGCCTACCTGTGCGTCTACGGCATGGAGGGCCCGGGCGGCTACCAGTTCGTGGGCAGGACCGTCCAGGTCTGGTCGGGCTGGCAGCAGCGCGGCCCGTTCGAGCAGGGGACGCCGTGGCTGCTGCGCTTCTTCGACCGGATCCGCTGGTACCCGGTCGAGGCGGACGAGCTGCTGGAGCTGCGCGCGGACATGGCGGCAGGGCGGCTCGAACTGAAGGTGGAGGACGGTGAGTTCGCCCTCGCCGACCACCTGCGCTTCCTGGCGGAGAACGCCGCCGACATCGCCGCGTTCCAGGAGCGGCAGGCCGGGGCCTTCGCAGCCGAGCGACACGCCTGGGAGCTGGCCGGTGAGTTCGACCGGGCCGAACAGGTGCTCGCCGCGGCGCCCGCCGCCGAGGAGGTCGCCGTGCCGGAGGGCGGGGCGCTGGTGGAGGCCGGATTCCCGTGCTGCGTCTGGAAGGTCGACGTCGCGCCGGGTCAGCGCGTCGTCAAGGGTGAGCGGCTGCTGGCGCTGGAGGCGATGAAGATGGAGTCGGTGCTGACGGCACCTCAGGACGGTATCGTCACCCGGTTGCTGGTCAGGGCCGGAGACCAGGTGGAGGCCGGGGCGCCGCTGCTGGTGATCAGCGAGGAACAGGAGGCAGCCGCATGAGCGGTCGTCGGGATCGGCAGGGAGTCGCCCTCGCGCGCGTCCGCGCCGCGTACGCGCGCAACGCCGAGGCGGACCGGCCGGAGATCTGGATCGACCTGCGCCCGCAGGCCGAGGTCGAGGCCGAGGCCCGCGAGCTGGACGCGAGAGCGACGGCAGGAGAGCGACTGCCGCTGGCGGGAACGGTCCTGGCCGTGAAGGGCAACATCGACGTCGCCGGGCTGCCCACCACTGCCGGTTGCCCCGGCTACGCCTACCGCCCGGAGCAGGACGCCGTCGCGGTGGCCCGGCTGCGCAGCGCCGGGGCCTTGGTGCTGGGCACCACCAACCTCGACCAGTTCGCCACCGGTCTGGTCGGCACCCGCAGCCCCTACGGCGCGGTGCGCAACGCCCTCGCCCCCGAACGGATCTCGGGTGGGTCGAGTTCGGGCAGCGCTGTCGCGGTCGCCCTGGGTATCGTCGACCTGGCGCTCGGCACGGACACGGCGGGCTCGGGCCGGGTGCCCGCCGCGCTCAACGGCGTCGTCGGCCTGAAGCCGACGCCCGGCGCGGTCCCCACCACGGGGGTTGTCCCGGCCTGCCGCAGCCTCGACTGCGTCAGCGTCTTCGCCCGCACGCTCGGCGAGGCGGAGCAGGCCCACGCGCTGCTGCGCGACGCCCCACCCGAGCCGCCGGCGCGCCGCCCCGGGTCCTGGCGGGTGGCGGTGCCCCGCCTCGACCAGCTCGGCGAACTCGATCCCGGCTGGGCGGCGGCCTGGACGCGCACGGTCGACCGCCTCGCCGCCGCGGGCGCCGAGCTCCAGCCGATCGACCTGTCGCCCTTCGACCGCGCGGCCGCGCTGCTCTACGAGGGGGCCTTCGTCGCCGAGCGCTACACCGCCGTGGGTGAGTTCATCGACGCCCACGCGGGCAAGGACGATCTCGATCCGACTGTCGCCGCGATCGTCGGCGCGGCCCGCGACATCCCCGCCCACCGCCTCTTCGCCGACCGTGAGGAGCTCGCCCGCCTCCGCGCCGCCGCGATGACCGGTCTCGGCGAGGTCGACGCGTTGCTGCTCCCCACCACCCCCGGACACCCCACCCTGGCCGAGGTCGCCATCGACCCGATCGGGGCCAATGCCCGGCTGGGACGCTTCACCAACTCGACCAACCTCTTCGGCCTCTGCGCGCTGGCCGTGCCCGCCGGGACGGTCGACGGCCTCCCTTTCGGCGTCATGCTGATCGGTCGCCCGGAGACCGAGCTCCGGCTGGGCGCGGTCGCGAGGCTGCTCGACCCGCGCCCGGTCGCGCTGCGGCTGGCGGTCGTGGGCGCCCACCTCAGCGGCCAGCCGCTGAACGGACAGCTGCTGGCCCTGGGCGGCAGACTCGTGGCCTGCACGACCACCACGCCCGAGTACCGGCTGCACCGGCTGGCGACCAGCCCGCCCAAACCGGGACTTGCGCGGGTGGCCGAGGGCGGTGCGGCGATCGAGGCCGAGGTCTGGGAGCTGCCTCCGGAGGGGCTCGGCCGACTGGTGGCCGAGCTGCCGAGACCGATGGCCATCGGCAGCGTCCGCTTGGCGGACGGCAGCAACGCGGCCGGCTTCCTCTGCGAGCCGACGGCGCTGCGGGACACGGCCGACATCACCGCCTACGGCGGCTGGCGCGCCTACCTCGCGGCGCAGGCTCACTCGTGAGCGGCGGCCCGGCAAGCCGTCAGGCAGGCCCGTTGATTGATCGGGTTCGCGAGGGTCGTGCTGGCCGCCGTAGTCCGGGTCGCACGGGCAGGCCGGGTCGCACAGCCGCTCGACCCGGCCTGAGTCCACGCGCCGCCGACTACCCGGCGACAGGCGGCAGCGCGTTCGCGCGGATGGCGTCCGCGTACCAGCGTGCGCTGTCCTTGAGGACGCGGCGCTGCGTCGGGTAGTCGACGTAGATCGCGCCGAAGCGCTTCGCGTAGCCGTAGGCCCATTCGAAGTTGTCCAGCAGGGACCAGAGGAAGTACCCCCGCACGTCCACGCCTTCGGCCATCGCCCGGTGCACGGCCGCCAGATGGGCGTGGATGTAGGCGGTCCGCTCCGGGTCGTGGACGTGGCCGTCGGGGGTGAGCTCGTCCGGATACGACGCGCCGTTCTCCGTGACGAGCAGGGGCAGGTGGGGGTGCGCCCGGCCGACGTCCGTGAGCAGGTCGTAGAGGCCGGTCGGGTCGACCGACCAGTTCATCGCGGTGGTCTCGCCCGGCGGCTGATGGAAGACGACGTGCTCCGAACCGGGCCAGGGGGAATGGTCGCTGACGCCGTGCGCGTCGTTGCGGGCGGACTCGCGCGGGGGCAGCTCGGCTCCCTCCGCCGGGGCGGAGACCAGGGTCGGCGTGTAGTAGTTGATGCCGAGCAGATCGATCCGCGCGCCGATGGCCGGCTCGTCGCCGGGGCGGACCAGCGCGTCCCAGTCGACCAGGCGCGCGGTGTCGGCGCGCAGGTCGGCGGGGTAACCGCCGCTCAGCAGCGGGCCGGTGAAGACGCGGTTGCCGACCGCGTCGATCCGGCGGGCCGCGTCGCGGTCGGCCTCGCTGTCGGTCAGCGCGCGGACCTGGTGCAGGTTCAGGCTGATCGCGATGCGCGCCTCGGCGGGGAGCTGGGCGCGCAGGGCGGCCAGGGCACGGCCGTGGCCGAGGTTCAGGTGGTGTGCGGCGCGGAGCGCGTCACCCGGGTCGGTGCGCCCCGGGGCATGGACGCCCGATCCGTATCCCAGGAAGGCCGAGCACCACGGCTCGTTGAGCGTGGTCCACGTCCCGACCCGGTCGCCGAGCGCCTGCGCGACCAGGGAGGCGTACTCGCCGAAGCGCTCCGCCGTGTCCCGGTGCGGCCAGCCGCCCGCGTCCTCGAGATCCTGCGGCAGGTCCCAGTGGTAGAGGGTGGCCACCGGCTCGATGCCGCCCTCGCGCAGCTCGTCGGCCAGGCGCCGGTAGAAGTCCAGACCGCGCTGGACGGCCGGGCCGCGGCCGGTCGGCTGCACCCGGGACCAGGAGACCGAGAAGCGGTAGGCCTTCAGCCCGAGTTCGCGCATCAGCGCGACGTCCTCGCGGTAGCGGTGGTAGTGCTCGACAGCCACGTCACCGGTGTCGCCACCAGCGACCTTGCCGGGCGTATGGCTGAAGGTGTCCCAGATCGAGGGGGTCCGGCCGTCCTCGGCGGCGAAGCCCTCGACCTGGTAGGCGGCGGTCGCGGCGCCCCACAGGAAGCCGGTGGGGAAGGCGAGCCGCCGGTCGGCCTCGGGCTCGGGCACGGGCATGGTGGGCTGGGACGTGGCGGAGGGTGCGGGCATCACGAGGAAGCTCTCCTGAGGGGGAGGGGGAGGGAAGCAGGGCACGGCGGCGGGCGTCAGCTGCGACAGGGCTCAGCCCTTGATGGCGCCTTGGGTGATGCCGCCGACGATGTGCTTGCCGAACAGGACGAAGACGAGCAGCAGGGGCAGGGTGCCGATCAGCGCGCCGGCCATGATGACGGACCAGTCGGTGGACCAGCCGGTGCCAAGTCCGGCCAGGGCGACCTGGACGGTGGGGTTGGTGGAGCCGTTCATGGCGATGATCGGCCACAGGAAGTCGTTCCAGGACTGCACGAAGGTGAGCATGCCGAGCACCGCCATGGCCGGCCGGGCGATCGGGACGACCACGTGCCAGACCGTGCGCAGCGAACTCGCGCCGTCCATCCTGGCCGCTTCCAGCAACTCCGTGGGCAGTGCCTGGACCAGGTACTGACGCATGAAGAAGACGCCGAAGGCGGTGACCAGGGTCGGCAGGATCAGCGCGCCGAGATGGTTTCCGAGGCCGAGGTTGTGCATCAGGATGAACAGCGGGACGACGCTGAGCTGCGCGGGCACCGCGAGGGTGGCGACGACCAGGGCCATCAGCACGCCGCGGCCGCGGAACTGGAGCTTGGCGAAGGCGAAGCCCGCCAGCACCGAGAAGGCGACCGTGCCCAGGGTGACGGAACCGGCCACGAGCGTGGAGTTGAGCAGTGCGACGCCCATGCCCCGGCCGCCGGCGTTGTGCCAGACGTAGTCGAGGTTCTTGAACAGGTTTCCGCCCGGCACCAGCGGTGGCGGCGTGGACACCACGCGGTGCGAATCGGTCGAGGCCGCGACCAGGGTCCAGTACAGCGGGAAGAGCGAGGCCAGCGCGACGAGTCCGAGGACGAGGTAGGCGACAGGACCGGCGTGGTGCTGGCGTCCCGCGCCCGGGCCGCGCAGGGGGAGCCGGCGTCGCGCGGCGGGCGGCGCCGACGTGGGGGAGAGGGGCAGCTGGGTGGTGGTCATGGGTTCTCTCCCCGTCACTGTGAGCGGCGCAGGCGGCGGGCGACAAGGGCGTTGGCCGCTCCGAGGAGGACCAGCAGCGCGAACATGATCCAGGCGATCGCGGAGGCGCGGCCGAGCATGCTGTTGCGGAACCCCTGGTCGTACATGAGCACGCCGAGCGTTTCGTACTGGTTGGCGGCGCCGCCCTGGTGCCCGCTCTGACCGCCGAAGAGGTAGGGCTCGCCGAAGAGTTGGGTGGCGCCGATGGTGGAGACGACGACCGTGAACAGGATGGTCGGCCGCAGAGCGGGGATGGTGACGTGCAGGAACTGCTTCCAGCGTGACGCGCCGTCAAGTGCCGCCGCCTCGTACAGATCACCGGGCACGGCCTGCATGGCGGCCAGGTAGATCAGGGCGTTGTAGCCGGTCCAGCGCCAGGTGACGATGACGGCGATGGCGATCTGCGAGGTCCAGCGTCCGGCCTCCCAGTGCACCGGCGCCGCGCCGAAGAGGCTGAGGAGCCAGTTGGCCATCCCCCCCTCGGGGCTGAAGATCAGCGCGAAGACGAGGGTGGCCGCCGCCACCGAGGTGGCGTAGGGGGCGAGCAGGGCGGTGCGGAAGAAGGCGCTGCCGCGCATCTTGTAGTTGAGCAGATGGGCCAGGCCCAGGGCCGTCAACAGCTGCGGCACGGTGGAGAGCACGCCCAGCGTGACGGTGTTGCCGAGGGCGTTCCAGAAGAAGTGGCTGGGCGCGCCGCTGAACAGGTCGGTGAAGTTGCCGAGGCCCACCCAGGTCGACTGGTCGACGTTGTAGAGGCTCACCTGGTGCAGCGAGAGCCAGCCGGTGTAGAGCAGCGGAAACAGCCCGAAGGCGGCGAAGACGAGGAAGAACGGCGCGATGTACGCGTAGGGGGAGCCCTTGGTGTCCCAGCGGTAGAGGCGGCTGCGCCAGACCTGCCGGCGTTCTGAGGTGGCCACGTGCGGGCTCCTTCCAGGGGGTGCAGCCGGTTGCCCGCCCGTGTGTGCGGGCGGGCAACCGGAGTTGTCGCGGTGGCGGACTGCTGACGGCTACTGGATGCTGCTGTCGATCTGCTGGACGGTGGTGTTCCAGGCGTCGGTCGCGCTCTTGTGGTTCTGCTCGACCAGCAGGATGCCGTTGCTGAAGTCGTTCTGCAGGTCACCGGCGTGCGGGCCGATCTCGGCGGGCTGGATCGCCTTGGCCGCCGTGGAGAAGATCTGGCCGGTCGGAGCGTTCGGGCCGATGAAGGGGTTCTTGAAGTCGGTCACCCCGGGCAGGCTGTACGCGCCCGTGTTGGAGGGGATGTTGCCCACCGACTGGAAGACCTTGGCCTGTTGGGCCGGTGC
>NZ_JBGCCK010000027.1:0-106365 GCF_041262525.1 Streptacidiphilus sp. MAP12-20
ACGCCCGGTTACATTCCGAACCCGGAAGCTAAGCCTCACAGCGCCGATGGTACTGCAGGGGGGACCCTGTGGGAGAGTAGGACACCGCCGAACAATCATTCCAGTGAAGCCCCCTGACCATCGGTCAGGGGGCTTCACTGCGTTAGAGTCAGCCTGCATCGTTCGAAGTGTTCTACAGGAGGCCCCCGGGTGGAGGTCCAGGAGACGCGCGTCCAGACCGACCGCGTGCTCACCATCCCCAATCTGCTGAGCATGGCGCGCCTCGTCGGCGTGCCGATCTTCCTCTGGCTGATCCTCTGGCCGGTGTTCGGCGGGCCGAAGAACGACGCCTGGGCGATCGCGATCCTGATGCTCAGCGGCGTGAGCGACTACCTCGACGGCAAGCTCGCGCGTCGCTGGGGGCAGGTCAGCCGGCTGGGTCAGCTGCTCGATCCGCTCGCGGACCGGCTGTTCGTACTGTCGACGATCGTCGGGCTGACGTGGCGCGAGATCATGCCCTGGTGGCTGACCGTGGTCCTGCTGGCGCGTGAGGTGTTCATCGCCTCCCTGCTCCCCATCCTCAGGCGTCACGGATACGGCCCACCCGAGGTGAACTTCATCGGAAAGGCAGCTACGTTCAATCTGATGTACGCGTTCCCCTTGCTGCTGCTCACGACCTATCACAACTGGCTCGGGACTGTGGCGAGTGTCATCGGTTGGGCGTTCGTCTGGTGGGGTACGACGCTCTATTGGTGGGCAGGGATCCTGTACGCGGTGCAAACTCGCCGTCTCGTGAAGGCGAGCGCCCTGCCCGATTGAGGAGGAGCCAGCCGAGATGAAGGCCGTTGTGATGGCCGGGGGCGAAGGAACCCGTCTTCGCCCGATGACCGCGAGTATGCCCAAGCCCCTGCTGCCGGTGGTGAACCGGCCGATCATGGAACACGTGCTTCGGCTGCTGAAGAGACACGGTCTCACCGACACCGTTGTGACGGTCCAGTTCCTGGCCTCTCTGGTCCGTAACTACTTCGGCGACGGCGAAGAACTCGGCATGAAGCTGACGTACGCCAACGAGGAGACCCCACTCGGCACGGCCGGCAGCGTCAAGAATGCCGAGGACGCGCTCAAGGACGATTCCTTCCTGGTGATCTCCGGCGACGCGCTCACGGATTTCGACCTCACGGAGCTCATGGAATTCCACCGCTCCAAGGGAGCGATGGTCACCGTCTGCCTGGCGCGTGTGCCGAATCCGCTCGAATTCGGCATCACGATCGTGGACGACGAAGGCAAGGTCGAGCGATTCCTGGAGAAGCCCACCTGGGGCCAGGTCTTCTCCGACACGGTGAACACCGGCATCTACGTGATGGAGCCGGAGGTCTTCAACTACGTCGCGGCTGACACCTCCGTCGACTGGTCGGGTGACGTCTTCCCGCAGCTGCTCAAGGAAGGCAAGCCCATCTACGGCTTCATCGCCGAGGGCTACTGGGAGGACGTCGGCACCCACGAGAGCTACGTCAAGGCGCAGGCCGATGTGCTCGAGGGCAAGGTCGACGTCGAGATCGACGGTTTCGAGATCTCCCCGGGCGTCTGGGTCGCCGAGGGCGCCGAGGTCGACCGCGAGGCTGTGCTGCGCGGGCCCCTCTACATCGGCGACTACGCCAAGGTCGAGGGTGGCGTCGAGATCCGGGAGCACACCGTGCTCGGCAGCAACGTCGTGGTGAAGCGCGGGGCGTTCCTGCACAAGGCGGTCATCCACGACAACGTCTATATCGGCCCGCAGGCCAACCTCCGGGGCTGCGTGATCGGTAAGAACACCGACGTGATGCGGGCCGCGCGGATCGAGGACGGCGCCGTCATCGGCGACGAGTGCTTGATCGAGGAGGAGTCGATCATCGCGGGCAACGTCCGCGTCTACCCCTTCAAGACGATCGAGGCCGGCGCCTTCGTCAACACCTCGGTCATCTGGGAGTCGCGCGGGCAGGAGCATCTCTTCGGTGCGCGCGGCGTCTCCGGCATCATCAATGTCGAGATCACCCCGGAGCTGGCTGTCCGGCTCGCCGGTGCCTACGCGACGACGCTCAAGAAGGGCGCCACGGTCACCATCGCCCGTGACCACTCTCGTGGCGCGCGGGCGCTCAAGCGCGCGATGATCTCGGCCCTCCAGGCGAGCGCGATCGACGTGCGCGACCTGGAGAACGTCCCCATGCCGGTCGCCCGACAGCAGACCGCGCGCGGCAGTGCGGGCGGGATCATGCTGCGCACCACACCCGGCGTGCCGGACTCGCTCGACATCCTTTTCTTCGACGAGCGCGGCGCCGACCTCTCCCAGGCCGGTCAGCGCAAGCTCGACCGCATCTACGCCCGCCAGGAGTACCGGCGCGCCTTTCCGGGCGAGATCGGCGACCTGACCTTCCCGGCCACGGTCTTCGACTCCTACGCCGGCAGCCTGCTCAGCGCCATGGACACGCGGGAGGTGGCGGACGCCAGGCTGAAGGTCGTCGTCGACGTCGCCCACGGCAGCGCCTCGCTGCTGCTGCCCAGCATTCTCGGCCGCCTCGGTATCGAGGCGCTGATGGTGAACCCGGGCATGGACGAGGCACACCCGACGGAGACGATCGAGGAGCGGCGGGTCGGCCTGGTCCGGCTCGGCGAGCTGGTGTCCTCCTCGCGCGCGGCGTTCGGAGTCCGCTTCGACCCGGTCGGGGAGCGTGTCTCCTTCGTCGACGAGCGCGGACGGATCATCGAGGACGACCGCGCGCTGCTGGTCCTGCTGGACCTGATCGCGGCGGAGGGCCGGAGCGGCAAGGTCGCGCTGCCGGTCGCCACGACGCGGATCGCCGAGCAGGTGGCCGCGTACCACGGCACGCAGGTGCTCTGGACGACGACGTCCCCGGACGACTTGACTCGTGCGGCGTCGGCTGACGGCACGGTCTTCGCAGGCGACGGGCGCGGCGGCTTCGTGGTCCCGGAGTTCAGCGGCGTCTTCGACGGCACGGCGGCGTTCGTACGCCTGCTGGGGCTGGTCGCCCGGACACAGCTGACCTTGAGCCAGATCGACGCACGCATCCCGCGGGCGCATGTGCACCGGCGTGACCTGGCCACCCCCTGGGCGGCGAAGGGCATGGTCATGCGCAAGGTCGTGGAGGCGGCGGGCGACCGCCAGGTCGACACGACGGACGGCGTCCGCGTGGTCGAGCCGGACGGCCGCTGGACGATGGTCCTGCCGGACCCGGCCGAAGCGGTCACCCATCTCTGGGCCGAAGGCCCGGACGACACGTCGACACAGGCGCTGCTCGATGAGTGGGCCGCAGTGGTCGAGAGTGCCGGCCGGAGTTAGTTGCACTATCCAGGGGCGCGGGGCTCTGCTCGATGAAATGCGTGCGCGACCAGCCACCCTGTGTGGTGAGTCCCCGAACGAGCAGGGCCATCCCCATACGGCGGTTCTCGCGCAGTTCCTCGCGCCCCTTGGGTGAGTGCAGCGTCCCTTCGTTGCACGTGGGACGATATGCGGCATGTCGACGAACGGTCCCGGTGACGCCAAGCGCGCCGACGCGCGGTTTGCGCGCCCCGACGCGTCGATGTCGCTGCTCACCAATGTGATGGAGCACAGCCTCGACGAGGGCTACGCAGAGGCCGCCCGCCGCAAGGGTGTCTACGGAAGCAGTCGGCTGCCCCGCACCACGCAGGGGCGGCTGGTGTTCGGCATCGGGCTCGCGCTGGCCGCGCTCGTGCTCACCATCGGTGTCAGTCAGGTGCACGCGAGTGCGCCCGTCGCGGAGCGCCAGCGGCAGGCGTTGATCGACAGGATCAACCAGTCGACCTCCAGCGCGGACGCGCTCCAGCAGCAGGTGGTCCAGCTCCAGGCCCAGCTCGACCAGGCCCGGTCCACGGCCGTCGGTGGCGCGGAGAGTGCCAAGCTCGCCGAGCTCCAGCTCGTCACCGGGACGACCTCTGTCGCCGGGCCCGGGATCGAGGTCGTCGTTGACGACGCTGTCTCCGCGGGGACGGACCTCAACAATGCGAGCCCGCGCGCCGGCGCGGGATTCGGGAACACCGGGCGGGTGCGGGACAGCGACCTTCAGCTCGTGGTCAATGCACTGTGGCAGTCCGGCGCCGAGGCGATCGCCATCAACGGTCAGCGGCTGACCAACCTCTCCGCGATCCGGGCCGCGGGTGACGCGATACTGGTGAACGACCGGCCGCTGACCCTCCCCTATACGCTGCAGGCGATCGGGGCCCCCGGGCTGGAGCAGGAGTTCCAGAACAACGCCTACGGTGGCCTCTATCTGAGCCAGCTCGCCCAGAGCTACCAGATCCGCCATCAGGTCTCGGCGAACGGGAATCTCGATCTCCCTGCCGCGACGGTCGGTTCGCTGCAGAACGCACATCCCTCGCCCTCCCCGGAAGGAACGAAGCAACCGTGATCGCCGTGCTGGGCCTGGTGCTCGGAGTCGTCGTCGGGCTGTTCGTACAGCCCGACATCCCGGCAGCCTGGGTGCCTTACCTGCCGATCGCCATCGTCGCCGCGCTGGACGCGGTGTTCGGCGGCGTCCGCGCGATGCTGGACGGGATCTTCGACGACAAGGTCTTCGTGGTCTCCTTCCTCTCGAATGTGGTCGTCGCCGCGCTGATCGTCTTCCTGGGCGACCAGCTGGGCGTAGGCTCGCAGCTCTCCACCGGCGTGGTCGTGGTACTCGGGATCCGGATCTTCTCGAACGCGGCTGCGATCCGTCGCCATCTCTTCCGAGCATGAGGCGTCGGCCGTGACGTTCTGTGACATTCGGAGAGTGCAGGCGGTGAACGGCGGGGGTAGGACGGATGGCAGGATGATCAGCACCGATGGAACGGCGAGAGCGAAAGGAGTGAAGCGGTGAGCGACGAGACCCCCGAGAAGCCCGAGCCCGGTACCCCCGAGCCCGAGAAGCCCGAGTCCGAGCAGCCGAAGCCCGAGACGCCCGTGCCCGACAAGGCCGAGCCCGCCGCCTCCGAGCTCACGGGTCGGCAGCGGCTCGCCGCCGCGCTCTGGCCGCCGCGGGTCAACCGCGCCCAGCTGATCGTCGCGCTGCTGCTCTTCGCCCTCGGGCTCGGCGTGGCCTTCCAGGTGCGGGCCAACACCACCCAGAACCAGCTCCGCGGTGCCCGCCAGGACGACCTGGTGCGGATCCTCGACGAGGTCGGCGCCCGACAGCAGCGGCTGGATCAGGAACGCCAGCAGTTGCAGTCGTCGTTGAACCAGTTGCAGACGAGCTCCAACCAGGCGAAGGAGGCGCAGGCGCAGACCCGCCTGAAGGAGCAGCAGCTCGGCGTGCTCGCCGGAACGGTCGCCGCGACGGGCCCGGGGGTCACCCTGACCGTCAAGGACCCGGGCGGGAACGTCCAGGCGGCTATGCTGCTCAACACGCTGGAGGAGCTGCGCGCGGCAGGGGCGGAGGCGGTACAGATCAACAATGTCCGGGTGGTGGCCAGTACCTGGCTGTCCGATGCGGCCAAGGGCTCGGTGACGATCAGCGGAACCACCGTGGCGCAGCCCTACGTCTTCACTGTCCTCGGCAATCCACAGGACCTCGACACCGCGCTCAACATCCCTGGGGGAGTGGTCCAGTCGGTCGCCCGAAATCAGGGCACCGCCACCGTGGTGCGCTCGCAGTCCCTGGCCGTGACCACCTTGATCCCCTTGAGCACTCCTGACTACGCTCACACGACGCATCCATGAACCAGCTGAACCACCCGCGCACTCAAGTCCCGTCCGCACCAGTCCTGTCCACGATGGCTCCACCTCGCCCCACGGGCGGGTCCGTGTCTCGCAAGGGGAATCGCCCGTGAGTCTGTTCTCGAAGCTGTTCGGCCGGAAGTCCCGCCAGGGCGCGGTCGAGGCGCCTACCGCCCGGCACCGCAGGGCGGACGAGGAGTTCGGCGCGGGCGTCCCCGGAATGCGCGGCGCTCCCGCGTCCGACAGTTACGAGCCCGTCGCCGAGCGGCCGCTCTTCCGCGACGAGGACGGCCGACACGCGGGCGCGGCGAGTGACGGACGCATAGCACCCCAGCCGGTACCCTCAACTTCAGGTGGAGGGTTTGCGGCCGACCCGTACTCCCAAAGCCAGTCAGGCGATCCGCGACAGGAGGCCGCAGGCGTGACGGTGTGCACCCGATGCGGATACAACAACCCGGAGTCCGCCCGCTTCTGCTCGAACTGTGGTGCCCCGTTGCGGGCCCGCGTCGGCGGCGGCGAGCGCGCGTCGGAGCAGACGTCCACAATCTCGATCTCCGGCCTCGAGTCCTACGAGCCCGAGACCGCCGCTGCGGTCACCCCCGGGCTCTCGCCCGAGGCCCAGGCCGCGGTCGACGCCCTGCCGCCCGGCTCGGCGCTGCTCGTGGTGCGTCGCGGCCCCAACTCGGGCAGCCGGTTCCTGCTGGACACCGACCTGACCACGGCGGGCCGCCACCCGGAGAGCGACATCTTCCTCGACGACATCACCGTCTCGCGGCGCCATGTCGAGTTCCGGCGCAGCCCCGGCGGCTTCACCGTCGCCGACGTCGGCAGCCTGAACGGCACCTATGTCAACCGTGAGCGGATCGACGAGGTGCCGCTGAACACCGGCGACGAAGTGCAGATCGGCAAGTACCGACTGGTCTTCTTCGCCGCGCGCCCGGGGTACTGAGACGCGGTGCCCCGCCCCTGGGAGGAGTGAGTCAACCGTCGTGCAAGCTGACAGCGGTACCCCCGGGGCGGTGGCGCCCTTCGTGCCGTCCGGCCGCCCGGCGTCCGGCCAATTCTCGACCGGCCAATTCTCGACGGGCCAGGGCCGGTTCGGCGGCCGGCAGCAACTGCTCAGTATCGGTGCCGTGCTGACGGAGCTGCAGGCGGAGTTCCCCGAGGTCACCATCTCCAAGATCCGTTTCCTGGAGGCGGAGCGGCTCGTCGAGCCGCAGCGCACGCCCTCGGGCTACCGGAAGTTCACCGGTGCGGACGTGGAACGGCTGGCCTACGTGCTGCGGATGCAGCGAGACCACTACCTCCCGCTGCGAGTGATCAGGGAACACCTGGCCGCCCTCGACCGCGGCGAGGCCCCGCCCGCCCTGCCGGGCCCCGGAGCGGCGCTGGACGAGCCGCTCGACGTGTCCGAGGGCGTGATCACCCCGGGGCCTTCCGCTGCCGGCCCGCGCCTGGGCCGGGCGGAGCTGTTGGCCGCCGCGGGGATCACGGACGTGCAGCTGCTGGAATGGGAGTCGTACGGCCTCGTCACTCCGGAGCCGGACGGCGGCTTTGATGGAGAGATGCTGCAAGTCGCCAGGCTGGTGGCCGAGTTGGGCCGCTTCGGACTGGAGCCGCGGCACCTGCGCGCGGTCAAGGCGGCAGCCGACCGCGAGGTGGGCCTGGTCGAGCAGATCGTCGCGCCGCTGCGGCGGCACCGCAATCCGCAGACACGCGCACACGCCGCGGCCATGGCCAGGGAGCTGGCGAACCTCTCGGTCCGGCTGCACGCCGCCCTGGTCCAGGCCGGACTGCGCGCCCGCCCGGGTCTCTGACCGCTCTGTCCTGGCCTCTGACCGCACTGTCCGGGCCCGCTGCGGACCCCGTCGGCGCTCGAAAGCGTGGGGGAGGGACCTGGACAACTGGAGTATCCGCCCCGCGCGCCCTAGGGTTGCAGGTGTGAACGAGCTAGACGTCGTGGGTGTCCGGGTGGAGATGCCTTCCAATCAGCCGATCGTGCTGTTGCGCGAGGTTGGCGGGGACCGTTATCTGCCCATCTGGATCGGGCCCGGCGAGGCCACGGCCATCGCCTTCGCGCAGCAGGGTATGACTCCCGTGCGTCCGCTCACGCACGACCTCTTCCGCAATGTGCTGGAGGCCGTCGGCCAGCAGCTCACCGCGGTGCGGATCACCGACCTGCGGGAGGGCGTCTTCTACGCCGAGCTGGTCTTCGCCAGCGGCGTGGAGGTCAGCGCGCGCCCGTCGGACGCGATAGCGCTCGCGCTGCGCACCGGAACGCCGATCTACGGCGCCGATGGTGTGCTCGACGAGGCCGGCATCGCGATCCCGGACGAGCAGGAGGACGAGGTCGAGCGCTTCCGCGAGTTCCTCGACCAGATCTCCCCCGAGGACTTCGGCAGCAGCGGACCGCAGTAGCGCCGCGCGCGGAAGGCCCGGCGCACGCCACGCGGGAGCGTCCGGGGCAAACCCCCGGATTGGGCCAAGCGGCCCCAACGAGTGGGTTTGCCGCCCGTCATTCGGGCGGAAATACCCCCGTACCGGACACGCGAAACCACTCGCGAGGCTGACGTCACCCGCCATGCCGAGCGTGGCGATCGTTGACGCGCTCCTGGCTACTGCCTACCTTCGACTGTGAACGTCCCGGGTGCGCCACCCCGCGCCCCCGCTGCGGCGGTTCCGGAGTCGAAAGGACGGAGGGTCGTGTTGAGCAGCACGGGTGACAGAACAGCCACGGGCGGCTCCTGCCCCATCCACTCCCCGGTCCGGACGCTGTCGCGTGCGGCCCGGCCCGGGTGGGAGGGCATGCCGATGGTGCCGTTTCCTGCGGATCCGCAGGACGATGTGCTGCCGAGTACGGAGCTGATCGGTTACCGGGGGCCCACCGCCTGCGCGGCCGCCGGGATCACCTACCGGCAGCTGGACTACTGGGCCCGCACCGGCCTGGTCGAGCCCAGCGTCCGCCCGGCCCAGGGCTCCGGCACGCAGCGGCTCTACGCCTTCCGCGACATCCTGGTGCTCAAGGTCGTCAAGCGACTGCTGGACGCCGGCGTCTCACTGCAGAGCATCCGGACGGCCGTCGACCATTTGGCCCAACGCCCGCAGGACGCCCTCCCCGGCATCACGCTCATGAGCGACGGCGCGACGGTCTACGAGTGCACCTCGGCGCACCAGGTCGTCGAGCTGCTCCAGGGCGGCCAGGGGATCTTCGGCATCGCGGTCGGCGCGGTCTGGCGCGAGGTCGAGTCCACGCTGAGCCGGCTCCACGGCGAGCGCACCGACACGGGCGAGACCCTGGTCGGCTTCGACCCCTCCGACGAACTGGCCCGCCGCCGCAACCGCGCGGGCTGAACCGCGCGTCCGCCTCGTCAGGAAGATCGACGAGGCGGGGAGCGGTGGGTCGCGGTGCGGATGCGGGTCGGAGTGGGCGGATGGCTGCGTGCGCTGCGCAGGGAACGCAGGGCACAGCGGCGGGTCTTCCAGCTGATCACCGTGCTGGCCCTCGCCGGACTGGTGCCGACGGCCGTGGTCTGGTTCCAGAGCAGCTGGCGGCTGCGGACCGTCGCCGACGCGCCGGCCGAGCCCGTGGTGGTGGTCTTCGGCGCCGGCCTCGACGCACCGGGCAAGCCCTCGCCCTACCTCGCCCACCGCCTGGACGCGGCGCTGGTCCTGTACCGCGAGGGGCGGGTGCGCGCGGTCCTGGTCTCCGGTGACAACGGGCGCGCCACCTACGACGAGCCCGACGCCATGCGGGACTACCTCGTCGCCCGCGGCGTCCCCGCTGCCGTGGTGGTCCGCGACTACGCGGGCTTCAACACCTGGGACTCCTGCAGCCGGGCCCACCGGATCTTCGGCGTGACCCGGGCGATCCTTGTGAACCAGGAGTACGCGATCCGGCGCGCGGTCTCCCTGTGCGAGACCGCCGGCATCGACTCCTACGGCATCGGCGTACAGGAATGGCACGACCAGACCTGGGACTACGGTGCCGTGCGCGAGATCGCCTCGGCGGACAAGGCCGTGCTGATCGACGAACTGTTCCACCCGGACCCGCACCTGCTCGGTCCGAAGGTCTCCACTCTCGCCTCGCTCGAGGCCGCTGCCGCGCGCTGAAACGCGCTGAAACGCGCTCAAACGCGTCACCAGGGCTGTTGTCGTACCTGTGCGCGATGATCGGGCCATGCGCTCCGTCCCGTCGATCCTGCACCTCGACATGGACGCCTTCTTCGCCTCGGTGGAGCAGGCGTCCAAGCCGAGCCTGCGGGGAAAGCCGGTGGTCGTCGGCGGGCTCGGCGCGCGCGGGGTCGTGGCCACGGCCTCCTACGAGGCGCGGCGCTTCGGCGTGCACTCGGCCATGGCGATGGCCCACGCGCGGCGGCTGGCGCCCAACGCGGCGTTCCTGATCCCGCGCTTCGAGCTGTACCGGCAGATCAGCGACCAGGTGATGGCCCTGCTGCGGCAGCTCTCGCCGCTGGTCGAGCCGCTGAGCCTGGACGAGGCGTTCGTCGATCTCGCAGCCGGGCCCTACGGCGAGCTGCTGGAGATGGGCGGCGCGGAGCTGGCGCGCGCACTGGGGGAGGATCTGCGGGCGGACATCCGGTCGAAGGTCGGGCTGACCGCCTCGGTGGGGCTGTCCACGACGAAGTTCCTCGCCAAGATCGCCTCCGAGCAGGCCAAGCCGGACGGACTGGTCCTGATCGAGGCGGGCCACGAGCAGGAGGTGCTGCAACCGCTCCCGGTGCGTGCGCTGCCGGGCGTCGGCCCGGCCACGGCCGAGACGCTGCGCCGCGCGGGGCTGACGCTGGTCTCCGACGTGGCGGCGCTGTCGCAGGAGGAGCTGGTGCAGCTGCTGGGGCGCGCGCACGGCGCGGGCGTCCACGAGCTGGCCCAGGGCCGCGACGAGCGGCCGGTGGTCCCTGACCGGGACGCGAAGTCCGTCTCGGTCGAGGACACCTTTGAGGTGGACCTCGGCGACCGGGACCGGATCATGCAGGAGCTGGACCGCTTGGCGGACCGCTGCGTCCGTCGGCTCAGAGCGGCAGGGCGCTCGGGTCGCACGGTGGTGGTGAAGATCCGCCGCTTCGACTTCAGCACGCTGACGCGCTCGGAGACCTTGCCGGCTCCGACGGACGATCCGCTGGTGATAGCGCAGATGGCGCGGCGGCTGGTCGACTCCGTGGAGCTGCTGGGCGGCATCCGGCTGCTCGGCGTCGGCGTGACGGGTCTGGCGGACTGGACGCAGGAGGACCTCTTCGCGCAGGCGCAGCGGGAGGAGCTGGAGCTGGAGGAGGAACTTGAGGAGGAGATGGAGGAGTCGGACCCCGAGCCCGGCACGGAACCGGCCTACGGCGGCCCCTCCGGCCCACGCGCGTTCCACCCCGGCGGAGAACTGACAGGCCGTCGCTGGATGCCGGGACAGGACGCGGAGCACGAGGACTTCGGTCACTGCTGGGTCCAGGGCAGCGGCGTGGGCCGGGTGACGGTCCGTTTCGAGTCCCCGGACTCACCTGTCGGCCGCGTCCGCACCTTCTCCGTCGACGACCCGGCCCTGACACCGGCCCCAGCGTTGCCGCTCCGGCATGACTCCGACGAGTAGGTGCACCACCAGGGGCGCGAGAACCACCCTGTGCGGATGGCCCTGCTCTGTTCAGGGACTCACCACATACGGTGGCTTGTCGCGCACGCAGTTCATCGAGCAGAGCCTCGCGCCCCTGAAAGGCGCTACGCGCCCATGGCGTGGTCGGGGAGGTCCGGGTTGTGGCCCATGGGGGTGGCCTGGCGGATGCCCGCCGCCGCGGGGGTGCCGGCGAGGGGCGGGCCGCCCAGAGGGGCTCCCGCCGCAGGGGGAGTGACGGGCGTGCCCGCGGGGCGCGAGCCGTCCTGGACCTGGATGTGCTCGCGGTGGAGCTGCTCGCGGACGACCTCCTCCTCCGTGATCCGCTCGGTCACCAGGCGGATCCGCTCCACCGGGACGATGGTCTTGCGGACGACCAGCCGCTCCTCGTGGAGGGTCACCTCCTCCACGCTCTCCGCGATCTCCGCCTCGGTCAGCTGCGCCCGCTCCTCCGCGCTGACGGGCACCCGCTCCACCCGGATGCGCTCGCGGACGACCGGGACGCGCCGCTCGACCTGCTCGGTCGTCACGTACTTGCGCAGTCGCGCGCGGCCGAGGACGCGCCACTCGGTGCTGATGTCCAGGCGCTCCTCGCGGCAGACGAACTCGACAGGCTCAGGGACCGGATCCTTGGCGCTGGTGGACGTCGCCGGGATGCCCATCCCGGGCAGCGGGTCGGTCAGCGGGTCGGGACGACGCTGCGCATCGGTCGCCGCAGACGTCCGGGTCATGTCGATCGCGCCGGTCCTGTCGGTCGTGCCGGTCGTGCCGGGGAACGGCGCCGCCGGGGGAGCCTGGACCGCAGGGGTCGACATCGCCGCAGCAGCAGGCGCCGCCGCGGCGGCCGCACCTGCCGGGCCGGAGATGTCCGGCTTGGGAGCGGTGCCGGTCAGGAAGGACGAGGTCCGGCCCGCGCTCGAGAGCGGCTCCACCACGGGCGTACTCGACAGCGTTCGTTCCACCGGCTTCTCCTCCGTCTTCGCAGCCGCACCGGCTGCTCCGGCCGCACCTGCCGCCATTCCGGCAGCGGCTCCTGCCGCCGCCGTTCCCGCTGCTCCCGCTGTTCCCGCCATGGCCGTCTTCGGGGGCGCGCCCGCTCCGTCCGGCCCGGCGCCCGCGGCAGCGCTCGCCGCCGCGGTGGACTGTGTCGACTTGTCGGCCAAGCGGGCGCCGGAGTCCGCCGCGTGCTGGCCCGTGCCGGTCGGCACCTCGAGCCCGTAGTAGCGGTAGAGCTGGAGCTCCTGCGCCGGCGACAGGTGCTGGCCCACGCCGAAGTCGGGGGAGTCCTTCACCTGCGACTTCTCGTAAGGAACCCGCAGCTCGTCGGAGACGAACTCGCTCGTCGTCAGTGGCACGAAGGCGTCGCGGCCGAAGAGGCCGGTCCGCACGGCGGCCCATTCGGGTTCTCCGGTGGCGTCGTCGAGGTAGACCTCGTCCACCGTGCCGATCTTCTCGCCGTGCTTGTCGACGGCCTTGTGGCCGATCAGATCCCTGGGGTCGATCTCGGTCTGCACGCTGTTCCACTCCTCCGTCGGCCGCGCCGGTCTTTTCAACTGACGAACGTGCTCAACTCATACGAAAAGGCACAATGATCGCTTTGTCGAACGTACGCAGCTCCACCGGGTGTGTCGCTGCTCCGTACGGGTTGACCAGGGCTCGTTCGACGCTCGGGCCACGCTGGTAGGCTGGCGATCGACCGTCGAGCATGCGCGGGAGAGTCCGAGCGTCCAACTGGACGAGCGGCGCCGAAGGAGCAAATCCTCCCCGGAATCTCTCAGGCCGAAGTACCGCGCAGGCGAGGTCACTCTGGAAAGCAGCACCGCGTCGGCAGGTTCGGGGCGGTGCTCACCGACGGTGAAAGCCGGCTTCGGCCGGTGAAGCTCTCAGGTTCCATGACAGAGGGGGAGGTCGTCCGGGTGCCCCACAGCGCCCACCGGGTCCGACCAGGAGGCCACACTCCCCATGACGTCCTCGCTTTCCGCGCTGGAGCAGTCCAGCCCCTTTGAGAACCGCCACATCGGCCCGGACGCCGAGGCCCAGGCGAAGATGCTGGCGCAGGTGGGTTACGCCTCCCTCGACGAGCTGACCGCCGCCGCCGTCCCGGACGCCATCCGCAGCCTCACCGCGCTGGACCTGCCCGCCGCCCGCTCCGAGGCGCAGGTGCTGGACGAGCTGCGCGAGCTGGCCGACCGCAACCAGGTGCTGCGCTCGATGATCGGGCTCGGCTACCACGGCACCTTCACTCCGCCGGTGATCCTGCGCAACGTGCTGGAGAACCCCTCCTGGTACACCGCGTACACGCCGTACCAGCCGGAGATCTCCCAGGGCCGCCTCGAGGCGCTGCTCAACTTCCAGACCATGGTCACCGACCTGACCGGCCTGCCGACCGCCGGCGCCTCCCTGCTGGACGAGGGCACGGCCGCCGCCGAGGCCGTCGCGCTGGCCCGCCGGATGGGCAAGGTCAAGGGCGGCGTCTTCGTCATCGACGCTGACACCCTGCCGCAGACCGTCGCCGTCATCGAGACCCGCACTGTGCCGACCGGCATCGAGACCGTCGTCGCGGACCTCAGCGAGGGCATCCCGGCCGAGATCGCCGAGCGCGGCGTCTTCGGCGTCCTGCTGCAGTACCCGGGCGCGTCCGGTGTCGTCCGCGACCTGGCCCCGGTCATCGCGCAGGCGCACGAGCTCGGCGCGGTCGTCGCCGTCGCGGCCGACCTGCTCTCGCTGACTCTGTTGAAGTCCCCGGGCACGCTCGGCGCGGACATCGCGGTCGGCACGACCCAGCGCTTCGGCGTCCCGATGGGCTTCGGCGGCCCGCACGCCGGTTACATGTCCGTGCGCGCCGAGTACGCCCGCAGCCTGCCCGGCCGCCTGGTCGGCGTCTCCGTCGACGCCGACGGCAACCGCGCCTACCGCCTGGCGCTGCAGACCCGCGAGCAGCACATCCGCCGCGAGAAGGCCACCTCCAACATCTGCACCGCGCAGGTACTGCTGGCCGTCATGGCCTCGATGTACGCGGTCTACCACGGCCCGGACGGCCTGGCCCAGATCGCCTCGCGCACCCACCGCTACGCCGCCGTGCTCGCCGAGGGCCTGCGCCGTGGCGACGTCGAGGTCGTCCACGGCGCGTTCTTCGACACCGTCACCGTCCGCGTGTCCGGCCGTGCCGCCGAGGTGGTCGAGGCCGCCCGCGTCGCCGGGGTCAACCTGCGCCAGCACGGCGCCGACCTGGTCGGCATCGCCTGCGACGAGACCACCACCCGCGCCGACCTCGCCGCCGTCTGGGCCGCGTTCGGCGTCCCCGCCGACCAGGACGTGGACGCGCTCGACGCGGAGGCGGGCACCGCCCTGCCGGAGGCGCTGCTGCGCACCGACGAGTACCTGACCCACCCGACCTTCCACGCGCACCGCTCCGAGACCGGCATGCTGCGCTACCTGCGCAAGCTCGCCGACAAGGACTACGCGCTGGACCGGGGCATGATCCCGCTCGGCTCCTGCACGATGAAGCTGAACGCCACCACCGAGATGGAGGCGATCACCTGGCCCGAGTTCGCGAACGTGCACCCGTTCGCCCCGGAGCAGCAGGCGGGCGGTTACCTGCAGCTGATCCGCGAGCTGGAGCAGCGCCTGGCCGAGGTCACCGGCTACGACGCGGTGTCCATCCAGCCGAACGCGGGCTCCCAGGGCGAGCTGGCCGGCCTGCTGGCCGTCCGCGCCTACCACCACGCGAACGGTGACACCGGCCGTGACGTCTGCCTGATCCCGTCCAGCGCCCACGGCACGAACGCGGCCTCCGCGGTGATGGCGGGCATGCGCGTGGTGGTCGTGAAGACGCTGGCCGACGGTGACGTCGACGTGGACGACCTGCGCGCGAAGATCGAGCAGCACCGCGAGCAGCTGGCCGTGCTGATGGTGACCTACCCGTCGACGCACGGCGTTTTCGAGGAGAACATCGCCGACATCTGCGCCTCCGTGCATGAGGCCGGCGGCCAGGTCTACGTCGACGGCGCGAACCTGAACGCGCTGGTCGGCCTCGCCAAGCCGGGCAAGTTCGGCGCGGACGTCTCGCACCTGAACCTGCACAAGACCTTCTGCATCCCGCACGGCGGCGGCGGCCCCGGTGTCGGCCCGGTCGCGGTCCGCGCGCACCTCGCGCCCTACCTGCCGAACCACCCGCTGCAGCCGTCGGCCGGCCCGGCCACCGGCGTCGGCCCGATCTCGGCCGCGCCCTGGGGCTCGGCGGCGATCCTGCCGATCTCCTGGTCCTACGTCCGCCTGATGGGCGGCGAGGGCCTCAAGCGCGCCACGCAGGTGGCCGTGCTGAGCGCCAACTACATCGCGAAGCGCCTGGCCCCCTACTACCCGGTGCTCTTCACCGGCCCCGGCGGGCTGGTCGCGCACGAGTGCATCATCGACCTGCGGCCGCTGGCGAAGTCGGCGGGCGTGAGCGTGGACGACGTGGCGAAGCGCCTGATCGACTACGGCTTCCACGCCCCGACGATGTCCTTCCCGGTGGCGGGCACGCTGATGATCGAGCCCACCGAGAGCGAGGATTTGACCGAAATCGATCGCTTCTGCGCGGCGATGATCGCGATCCGCGCGGAGATTGACCGGGTCGGTTCGGGTGAGTGGCCCGCGGAGGACAACCCGCTGCGCAACGCCCCGCACACCGCGGCGGCGCTGGCCGGCGACTGGGACCACGCCTACACCCGTGACCAGGCGGTCTTCCCGGCGGGCGTGAATCCGGCGGAGAAGTACTGGCCCCCGGTCCGCCGCATCGATGGTGCGTACGGCGACCGCAACCTGGTCTGCTCGTGCCCCCCGCTCGATGACTACGAGGGGTAGTTGCACTTACCTAGGGGCGCGAGGCTCTGCTCGCGCACGCGGTTCATCGAGCAGAGCCTCGCGCCCCTGACTACGCCGCTTCCGCGTACGCCCGGCGAGGTGCGATCACGCTGCCGTCGGGGAGGATCTCGCCGGTGTCCTCGAAAAGCAGAATGCCATTGCACAGCAGGCTCCAGCCCTGCTCCGGATGGCTCGCGACGACCGCGGCTGCCTCGCGGTCCGGCGAACCGGCTGACGGACACTCAGGACGGTGCTGGCACATAGCTCGTACCTTTCCAATGCCGGTTTGCGGCGCGGTGGTGTGAAGTGCCTTCTCGCCGGGTAAGACGGTTGGCTGGTCGCGCTGGTTCTCAGTCTCCGGTCTCCGAGACCGAACCGCAGCTATTTGGTGACATGGGTCACGTGAGAACCCGCGCGAGCAGCAGAAACCACCCGTTGTGACCAGATGCGGCATGGTCACAACGGGTGGTGTCGGGGGTGCTGCCGGGTCAGGCCGTACTGGTGAGTAGTGCGCCGTTCGTGAGCGCCAGCAGTGCGAGCAGTTCCTCTGCGTGGTGGGGGATGTGCGCGGTGACTCCCAGCGGTGCCGGGACCAGCGGGATCAGCAGGTCCGGCGTCGGGGCCGGGGAGAGCACGGGATGCAGCCAGAGGGCCGTCATGTAGTGGCCCGGCACGGACAGCAGGCGCGGCAGGTACGTCGTCTGCGCGCCCGCCGCGTGCAGGCGGGCCTGCTGGAGGGCGTGCAGCGTGGACGCGGGGTAGGGGCCCTCTGCGAAATGGGCGAAGGTGTGGGTCTCACCCGACTCCTCGGCCACCCGTTCCAGAGTGTCCGCGGCGGCGACGACCTCGTCGCCCGCCTTGATCAGGAAGCGCCAGCCCGTGCGCCTGGCGCGGGCCAGCGGCGCGGCCGCGCCGTCCGAGGCCATCGGGTCGAGCAGATGGACGGGCAGCGGGTGGGCAGGGGTGAGCGGCCCGATGGCTCGTCGCACGGCCGAGGAGCGGACGGGAAGGGCGTCGCTGAGGGCGTCCAGGTCGTCCAGGGCGCCGAGGACGGCGCGAAGGGCGGCGGCGGGCGGCTGGGGCAGCTGCAAGGACATGTGGATTCGCCTCTCGTGGCAGCAGAGACAGGCGGGGCGTTGGTGGTGCGGGAGCTGCTCGGGCGTGCTGGGAGCGCAGTGGAGGGAACTGCGCCGGGTACGGCTGGTTCAGATCGTGGTGCAGGGCAGGCCCGAGGGGGCCGGGTCTCCGTGCGATCCGGAAGCTCCGGCGGCGTCGGGCCGTGCGTACCTGTATCTCGCGAGTCTATACGAACGGGTGCACGGCGTGACTCTTCTACTACTGTCCGTGCATGGTCGCAAGGGAGATTTCGGGCAGTTCGTGTACTCGGCCAGTTATTGGCACATGCCGTTTTCGCGCGTTCTGTCGGACTGTCGATCACGCCTTCGGGGCATCCTCCCTCTACCGCCGACAGAGGGAGGGGCGCCCTATGGGGGAGAAGGTGGCCGCCGGCAGTGCGGACCTGGCGGACCGTCAACTTTACCGCCGTAAGCTGCGCCAGTGCGTCGAGGCGTTGGAGCGGCTGCTCGCCGAGGACCGCTTCGACCGGGCCCGCGCGATGATGGGCCTGGAGATCGAACTCAACCTCGCCGACGACGAGGGCCTGCCGGCCATGCGCAACGAGGAGGTGCTCGCCTCGATCGCCAGCGGGGACTTCCAGACCGAACTCGGTCAGTTCAACATCGAGGTCAACATCGCCCCGCACCGGCTCGGCGGCCGGGTCTTCGAGGAACTGCGCGAGGAGCTCGTCGTCGGCCTCGGCTACGCCGACCGGAGAGCGCAACGCGCCGGGGCGCGGATCGTCACGGTCGGCATCCTGCCGACGCTGACGCTCGACCACGCGGTCCTGGACAACATCTCGCGCGGGGATCGATACCGCCTGCTCAACGACCGGATTCTCGCCGCGCGTGGGGAGGACATCTCCCTCGACATCCAGGGCGTCGAGCGGCTGCGGGCGGACTCGGTCTCCATCGTCGCGGAGGCGGCCTGCACGTCCCTGCAGCTGCACCTGCAGGTGACGCCGCGCCGCTTCGCCGGGGTGTGGAACGCGGCCCAGGCGCTGACCGGAGCACAGCTGGCGATGGGGGCCAACGCCCCGTTCCTGTTCGGTCGGGAGCTCTGGCGCGAGACGCGGCCCATTCTGTTCGAGCAAGCGTGCGATACGCGTCCGGATGAGCTCAAGGCGCAGGGCGTCCGACCGATCACCTGGTTCGGCGAGCGCTGGGTCGACTCGGTCGTGGATCTCTTCGAGGAGAACCTGCGCTACTTCCCCTCGCTGCTGCCGATCTGCGACGAGGAGGACCCGCAGAAGACCCTCGCCGCGGGCGGCGTCCCCGCGCTGCGCGAGCTGCGGCTGCACAACGGCACCATCTACCGCTGGAACCGCCCCGTCTACGACATCGCGGACGGCGTCCCGCACCTGCGCGTCGAGAACCGGGCGTTGCCGGCCGGTCCGACCGTCGTCGACACGCTGGCCAACGCGGCGTTCTACTACGGCCTGGTCCGCTCGCTCGCCGATCAGCCGCGCCCGGTCTGGCAGCGGCTGCCGTTCGAGCTCGCGACGGAGAACTTTCACACGGCCGCGCGGCTGGGCATCGACGCCGAGCTGTGGTGGCCACGTGCCGGCGGCCGCCGGGGCGGCGGCAGCCTGGCGCGGGTGCCCGCGCGGGACCTGGTCCGCGACGAGCTGCTGCCGCTGGCGGCGAAGGGTCTGGACGCGTGGGGCGTGGAACCGGTGGACCGGGACCACTACCTCGGCATCATCGAGGGTCGCTGCCGCACCGGGATCAACGGAGCGGCGTGGCAGAGCGCGGCCTTCCACGACGGCGTGGACCGGCACGGTCTCGACCGGGGCCCGGCGCTGGTTGCGATGACGCGCCGCTACATGGAGCTGATGCGCTCCGGTGAGCCCGTCCACACCTGGCCGCTGCGCTGAGCTGAGGGCCCGCTGAAGGCGAGCCGATCACCGCTCAGGCTGCTGTGCGATGATCGGGCGAACCGCCAGAGCAACCGCCCCCGGAGTCGCCCCCGTGAGCAACACCGAGACGCTTCCCGCGCCGATCCGCCTCACGCGGCGTCTGCTGGGGCAGGAGCTGATCCTCGTCCTCGCGCTCTCGCTCGGGGCGAGCGGCGTCTCCGCACTGATCAGTTTCGTCGGGTCGCTCACGGCGCCCGTCTCGCTCAGGGCGCAGCACGCGACACTCAACGGCTCCATCACCCCGGGCCGCCCGTGGCTGGATCTGACCTGGCACCTCTTCAACATCGCCTCGGCCCTGGTGCCCGTCGCACTGGTCGCCTACCTGCTGGTGCGGGAGGGCTCCTCGATCCGGGCACTCGGCTTCGACCTGACCCAGCGCTGGAGCGACCTCGGCAAGGGCTTCCTGGTGGCCGCCGCGATCGGCGGCTCGGGGCTGCTGCTCTACCTCGGCGCGCGGGCCTCGGGCGCCAACCTCACCGTCGTGCCGAGCGCCCTGCCGGACGTCTGGTGGCGGATCCCGGTGCTGATCCTCTCCGCCGTGCAGAACGCGGTCGTCGAGGAGGTCATCGTCGTCGGCTACATGCTGCGCCGCCTGGGCCAGCTGGGCTGGAGCTGGCCCGCGACCGTCGCGGCGAGCGCGCTGCTGCGCGGCTCGTACCACCTCTACCAGGGCGTCGGCGGCTTCGTCGGCAACGTGGTGATGGGCGTGATCTTCTGCTGGCTCTACTCCCGCTGGCGCCGAGTCGCCCCACTGGTGATCGCCCACGGGCTCATCGACACGGTCGCCTTCGTCGGTTACGTGCTCCTTGCCGGCCACGTCAGCTGGCTGCCGACCTGATTACCTAGGGCGTCGCTGCTGCCGCCAGCGTCCCGTCCCACACGGTGACGGCCCGGCCGCTCAGCAGCACCCGATCGCCTACCAGCCGCACCTGAACCGTCCCGCCGCGTGCGGAGACCTGACGGCCGGTCAGCTCGGTCACCCCCAGCCGCTCCGCCCAGAGTGGAGCGAGCGCGGTGTGCGCGCTCCCGGTCACCGGGTCCTCGCCGACGACGACGCCGGTGCCGAACCAGCGCGAGACGAAGTCGTAACCGCTTGCGTCGGGCGCCGCCGCGCGGGCGGTGACGATCACGCCGCGCGGAATGTCCGCGTCCAGCGCGGCGAGCCGGGTGTGGTCCGGCGTCAGCGCCCGCACGTCCGCCTCGTCGGCCAGCTCGACCACCAGGTCGCCGAGCGCGCCTGTGGTCCAGACGTCCTTCCAGCCGTCCGTGCCCAACGCCTCCGCGAGACCGCTCGGCGCAGCGCCCAGTTGCCGCGTCGGTCGATCAACCGCCGCCGCCACCCTGGTACGGGCTTGCCGGCGCGGCACGACATTTGGCGTCGCACGACGAGCCGAATTGGATGACGAGCCAGGCGCCGCCGACGAGCAGGGCGGTGATGAACAACATGCCCAGGATCCACATGCCGCAGCAGCCGTAGCTGTCACGCCCTCGTGGTCCGGTCCGATCGGTCCGTGTCATGTCTTCCCCCTCACGTGTCAGGGTCCCAGCCCGCGGGTGCGGTGGACAGTCCGCTGCACCGCTGTTCCCGCCCTGCTGTTTCGAACTGGATCGGCCCCGTGCCGTCGGTGGTTGAGTGAGATCATGGACAGCTTCGAGATCAATGAGAACGTGGTGCGCTCCCTGGTGCGAGAGCAGCATCCGGACCTTGCAGAGTTGGACCTGCGTGAGGTGGCCGGCGGTTGGGACAACCAACTGTGGCGTCTCGGGGACGAGTTGGCCGTCCGCATGCCACGAACGGAGCGTGCGCCGTCCCTCCTGCGCAAGGAGTACCGGTGGCTGCCCGCCCTGGCCCCGCGCCTGCCGCTACCGGTCCCGACCCCCACGCGGATGGGTGAACCGTCCGCACGCTTCCCGCGGCCATGGACCATCGCGTCATGGGTTCCCGGCGAACCTGCCGACCGCGCCCCCATCAGCCACGACCGCGCGGCGGATACGTTGGCGGGCTTCCTCAAGGCGCTCCATGTGAAGGCGCCCGCCGAGGCACCGGTCAGTCCGGACCGCGGCGTTCCCCTCCACACGCTCACGGAAGGTTTCGAAAGGGGACTCGAGGAAGTCGCCTCCGGAGGCGTCGGCGCTGATCTCCGGAACGTCCGGGACGTCTGGGAGGAGGCCGTCGCGGCTCCCGATTGGCAGGGCCCGCCGCTATGGCTGCACGGCGACCTCCACCCGGCGAATGTCGTCGTCTCGGAGGGCACACTCGCGGGCGTGATCGACTTCGGGGACATGTGCGCAGGAGATCCGGCGGTCGATCTCGCGGCTGCGTGGGTGCTCCTTCCCGCGGGGGCGGTTGCACGGTTCTTCGCCGCGTACGCAGACGCTGACGAGGCGATGATCCGGCGCGCACGAGGGCTGGCTGCGGCGAAGAGCCTTTTCCTCATCCTCATGGGCCGGGCCGGCGAGCGGGGCCTGCCCGGCGGCAAGCCGACATGGGGACCCGCGGGCTGGGCGGCGCTGGACCGCGTTCTGGAAAGGGGTTGTCGGACGACAGTTACCGATATATCGTTGATGCATCGAGACAGTCTTTGACTGTCGTCGAGATCATTCATCCACCTGTTTCACTTCACGAAGGAGATCGATCATGCGATCCCGACACCACTTCGATCCGAGGAATGACCTCCGCACCAACCCCGGCCGTCCCGCCTTCGGCGAGTTCGGGCCGCCCGGCTTCGGTGGGCCTGGTCCGTTCGGGCCCGGGTTCGGGCCGTTCGGGCCGCGCGGGCGCGGCGGCGGGGGAGGGCGTGGGCGGCACGGAGGCCGCGCGCGGCGCGGGGATGTGCGTGCCTCGCTGCTGGCCCTGCTCAAGGAGCGGCCCATGCACGGCTACGAGATGATCCGCGAGATCGCCGAGCGTTCCGGCGGGAGCTGGCGGCCGAGCCCCGGCTCGGTCTACCCGACCCTGCAGATGCTCGACGAGGAGGGCCTCATCACCAGTGAGGAGAGCGGCGGCAAGAAGCTGTTCAGTCTCACCGAGGCCGGACGCACCGAGGCCGAGCAGGGGCCGGAGGCCCCTTGGGAGGAGGCCGCGCAGGGCGAACACTGGGAGGTCGTGCGCGAGTTCGGCCGGGCCGGTGGCGCCGTCAAGGACGCCCTGCGGCAGGTCATCATGACCGGCACGTCCGAGCAGCGCACCAAGGCGCTCGCCGTGCTCGCCGACGCCCGCAAGCGGCTCTACCTCATCCTGGCCGACGCGGACTCGGAGGCTGCTCCGGCCCCGAAGGACGCTGGCCCGGAGGCGGGGAGCTGAACTGCGCGGCCGTCGGCGGCCGTGACAGCAGCCGGTCCACATGGCCGCGGCGCAGCCCCTGGCCCGGTTCGACCGGCAGCAGCAGCACGTCGCTTCGGTCCGCGTAGCGACGCAGCAGGCGGGGCGGGATCAGATCGTCCACCCAGGCGAACGGCCGCCCCGCCGCGTGGCGCACGATCGGCGCGAAGTCCCCGTCGGCCGCGCCGGCGCTGCTTCCGCAGGCCACCCACGGCAGTTCGGGCAGGCCCAGCAGCGGCGCGATGCAGCGGTTGGCCCAGACCTCCCACGTGCTGGCCCAGGCGAGTTCGTAGACCTGGGCCAGTTCCCGCAGCCACACCCCGTGCGCCGCGCTGAGCAGCACCTCGCTACGGAGCAGCAGGTGCCGGGTGTAGCCGCTGCCCGGACGCGGGCAGACGGGGTTGAGCACGCCGTCGACGTCCAGGTAGAGCAGCGGCTTCGCGACGGTGGCGGGTGCGGCGGGGGGAGGGGTGATCAGGATTGCGCTCCTGGTTGGCTGCGTGCGGGGCCCACGCTCTGTTCGACGGCTGGGGCACGGGTGTGGTTGCAGCCGAATGGGGGCGTCCGTACGGCGCGCGCGCCGGGCGCATCGAGCGCGCGCCGGTGGCACGCTACTACTGCCCCCGCGCATCCTCGCAGGTCATGCGACCCACCTGCCGGTGAACGCGGGTCACGACCGGTCGAGGACGAGTCGAGGATGAGTCGAGGACGATGGGAAGATCGTATCTGTGGGTTGACGAATGGTCACCCTGCGCAGCAGACTTCCGGAGGTAGCGCAGGGCCGACACTCGCATCGGTCCCGCCCGTCCGCGCGCCCCGGCCCACAGCGGTGGGGCCTGGAAGGGCCACCCCAGCAGAAGCCTCCTCGCAGAACCCTCGCCCCTCGACGACGTGGTGGACGCCCGTGCCTGTAGAACCCCGGCGAAGTCTGTCCGCCGCCGCCCCCCGAGGTGGGCCGGCGCCCGTGGGCGTGCTCGCCTCGGTGGCCGCGCGGGCTCGACGCCGGGCCCTGCGGGCGGGCGACCCCGAGGTCGACACGGGCCATCTGCTGCACGCCCTGCTCGAGTCGGACGACTCGGCGCTCGGCGTCGCCGCGCCGCTCCCGGTGCAGGCGACCCGGCTGATGGGCTACCTGGTGCAGCGCAGCATCGGCTTCGGCAGGTTGTGGCGGCTGGGCGAGGGCGTCGCGGACCGCGAGTCCGAACGCTCGGCCGGGCTCGCCTGGAGCGCGTCCGCCGCGGGCGCGCTGGAACGGGCGGGGCAGGGCGGCGTGGGCACGATGCTGGATCTGCTCGGCGAGCTGGCCGCGATCGCGGACTCCCGCGCGGCGGAGATCCTTCGCGGCGCGGCGATCGACCCCGGCGCCGTCGTCCAGCGCTGCCGCGCGCACGCGGCGGCGGAGCGCGCCAGCTGGTAGCGGATCCTGTCGGGCCCCCTGTAGGGCCCCCGGGGCTGCGAATATTGCTGCCGGACATCGGCGCGCCGGGCGTAGTCTGACGCGGGTGAAGCCCGGCGATGCAGTTCTCCGCACTCCCCGCCTGCTCCTGGCTGCGCCCGGCCCCGAGCATGCCGACGACGTTCTCCGCCTCGCCCGGGATCCGGAGGTGGCGCTGTGGAATCCGCTGCGCGGGGTCGTCGACGAGGCGAGCGCGCTGAACTGGTGCGTGCAGTCCGGCGACTGGGGCGACGGGACGCACGCGACGTTCCTCGTTTTCGAGAGCCGCAGCGACACCGGCAGCGACACGGGCAAGGGCAGCGACGACGGCATCGACCACGGCTTTGACCACGGCTTTGACCGCGGCATCGTGATCGGCAACATCGCCGTGCACAGCATCAGTGAGCGGAGTGCCTCGGCGCAGGTCGGCTACCGGGTCGCGCCGCAGGCGCGTGGTCGGGGCATCGCCGGAGAGGCGTTGCGGGCCGTGTCCGCGTGGGCCTTCGAGGCGTTCGGTCTGGTTCGGCTCGAGTTGTGCCATGCCGCGGAGAACCCGGCGTCATGCCGGGTCGCGTCGAGGGCCGGCTATCTGCACGAGGGCACGCTGCGCCAGTCCTATCGCTACGGCGACGGCCGGCTCCACGACGAACACATCCACGGCCGCCTGGTGACCGACGACGTCAGCTGACTGCTCGCTGACGCGGCCGGACCGCCGGGCGGCCGTGGCTGTTTCGTTGAACGCCGGCCTGTCAGGAGGCCGACTGCCCGCCGTCCACCGGAGGCGGTGCCTGATCGTCGGCCCCCAGCTGCTTCTTGGCCTGGTCCTGGACCATGTCGACCTGGCCGGCGAACTTTCCGCCGGTCTTGTCGTCGACCATGTCTCCGGCCTTGTCCACGGCCTGTCCGGCCTGGCTCTCATGGCCTTTGAGCATGCCCTTGACCTTGTCGAGAACGCTCATGGCAGATCTCTCCTCCCGGATTGCGGTAGCACCACCTTGCGCCGCAACCACCGATGTCGCCACTCGGGTAGCGGCGTACGGTGCGCCGCCGCACGCTGGGGCCATGAGCGAGACTGAGCCTCCGGTGCAGGTCGGCCTCTTCGGCGACGACCACCAGTACCGGCTGATCTCCTTCCGCGGCGCGCATCATGTACCGATGTCGCGCCGCGAGTTCGAGGAGCGCATGGAAGAGGACTATCCGGGTGAGGACCACTACTCCCCGGAACTGGTGGCCTGGCTGGACCGACCGGGGGAGTGGCCGGGGGAGGACTGACCACAGACCCGCCCGAACGGCCCGGCTCACAGCGCCAGGTGACCGCCCGGTGCGAGGCGGTGCAGCCGGTGGACGAGTCCGGCCGCCTCGAAGGCGGCGACCAGGCTGTCGCCGTCCTCGGAGAAGTGCGCCCAGTGCTCGAAGTGCAGCGGAACGACGTGGCGCGCCCCGAGCAGCGCGGCCGCGCGGGCCGCGTCCGCGCTGGTCAGGGTGAGCGGGGCGTCCGGAATCAGTGGCGTGCGCGCGGCGCCCGCGAAGAGGACGGCGATGTCGACCTCGCCGACGCGCTCGACGATCGTGCGGACCACGTCGAGCGAGGCGTTGTCGCCGCTCACGTACACGGTCGGCAGCCCCGCGCCGCTCAGCACGAAGCCGATCACCTCGCCGACCAGCGGCTCGGAGCCGTCCGGTCCGTGCTGAGCGGGGACGCCGGTCACCACGACCTCGTCGCCGCCCCCGACCGGACGCGGCAGCGTCACCCGCTCCCAGTTGGGCAGCGCCCGGACCGGGCCGCCCAGGCGCTGCTCGGCCGAGCCGGTGGAGAGGACCACCGGTGCGGCGAGCGCGACCGCGCGGCCGGCCTCGTCCAGGTTGTCCGGGTGCTGGTCGTGCGAGAGCAGCACCGCGTCCACCGGCCCGACCTCGGCCGCGCTGAGCGCCGGACCCACCGTCTTCGTCAGCACGCGGTTCCCGACGGGGAACTCGCGCGGCGGGTCGAAGGTCGGGTCCACCAGCAGACGCAGTCCCCCGTACTCGATCACTGCGGTCGGCCCACCGAGGTAGGTGATTCCGAACGTGCTCATGCTCTGCCCCTCCCGAAGATCCGATCGCAGTGATCATCTCATTCGATCAGTTGAAGATCTCGTTCATCGGCTGCGCGTAGGCGTCGTTCTGCGTCATGGACGCGAGCCCCAGTGCCTGCTCGATCGTGCGGGCGGTGCTGTAGTGGGTGTAGCGGGAGCCGAAGCGGGAGCCGGCCTTGACCGTGCCCTGCGAGCCGAGCGCGAAGGTCGCGACCTGGTTGGTCTGGCCGGGGCCGAAGCCGCCGGGCAGGTTGTTGCCGTCCTCGTCCCAGGTGATCAGCAGCAGCGAGCGCTGGGTGGTCCAGGCGGGGGAGTTGAGGATGGTCGGCAACGTGTTCTTCAGCCAGGTGTCGCCGGCGGAGACGCCGCAAGCCTCCATGTCGTTGCAGTCGTCGGCCGCGAACCAGACGAAGTTCGGCGTGGTGGCGGTGGACTGCAGGTCGGTGGTCATCTGCGTGAGCGGCTGCCAGTGCGCCTGGCAGTAGGACGGGTTGTTCTTCATGTTCGCGAAGTAGCCGAAGGGCGCGTCATCCGGGTAGTACGAACCGTGGGTCGTGGTGTCGCAGTTGCCGTTGGCTCCGTCGGTGTACTGCTTCCAGCTCTTGCCCGCGGAGACGACCCGGTCGGCGAGGCTCGGCGTGCTGTAGGTGCAGGTCGCGATGCAGTTGCTGGTGCCGCCGTTGCCCGCGCTCTGGCCGAAGGTGCTGCCGCCCGCCAGAGCCAGGTAGTTGGGGTCGGAGTTGTGTACGACGGCGTGGTAGTTCGTGAGCAGCGCGGCGCTCGAGGTCAGGCTGTTCAGGTACGGCGCGGCCGAGTTGCCGATGATGCCCGCGCCGCCGTCGACGGTGTTGCTGGTCGCGGAGTAGTTCTCGTTCTCCATGTAGACCACGAAGACGTGGTCGAAGCCCGGCACGGTGGAGGCCGGGACGTTCAGTACCGGCGTGGGCACGGACGGACTGACGGTCAGTGAGAGTCCCTGCGCGTAGCCGTCGGTGGTACCGCCGGAGGACCAGGTGAAGTTGAGGTCCAGCCGGATCGAGCGGGTGCCGACGGGAAGCGTTCCCGCCGCGGTGCGCTGCAGGAACTCGGTCCTGCTCTTCCGGTCGGCGGCGGTCACCGGACCGATCTGCGAGCTGCCGAGCGCCGCGCCGGTCGCGGACTGGAAGGTGGCCACCAGGGCGACGGTGTCGTTCTGCTTGCCGAAGCCGCCCAGCCAGCCGGAGAGGTTGTAGCTCGCGGTGCCGGTGTCGATCGCCGTCGCGGCGGCGGAGACGTCGGCGGTCTGGCGCAGCCCGCTGCTGCCGTGCGTACCGCCGGTGAAGTAGCCGCTGCCGGACTGGGCGCCGGGGGTGGAGGCACTGGGGAAGCCGCCGTTGTTGACGTAGCAGACCACGTTCGGGGCGCCGGAGGTGACGGTCCAGCCGGGGGCGGTGGTCTCGTCGTAGCCGGAGCCGGAACAACTCGCGTTCTGGCCGCTGCCATCGAGAATCAGGTTCGGACTGCTCGCGGCGCTCGCCGCGGGCGCGCTCGTGGTCAGGCCGAGCAGCGCCGCGAGCAGGGCGAGCACGACGGCGGGCACCAGGTGTCGCTTCGGGGACATGACAACCTCTCTGCCGAGGGAATCGGAGGGAGTTACCCAATGACATGGCCGGAGGGAACGGCCGGGGGAAGTGTGCCGTGCGCGGGTTGGACGCCGAAGGGGCGGCGAAGGGGCGACGAGCCGAACAGGCGACGAAATCCGGGGCGTTGCTCAGTTCTCCAGCTTCGCCGCCACCCAGGCGTGGAACGCCTGGATGTGGTGCTCGCTGGGCACCAGCACGCCGCCGCGCGCGTAGGCGCGCGAGGACATGCCGGGTTGGCAGCGCTCGCAGGCATCGAAATCCTGCAGGTTGACGCGGTGGAACAGCTCCACCGAGCGCGACAGGTCCGTGCCCGCGTCGACGACATCCTTGCGGAAGAGCCAGTCGCACTCCACGATCGTCCGGTCGGCGGCCAGGGGGAACATCCGGAGCACGATGACCTGGTCGGGGACGAGGTTGACGAAGGTCTGCGGCTTGACGGTGATGGCGTAGTAGCGGCGGTCCTGCTCCGGGGTGACGTTCGCGATCCGCGCCACGCCGGCGCTGCCGTCGATGGTGAAGCCCTCCGCCTTCGGCGCGAACTCCGCACCGTGGCCCACGTAGTACTGGGCTGCGTAGCCGCGCGCGAACTCCGGGAGAACGTCGGTGAGTTCGGGGTGGATGGTGGCGCAGTGATAGCACTCCATGAAGTTCTCGACGATCAGTTTCCAGTTGGCCGCGACGTCGTAGCGGATCCGCCGCCCGACCGCCAGTTCGGCGGCCTGGTAGCGCTCGATCGCCTCGGGGTCGCCGAGCCGTTCGGTGGCGGCGCCGACGACGTCCAGCTCGAAGGAGGGCGGCTCGTCGGCGAGGCAGACCCAGACGTAGCCGAGCCACTCGCGGACATGGACCGCGATCAGTCCGTAGGTCGTGCGGTCGATGTCGGGCATGGTGGCCAGGTTGGGCGCGGCGACGAGCCGCCCGTCCAGATCGTAGGACCAGGCGTGGTACGTGCAGCGCAGTGTGCGACGGACCTCGCCGGACTCCTCGCTGCACAGCTGCGCGCCCCGGTGTCGGCACACGTTGAGGAACGCCCGGACCGCGCCGTCGCGCGAGCGGGTGACGATCACGCTCTCGCGGCCGACCTGGACCGTCCGGAAGCGCCCCGGCGCGTCCACGTCGGAGGCGCGGACGGCGCAGAACCAGAGCGACTCGAAGATCCGCTCCTGCTCGGCAGCGAAGACCTCCGCCGAGGTGTAGGCGTCGCCGGGCAGGGTGCTGAGCAGGCTGGGCGGAAGCTCGGTCGCGGTCACGGGCGGGCTGCCTCTCTGCGGGTCTGAAACAACGACTTGGACGGACCGTCTTACGCGCGGATGCGGGCCATGGTCGGGTCGAAGAGCGGCTCGGCGGCGACCCGGGCGGGCAGCAGTTCGCCGAAGTACTCGACCTCGACGCGCGTGCCGGGCGTAGCGACGGACGCGGGCAGCCAGGCGTAGGCGATCGAGGCGCCGACGCTGTAGCCGAACGCCGCGCTGGTCACGTAGCCGACCGGCTCGCCGTCGACGTGGACCGGCTCGCGGCCCATCACCACCGCGTGCGGATCGTCCAGCAGCAGTGGGCAGAGCCGGCGCGCGGCACGGGACTCGTCCAGGCCGAGCAGCGCCTCGCGGCCGAGAAACGGGCCCTTCTCCCTCCGCACCGCGAAGCCGAGCCCCGCCTCGTAGGGGTTGTGCTCGGCCGTCAGGTCGGCGCCCCAGGAGCGGTAGCCCTTCTCCAGCCGCATGCTGTTGAACGCGCTGCGCCCGGCCGCGAGGACGCCGAGCGGCTGCCCGGCCCGCCAGAGCGTGTCCCAGAGCCGCTGCCCGAGATCGGCGCTGGTGTAGAGCTCCCAGCCGAGCTCGCCGACGTAGGAGAGGCGCATCGCGGTGACCGGGACCTCGCCGACGAAAGCCTCCTTCGCCTTGAAGTAGCCGAAGCCGCGGTGCGAGAAGTCCGCCTCCGTGAGCGGCTGGACGAGCTCGCGGGCCAGTGGCCCCCAGACGCCGACGCAGCAGGTTCCGCCGGTGATGTCGCGGACCTGGACTGCGGAATCCACGGGCAGATGTCGGCGGAACCAGTCCAGGTCGACCGGGCCGTTGGCGCCGACCTGGAACCTGTCTGCGCCGAGCCGGGCCACGGTCAGGTCGCTGCGCACGCCACCCGACTCGGCGAGCAGCAGCGTGTAGGTCACAGAACCGACAGGTCGCTCCAGTTGATTGCTGGTCAGGTATTGAAGGAAGGGGAGAGCACCCGGTCCGGACACCTCCAGCCGCTTGAGCGGCGTCATGTCGAAGAGCCCCACGCGTGCGCGCACCGCCAGGGCCTCGGCCCCCGCGATCGGGGACCAGTAGCGCGACGCCCACGCCCCGCGCTCCGGCACCTCGGCGACCTCGGGGAGCGTGGCGTTCGCCTCGTACCAGTGCGGGCGCTCCCAGCCGCCGGCCTCCAGGAAGACGGCGCCGAGTTCGCGCTGCCGCGCGTGGAAGGGCGAGACCCGCAGCGGGCGCGGCTCCTCCATCGGCTGGAGCGGGTGCAGGATGTCGTAGACCTCGACGAAGTTCTGGCAGCTGCGCCGCCGCACGTACGCGGGGGCCAGCTGCACCGGATCGAAGCGGTTCAGCTCGCATTCGTGCACGTCCGTGCCGGGCTCGCCGTCGACCAGCCACTGGGCCAACACCCGTGCGACGCCCGCCGAGTGCGTCACCCACACGGCCTCGGCGACCCAGAAGCCGCGCAGCTCGGGGGCCTCGCCGAGCAGCGGGAAGCCGTCGGGGGTGAACGAGAAGACGCCGTTGATGCCCTCCTCGACCTTCGCGCCGCCGAGCGCGGGCAGCAGCGTGCGCGCGTCCTGCCAGGCGGGCGCGAAGTCCTCCTCGGTGAACGGCAGCACCGACGGCATCGCCATGCCGTCCGGCAGCCTGTCGACGTCCACGGTGAGCGGCCGGTGTGCGTAGGAACCGATGCCGAGGCGGTCCACGTGTTCGCGGAAGTAGAGATCCCGGTCCTGGTGCCGCAGGATCGGGCGGGAGGCCTCCAGCGCCTCGGAGTTGACGCCGGCCAGCGCGGCGAGCGGCGTCGTGCGCGCGTACTGGTGGGCGAGCGGGACCAGCGGCACGGTGAGTCCGGCCATCCGACCGATGCGGGGGCCCCAGAAGCCCGCGCAGCTGACGACGAGGTCGGCGGGGAAGTCGCCCTGGTCCGTGGCGACGCCGCTGACCCGGCCGCCCGCCGAGGCGATTCCGGTCACCGTGTGCCCGCCGAGGAAGCGCGCTCCGCGCGCCATGGCACGGCGGGCCTGCGCCTCGCCGGCGCGGACGGCCTTGGCCAGGCCGTCGTCGGGCGTGTGGAACCCGCCCAGGACCTGCTCGCGGTCGAGCAGCGGGTGCAGCGTCACGCACTCGTCCGGGCCGAGCAGTCGACCGCGTACGCCCCAGGACGCGGCGAAGCCGGCCCGGCGCTTGAGCTCCTCGACGCGCTCCGGAGTGGTCGCGACCTCCAGACCGCCGACCGGGCGGAAGCACCACTCGCCGTCGAGCGTCAGCTCCCGGTACTTGGCGACGGTGTAGGCGGCGAACTCCGTCATCGCCTTCGAGGGGTTGGTCTGGAAGACCAGGCCCGGCGCGTGCGAGCTGGAGCCGCCGGTGGCGAAGAGGGGGCCCTGGTCCAGGACGGTGACGTCGGTCCAGCCGCGCTCGGTGAGCTCGTCGGCCAGCGCGCAGCCGACGATGCCCGCGCCGATCACCACGACCTTCGGTTGGGCTGCCACGTGGTCCGTCCCCTCTGTCGGATGGGCGAGTGTTGCGGATGGCGCATGGCAGTGCGGGATATGAAACAGGGTCGGTCCGGCGCGAGGGGCATGTCAAGGGCGAGTCGGACGCCTCGTCAAAGAGCAGGGTCACAGCGGAAATTGTGGGCCTGCAGTGGCTCTTGACACCCCTTCGGGGCGATCCCCATACTCGGCGGCACGTTGCGCATCGAGGCAGTTGTCTCACTTGGCGCAACCCTCCTGAGGAGGCGGCCATGCGTCCCGACACCACGAGCGCCGTCAGACCCGGCGACGACACCCACGACCTGGCCCGGTTCGGATACAAGCAGGAGCTCGAGCGCTCGCTCGGCTCCTTCTCCAGTTTCGCGGCCGGATTCAGCTATATCTCCATCATGACCGGCGTGTTCCAGCTCTTCGGCTTCGGCTTCGCCTCGGGCGGACCGGCGTTCATCTGGAGCTGGCCGCTGATCTTCCTCGGTCAGCTGTGCGTCGCGCTCTGCTTCGCGGAGATGGCCGGGCAGTACCCGCTGGCCGGCGGCGTCTACCAGTGGTCCAAGCAGATCGCCCGGCCCGTCACCTCGTGGATGGCCGGCTGGATCATGGCCGTGGGCGCGGTCGTCACCGCGGCGGCCGTGGCCGTCGCGTACCAGGTGATCCTGCCGCAGGTCTCGCTCGCCTTCCAGATCGTCGGCGGCGCAGCCGACGCGGGGCAGACCGCCACACCGAACGGCGCGAAGAACGCGATCCTGCTCGGTCTGGGTCTGGTCGTCTTCACGACGGTCGTCAACATGGTCGGGGTCCGGCTGATGGCGAAGATCAACAACATCGGCGTCGCCGTCGAACTGACCGCCGTCACGCTGCTCATCGTCATGCTGGCCGTGCACATCCGACGCGGTCCGCAGGTCGTCCTGCAGACACAGGGCGCTGGGGCGGGCACCTCGCTCGGCTATCTGGGAGCCTTCATGATCGCCTCGATCATGAGCGCCTACGTCTTCTACGGCTTCGACACGGCGGGCGCCCTCGCCGAGGAGACCCGCGAACCGCGCCGCCACGCGCCCCGGGCCATCCTGCGCGCCATCACCGCGGCCTTCGTCGCGGGCGGGCTGCTGATGCTGGTCGGCATGATGGCGGTCGGCAACATCAAGGCCCAGGAGCTCGGCACGCTCGGCATGCCCTACCTGATCAAGTCCACGCTGGGGAACGGCCTGGGTGACGTCTTCCTGGTCTGCTCGGCCATCGCCGTCACCGTCTGCTGTCTCGCCGTGCAGACGGCGGCGATCCGGCTGGTCTTCGCGATGGCGAGGGACGGGCGACTGCCCTTCGGGCGGGCGCTGTCCCAGGTGTCCCCGCGTTCGCGGACCCCCGTGGTTCCCGCGCTGCTGACCGGCGTGCTGACGATCGTGCTGCTGCTCGTCAACATCGGCAACCAGCGGGCCTTCTACATCCTGACCTCGGTCGCGATCATCCTCTTCTACATCCCCTACCTGATGGTGACCGCGCCGATGCTGCTGCGGCGGCTGCGCGGCGACTGGCCCGCGCCCGGTCACGGCCCGTGGTTCAACCTCGGGCGGTGGGGGCTTCCGGTCAACCTGGTCGCGGTCGTCTACGGCGCGGCGATGACCGTCAACCTCGCCTGGCCGCGCCCCGAGGTCTACGGCACCGACCACTGGTACTACCAGTGGGGCGCGATCGTCTTCACCGCCGTCATCGTCGCCGTCGGCCTCGGCCTCTACCTGCGCTACCGGCGCGGGACGGCGGCGAACCCGGCGGCCCCGGTCGTCGCGGGGCAACCTGCCGAGGGCTGACGGGCCGAACGGTCCCGCTAGCCCGCCTGCCACCCGTCCGCGCGAGTCGTGGGTGGGTGGCCCAGGCGCGTGGAGATCTCGGCGGCGGCCGCGCACACGGCGGCCGCCGTCGCCCGCAGCCGCGCCCTGGTCAGGCGGAAGGACGGGCCCGATGCGCTGACCGCGCCGACGACCTGGCCGTGGTAGGCGAAGAGCGGCGCGGCCACGGCGTTCAGGCCCGGCTCCAACTCCTCCACCGTGCTGGCGAATCCGTCGCGCAGCACCGACACCAGCTGGGCGCGCAGCGCGGCCGGGTCGGTCAGCGTGCGGTCGGTGAAGCGCGTGAGCGGCGCGGCCAGGGCCTCCTCCAGCAGGGCCGGGGCGAGATGGGCGAGCAGCACCTTGCCGCTGGAGGTCGCGTGCAGCGGAGTGCGCTGACCGACCCAGTTGTGCGTGGTCAGCGCGGAGGGGCCGAGCACCTGGTCGATGTTGACCGCCGCATCGCGGTCCAGGATGGCGATGTTGATGGTCTCGCCCAGCTCGGCCGCCAGCCGCTCGCAGACCGGACGGCTCTGCTGCGACAGGTCCAGCCGAACCGTCGCCGCCCCGGCCAGCCGGACCAGCCCCAGCCCCAGCCGGTACTTGCCGCGCTCCCCGGACTGCTCCAGCAGCCCGCGCAACTCCAGCGCGGCGGCGAGCCGGAACGCGGTCGATTTGTGCACGCCCAGCTCGGCCGCGATCTCGGTGACCCCCGACTCGCCGGTGCGAGCCAGGAGTTCGAGTATCGTCACGGCCCGGTCGACCGACTGGACCGGGGACTCACCGTTGCTCATCCTTGCCTCATCGCGCTTCGTCTCGGCTCCGCTCCGGCGGGACGCCGGCTTCGTTCGTGCCTCACTACGCCGGCCCCCCACCTGCGCTGCGCCTCGACTCGCCGCTTACCCCGCAACATTATGTCGGTAGAACGGCAAGTCCTCCGGCGGCAGCGGAGTGTTGCCGAGAATCAGGTCCGCCGCCTTCTCCGCCAGCATCATCACCGGCGCGTAGATGTTGCCGTTCGTCACGTAGCGCATCGCCGACGCGTCCACGACGTGCAGGCCCTCGACCCCGTGCACGCCCATCGTGGTCGGGTCGACCACCGACATCTCGTCCGTGCCCATCCGGCAGGTGCAGGAGGGGTGCAGGGCGGTCTCTCCGTCGCGGGCGACCCAGTCGAGGACCTGCTCGTCGCTCTCCACCTGCGGGCCGGGGGAGATCTCGCCGCCGCTGAACGGGGCGAACGCGGGCTGGCCGAGGATCCGCCTGGTGACCCGGATCGCCTCTACCCACTCGCGGCGGTCCTGCTCGGTGGACAGGTAGTTGAAGCGCAGCTCCGGCTTGACCCGGGGGTCGTTCGAGGTGATCCGCACCGAGCCGCGCGCGTCCGAGTACATCGGCCCGATATGGACCTGGTAGCCGTGGCCGCCGGCCGGGGCCGAGCCGTCGTAGCGGACGGCGATCGGCAGGAAGTGGAACATCAGGTTGGGGTAGGCGACCTCCTCGTTGCTGCGGACGAACCCGCCGCCCTCGAAGTGGTTGGTCGCCCCGGGCCCCTGGCGCAGGAAGAGCCACCGGGCACCGATGAACGGCCGTCGCCAGAGCTTGAGCTGGGGCTGCACCGAGACCGGTTGTGTGCAGGCGTGCTGGACGTAGACCTCCAGGTGGTCCTGCAGGTTCTCGCCGACGCCGGGCAGCGCGTGGACCGGCTCGATGCCGAGGGAGGCCAGCAGCTTCGGGTCGCCGACGCCGGAGAGCTGAAGCAGCTGCGGGGAGTTGATCGCGCCGCCGCAGAGAATCACCTTGCCTGCCCGGAGCTGTCGCACCACCCCACCCCGGGTCGCGGAGTACTCGACGCCGACGGCCCGCTTGCCCTCGAAGAGCACCCGGTGCACCAGCGTGCGGGTGCGCACCTCCAGGTTCGGGCGGCCGAGGACCGGGTGCAGATAGGCGCGGGCCGCGCTCAGCCTGCGGCCCCGGTGCAGATTCCGGTCGAAGGGTGCGAAGCCCTCCTGGCGGAAGCCGTTGACGTCGTCGGTCAGCGGGTAGCCGGCCTCCTGCACGGCGTCGAAGAACGCCGCGAACAGGGGACTGCCCGCCGGGCCGCGCTCCAGGACCAGCGGGCCGTGGTGGCCGCGGAAGCTTGCCTTCTCCTCCTTCTCCTCGCCCTGGTCGGCGAGGCAGTTCTCCATCCGCTTGAAGTAGGGCAGGCAGTGGGCGTAGTCCCAGCTCTCCATGCCCGGATCGGCGGCCCAGCGCTCGTAGTCCAGCGGGTTCCCGCGCTGGAAGATCATGCCGTTGATGCTGCTGGAGCCGCCCAGCACCTTGCCCCTGGCGTGGTAGATCCGCCGGTCGTTCATGTGCGGTTCGGGCTCCGACTGGTACTTCCAGTCGTAGAAACGGCTGCCGATCGGAAAGGTCAGCGCGGCCGGCATGTGGATGAAGACGTCCCACAGCGAGTCGGGACGTCCGGCCTCCAGCATCAGGACGCGGTGGGTCGGGTCGGCGCTGAGGCGGGCCGCGAGCGCGCAGCCCGCCGAGCCGCCGCCGACGATGACGAAGTCGTACTGACGCAGGGTCATGTGGGGTTCCTCCGCAGAGTGACGACGGGTCAATGTTCGACGCAGTGTTGATGGTTACGCAACCCATTGCGTAGTCTGAAACAAGCACGAGGAGCCCAACGCACCATGCCGACCGCCTGCCACCAGGAGTCCGGTGATGTCCTCTCAAGCGCCCGACACCGCTGCCCAGCTGCCCGAACACCCCGACTGGCTGTGGCGCAACCCCGATCCGAAGCCCGGCTACGACGTCGTGATCGTCGGCGGGGGCGGTCACGGCCTCTCCACGGCCTACTACCTCGCCCGCGAGCACGGAATCCGCAACATCGCCGTGCTCGAACGCGGCTGGCTGGCCGGCGGCAACATGGCGCGCAACACGACGATCATCCGCTCCAACTACCTCTGCGAGGCCAGCGCCGCGATCTACGAGCACGCGCTGGGGCTCTGGGAGGCGTGGCCGCAGGAGCTCGACTACGACTTCCTGTTCAGCCAGCGAGGGGTGCTCAACCTCGCGCACACCCTGCAGGACGTGCGCGAGGGCGTCCGCCGCGTCAACGCCAACCGGCTGGGCGGCGTGGACGCCGAGTGGCTCGAGCCCGACGAGGTGAAGGCGTTCTGCCCGATCGTCGACGTCTCGCCCGACGTCCGCTACCCGGTGCTCGGCGCGACGTTGCAGCGGCGCGGCGGCATCGCCAAGCACGACCACGTCGCCTGGGCCCTCGCCCGGCAGGCCGACGCGCTGGGCGTGGACCTGATCCAGGGCTGCGAGGTCACCGGCTTCGTGCGGGACGGCCGGGACGGCGGCCCGGACGGTGGCGGCGCCGTCGTCGGCGTGGAGACGACGCGTGGACGCATCGCGGCAGGCCGAGTCGCTCTGGCCGCAGCCGGCCACACCAGCGTGCTCGCCGACATGGTCGGACTGCGGCTGCCGCTGCAGAGCCACCCGCTCCAGGCGCTGGTCTCCGAGCTGTTGGAGCCGGTCCACCCGTGCGTGGTCATGTCCAACCACGTCCACGTCTACGTCAGCCAGGCCCACAAGGGCGAGCTGGTGATGGGCGCGGGGGTGGACTCCTACAACGGTTACGGGCAGCGCGGCTCGTTCCACTTGATCGAGCATCAGATGGCGGCCGCGCTGGAGCTGTTCCCGGTCTTCGCGCGCGCGCACGTGCTGCGCACCTGGGGCGGGATCGTGGATGTCACCCCCGACGCCTCGCCGATCATCGGGCCGACGCCCATCGACGGCCTCTACCTCAACTGCGGCTGGGGGACCGGCGGCTTCAAGGCGACGCCCGCCTCGGGCCGCGTCTACGCCCACACGATCGCGACCGGCACGCCGCACCCGCTCGCGGCGCCGTTCGGCCTTGAGCGCTTCACGACGGGCGCGCTCGTCGACGAGCACGGCGCGGCAGCCGTCGCGCACTGATCTTTCATGCCCGGCCATCTGTCACCCGTGGAGGGAGAGACTGTGCTGCTCATTCGCTGCCCCTGGTGCGGGGAGCGCGACGAGGTCGAGTTCCGCTACGGCGGCCAGGCCCACGTCGCCTACCCGGCCGATCCGGAGGCGCTGACCGACGCCCAGTGGGCGGAGTACCTCTTCGTCAGGGACAACCCCAAAGGCGCGTTCGCCGAACGCTGGGTCCACGCCGTCGGCTGCCGACGCTGGTTCTCGCTGGTCCGTGACACCGTCAGCTACCGGATGACCAGCGAGGCGGCGCAGTGAGGCGGCTCGACGCAGGCGGTCGGGTGGACCGCTCGGCACCGCTGCGCTTCACCTTCGACGGCGTCGAACTCACCGGCCTGCGCGGCGACACCCTGGCCTCGGCGCTGCTCGCCAACGGTCGGTGGGGCGCGGCCGCGAGCCAGTACCGTGGCCGACCGCGCGGGATCGCGGCGAGCGGCGTGGCGGAGCCGCACGCGCTGGCGCAGGTCAGGCGTCCCGGTTCGGCCGCCTCCGAACCGATGCAGCTCGCGACGACTGTCGAGCTCGTGGACGGCTTGCAGGCATGGAGCCTCCCCGGGCGTGGCAGACTCGAACCGGAGGATGTCCCGGCCACCCCCGCTGCCTTCACCACCTCCGCAGTCTTCGACAAGATGCACGTCCACGCGGATGTGCTGGTCGTCGGCGCCGGCCCGGCGGGCTTGGCCGCCGCGCTCACGGCGGGCCGGGCGGGCGCGCGCGTCGTGCTCGTCGACGACCAGCCGGAGCCCGGCGGGCAACTGCTCTCCGGCCACGAGACCGTCGACGGCCTCCCCGGGCCGGAGTGGGCCGCCCGCGTAACGGCCGAGCTGGCCGCCCTGCCGGACGTGCGGGTGCTGCCGCGTACGACGCTGCTCGGCTACCACGACCAGAACTACCTGACCGCCGCCCAGAGTTTCGAGGCTCCCGCGCCCGGCAGGCCCGAGCAGCGGCTGTGGCACATCCGCGCCCGACAGGTCGTGCTCGCGACCGGCGCGCTCGAACTGCCCATGGTCTTCGCGGGCAACGACCGCCCCGGCGTGATGTCGGCCGCGGCAGTGCGGACCTACCTCAACCGCTATGCCGTCGCGCCCGGCAGCAGGGCCGTCGTCGTCACCACCAACGACCACGCCTACGCCGCCGCCCTCGACCTCGCCGCCGCCGGAGTCCCGGTCGCCGCCCTGGTCGACACCCGGCCCGAGCCGCCCGAGGGCCTCGTCGACGCGGCGCGCAGGGCCGGGATCGAAGTGCTGACGGGCTCGGCGGTCGTGGCCACGGAGGCGTCCGGGGACGCCGGGGACGTCAGGGCCGCAGGGGACGCCGGGACGAGCGGTCGTGTGGCCGCCGTCCGCGTGGCTCCGCTGACCGCCGAGGGCGAACTCGCCGCCCCCGCCCGCCGACTGGCGTGCGACCTGCTCGCCGTCTCCGGCGGCTGGGCCCCGGCCGTCCAACTGTGGAGCCAGGCGCGCGGAAGTCTGCACTGGGACGAGGAGAGCGCCGCCTTCCTACCGGGCGACTGCCCGCAGCCAGCGGTCACGGTAGGCTCGGCGCGCGGCAGTCACGGGCTGGCGGAGTGCCTGGCCGAGGGCGTCGAGGCCGGCGCCCGGACGGCCGCCGCCGTCGGCTTCCTCGCCACCTCACCGCAGGTCCCGCTGTGCGCGGGCGACCCGCGCCCGACCGCGCCCAGACCGGTCTGGCTCGTGCCGGGGGAGAGCGGTGGCGCGGGGGACTGGCGGGACCACTTCGTCGACACGCAGCGGGACGCCACCGTCGCCGACATCGACCGCGCGATCCGCGCGGGCATGCGCTCGGTCGAGCACATCAAGCGCTACACCACCATCGGCACCGCCCACGACCAGGGCAAGGCGGGCTCGGCGGTCAGCGCCGTCGGCGTCATCGCCCAGCTGCTCGGCGCGGCGTCCCCCGGCGAGGTCGGCACCGCGACCTTCCGGGGCCCGTCCATCCCGGTCTCCTTCGCGCTGCTGGCCGGGCGGGAGCGCGGCGCGCTCTTCGACCCGTCCCGGACCACACCGCTGCACCCCTGGCACGTCCGGCGCGGCGCGGTCTTCGAGAACGTCGGCCAGTGGCTGCGTCCGCGCTACTACCCGCGCCCGGGGGAGTCGATGGACGAGGCGGTGGCGCGCGAGTGCGGCGCCGCACGCGAGTTCGTCGCGGCGATGGACGCCTCGACGCTCGGCAAGATCGACGTCATCGGCCCGGACGCGGGTCTCTTCCTCGATCGGATCTACACCAACGGCTTCGCCAAGCTGCCGGTCGGCTCCGCGCGCTACGGGATGATGTGCCACGCCGACGGCATGGTCTTCGACGACGGCGTCACCGTCCGGCTCGCGGAGGACCACTACTACCTGACCACCACGACCGGCAACGCAGCCGCCGTCCTCGACTGGCTGGAGGAGTGGCTCCAGACGGAGTGGCCCGAACTGCGGGTGCGGTGCACGTCCGTGACCGAGCAGTGGGCGACGGTCGCCGTCGTCGGACCGCGCTCACGCGAGGTCCTCGCCGTGCTCGCCCCCGATCTCGACGTCTCGCGCGAGGCCTTTCCGTTCATGACGGTCCGCCACACCTCGCTCGCGGACGGGCTGCCGGCGCGGATCTGCCGGATCTCGTTCTCCGGAGAGCTCGCCTACGAGATCAACGTGGCGGGCTGGCACGGCCTGGCGCTCTGGGAGGCCGTCCTCGCCTACGGCGCCCACCTCGGCATCACCCCCTACGGCACCGAGACCATGCACGTGCTGCGCGCCGAGAAGGGCTTCCCGATCGTCGGCCAGGACACCGACGGCACAGTCACCCCGCTGGACCTCGGCATGGACTGGATCGTCGCCCGCCACAAGGACTTCATCGGCAGACGTTCCCTCCGCCGCCCGGACACCGTCCGCCCCGACCGCCGCCACCTGGTGGCGCTGCTCCCGCACGACCCGGACGAACTCCTCCCGGAAGGGGCCCAGCTGGTGGCGCCGGGGGCGGACCTCGACCGGCCACCCGTGCCGATGCTCGGCCACGTCACCTCCAGCTACCGCAGCGTGGCCCTCGGCCGGACCTTCGCCCTGGCCCTCGTCGCCTCCGGGCGCGAACGCCTGGGCCAGACCCTGCACGCGCCGCTCGCCGACGGCCGCGTCATCGCCGCGACCGTCGCCGACCCGGTGCTCTACGACCCGAAGGGAACCCGCCGTGACGGCTGACGACCTGCGCCGCGGCGCGCTCACCGCGCTCGCCGCGCTTGCCCCCGCCTTCCCCGCCGAGGGCGCGGTGACCTTGCGCGAACTGCCCTTCCTGGCCCAGTTCTCCTTCCGCTTCCGGGACGTACCCGCGGTGCCCTGTCCGCCGCCGGGGCGCTTCGTATCCATGACAGACAGGCTCGACGCGCTCTGGCTCGGCCCGGACGAATGGCTGGTCGTCGGCCCGGACGGCGCGCAGGACGCCATCCGCGAGCTGCTCCGGCCGGTGCTGGATCCGTCCTTCGGCTCGCTCGTCGACGTCTCCGCGAACCGCGCCGTCCTCGAACTCGCGGGCCCGGCCGCGCGAGCGGTGCTGGAGAAGGGCTGCTCGATCGACCTCCACCCGCGCGCGTTCACGCCCGGATGCTGCGTGCAGACGCTGGTCTCCAAAGTCCAGGTCGTCCTCCGACAGACGGCCTCCGACCCGGCCCCGGTCTACCAGCTGTTCGTCCGGCCTTCCTTCGCCGACTACCTCGCCCGTTGGCTGCTGGACGCGATGGCGGAGTTCGCGGGCTGAGCGTCGTGGGATCGGCGGTCGGCAGGCGGGCCCGGCGGTCCCGCCTGCCTCCCTTGCAGCAGGCTTTCACAGAATTGCGGTGTGCCGCGCGCATATTCCGCGCAAGCGGTGGTCAGGACGACGCAACCGGCCAGGCCGCGAGCCGCGTCCGCGGCCACGTCGGAGCTGGGCGGGTCACTCGGCGGACGCGGCGTCCCGCACGGCGGTGTCCAACTGCCGCCGGCTCACGTCGAGATGTTCGGCGGCGGTGGCGAGACGTTCGGGGGCGGGCTGGTTGAGATGCCAGCCGATCTCGTGCAGCGCCTCGATCGCTGCGGCGAGCGCCTGCAGGGCCGGGCCGTTCGCGGCCATCGTGTCGCGGTCGGTGTTGAGCAGCAGCCAGTTCGTCCCGGCGAGCAGATTCGTCAGGTAGATCCGCCGCCGCAGCGGCTCCTCGTCCTCGGGGGTGTCGTGGTGCTCGACGTGGTCACTGCGGTGGTCCTCTGTCATGGCCAGAACCCTAGGCCCTGCCCGGGAGCGCCCACCTGCGCTCTGTCCTGGCACGTGCCTCCGGCAATCCGGATTCGTGACCTGATCTTCCGCGTTCTCCCGTACAGGGCAAGGCCTTTGACGCACACTGGAGCCATGGCGCAGACGACTCCAGACCCCGCCAAACCCTACGGGGGCCTGTGGACTCCCCCCGAGAGGTACCTCGCGCCCGGCTGCAAGGGCGCCGAGCCCGGCGAGTCGCACACCTGCGCGGTGGGCGTCCGCGTCATCGCGGGCAAGCTCCACGGCTGCGAGCACGAATGCCACGACCTGGAGATCGCCCACCTCAGGGACGTCTCCGCCCGCTTCGGCGAGACGATCACCTGAGACTGGACGTCGTCGCCTGCCGAGCCTTCCGTGCGGCCCAGCCGAGCTCGGCCCAGCCCACCTCGGCTCAGTGCGGGATGCCGGTGATGACCTCGTGCGCGCCCTGGCGCAGCAGCGTCGCCGCGACGCTGGTGCCGAGTGCGAGCGGATTGTGGTCCCACTCGTGGGCGTCGAGGCAGATCTTCCCGTCCGGGGAGAACACGCGTGCGCGCAGGCCGAGCCGACCGTCGGGCTCGGTGGTGGCGTAGGCGCTGATCGGGGAATTGCAGTGACCCTGGAGGACGTGCAGGAGCATCCGCTCGGCGGTGGTCTGCCGGTACGCCTCGGGGTCGCCCAGCGCGGCGAGCGCGTCGATCGTGGCCGACTCGTCGGCGCGGCACTGCAGGACGAGGGTCCCCGAGCCGACGGCGGGCATCATCTGCTCCACGTCGAGGATCTGCGCGATCCGGTCCGTCCGTCCGATGCGTTCGAGGCCGGAGACGGCGAGGAGCAGCGCGTCGTACTCGCCGGCGTCGAGCTTGGCCAGGCGGGTGTTGGCGTTGCCGCGGCACGGCACCGGTTCGATGTGCGGCCAGTATCGGGCCAGGTGGGCGACCCGGCGCACCGACGAGGTACCGACCCTCGCCCCGGCGGGGAGCTGGTCGAGCCGCAGGCCGTCGGGCTGGACGACCGCGTCGCGGATGTCGTCACGGCGCAGGTACGCGGCGAACGCCGTGCCCGCGGGGACGGGCCGGTCACCGGGGACGTCCTTGACGCAGTGGACGGCGAGGTCCCAGTCGCCGCGCAGCAGTCCGTCGTCGAGTTCCTTCGTGAACGCGCCCTTGCCGCCCAGGTCGGACAGGGCGCCGGTCCATCGGTCGCCGGAGGTGGTCACCGGGACCACCTCCGTGACGACGCCGGGGTGGTGCGCGGCGAGCTCGGCGCGGACACGCTCGACCTGAGCGAGGGACATCGGCGAGGAACGGGCCCCGATCCGAAGCAGTGGAGGGACTGACATGCACTCAGGCTAGCGCCCCGCGACCCGCCGCCGAGCGCGGCCCGGTCGACTCGCGGTCGGGCCTCAGCTCACGTCGTCCAGTACGGTCACCGGAGACCCCATGGCGTGCGGGCACCGGAGCGGCTCGGTCAGATGCACGACGTAGGGGCCGTTGCCACGGCAGCTGTCGATCGCGACGATCTCCTCGTCGATCCGGGCCCGGCAGGGAACCGGCACCGGCTCGGTGATCGGCAGGTTCCAGTTGCGCCAGTGGATCGGGTCCGATGGGTGCGCGGTACTGACCGGGGCGACGGCGGAGGCGAGCACGGGGTTCATGGCAGAGCACCGTAGCGGTCGGAATGCCTGAAAGGGAGACCCTGGGTCCGCTTGATTTTCGCAGGCCACAGGGGTCCGCGCCGCTTTGGGAGCCGGATTGCCGTGCCTGGCACGGGTGGTGGCTACGGCCGCCTGGTCAGGGTGACGATGGCGGAATCCGAATCGTTGCCGTGCGGGACGACGGCGGTCAGGACGACGTCGGTATGGTCCGTCCACGCATCGACGGGAGACTGCGTGTTGGCCTCGCACGCCCTTGTGACCGCGTCGCCGCCCCAGTAGCTGCCCAGGTGCATGTTGACGGCCTTCACGGACTCGACGTAGCCGCGCAGCCGGTATCCGCTGCTTTCGCGGGTCACCGTGAGGTCGGAGACCCCGTCGGAGGATCTGTCGCCGCGGTCGCGTGGAGGTAGATCGACTGTTGCGGCAGCATGTCCCGGGGCGTGGGGGACGCGGCGGCCGCGGCGGGGATGAGGACGCTGAGGGCTGCGGCGATGGCGTAGGCGAGGTGGCGCATCCGGGACTCCCGTGGTTGATCTTCGATCAGCCAACCGATCCGGGCCCCGCTCGGTCACGCGCCACCCGGGTGATCTTCCCGCGGCCACCCCTATTGCACTGGCTCCGCCTCGTCACGGACTGGTCGGCGAGGGAATCAGCGGCGTCGGCCTCGGCGCGGGCTCCGACTCCAGGGTCTGGACCGCCGCATGGATCGCGGCGATCGCCGCAGCCGCCGCCGGCGAAGCACCCGCCGGGACGACACCCGAGATCGCGTGCTGCCACCACCACAGGTTGTCCGCCACGGCCGTCGCACGCTCGGCCTGCAGCGCCGCCGCGGCGCCCTGCTGCGCGAACTCCACCAACTGCTGAGGGGTGTAAGGCATGTCATCCTCCTGAGGGTCCACACCGGGCCAGTAGTCGGCCACGGAAGAGAGGTCGTACGGGCCCGGATCGGCGTACTGCTTCGCCACCGCACCAGGGAAGATCGTCGGATCGCCGTCGTACTGGGCGATCCACCAGTGCGGCTCGGCGACGCCCTGCGCCTGAAAAGCCGCCCGGACCGCGGGCCAGGTCGAGGAGTTGCAGTAGATCGTCGGGTCGACCCCCGCCGTGCGGCGCCTCTGCACCCAGCCCGGCGCCTCCCCGGGCGTGGCGTCTCCGGTCTCGACGTCGAGCACCACCCCGAGGTCGTCCGCCGAGCTGACGGCGATCTCGACGATCGTCGCGTGCGGGAACCGCGACCGGTACTCGGCCACGTTGGCGTAGTAGCCGTCCCCGTACCCGGCGATCAGCGTCGCCCCGGCCGGGACGTTGGCCGCCGTGACGGCGTCGTACATGATCCGAGTCATCGTGCACTCGCCTTCTTCGTTGCGGAGGCGAGCAGGTGAGCATGGATCACGTCGACCCGCGCCCGCGCCTCGGCCGCCACCGTGGCGTCCGGATCAGCACCTTAGCGCTCTGCCGCGGGCCGCCGCGCGACCTCGACCAACTCGTCGAGCCGCCCACCAGGCGGGGCCCGTCGACGGCCGAGGGTGAATCCCGCCGCGCCGAGCTGACGGTTCACGCCGACGGTGGAGCGCGGATCATATGCCTCCGGTTGCTGTCGTGGCGCACGGCTGAGCAGGCAGCCCGGGGTTAGCGTGGCCGGGCAACGCGATCGTCAGAGTGAGGAATTCACCGTGAGCTTCGACCGCAACCGCGGCAACCTCGGCCGTGGTCGGCCCTTCCGTCTGATCGTCACCGGCGGCGGCACAGGCGGCCACACCTATCCGGCCCTCACGGCGATCCGGACCCTCCAGGCAACTCTGGCGGCCGGCGGACGGGCCCTGGAGGTGCTGTGGGTCGGCACCGCGGACAGCCTGGAGCAGCGCGTCTCAGCAGGCGAGGGGATCGCCTTCCGGGCGGTGGCCACCGGCAAGCTGCGTCGCGCCGGCCACCAGCTCAAGCCGGGGTCCCTGGCGTCCCTTGCGAACATCAGGGACATGGGCCGGGTGCCGTTCGGCGTCGCCCAGGCCCGGGCGATCGTCGCCGAGTTCGAGCCGGACGTGGTGCTCGCGACGGGCGGTTACGTCTCCGTGCCGGTCGGCCTCGCCGCGAAGCTGTGCCATCGGCCTCTGGTGGTCCACGAGCAGACGGTGCGGCTGGGTCTCGCGAACAAGGCACTGGTCAGGGTCGCGGCGCGCGTCGCCGTCTCCGCCGAGTCGACACTGGCCCTGCTGCCGGAATCGGCCCGCAAGACTGCGGTGGTGACGGGGAATCCGGTGCGGCCGGAGGTGCTCACCGGACGGGCGGACAAGGCCGTCGAGTCGCTGGCGCTGCATGGCTTCGACCGGCGGTTGCCGACCGTGTACGTGACGGGCGGCGCGCAGGGATCGCAGCAGATCAACTATCTGGTGCGGGGCATCCTGCCGTGGCTGCTGACCGAGGCGAACGTGGTGCACCAGTGCGGGCCGGAGCACCTCGACGAGCTGCGCGGGTCGGCTGCGGCGCTTCCCGCCGATCTGGGAGGCCGATATCGCCTGATCGGGTATATCGGCTCGGAGCTACCGGATGTGCTGGCCCTCGCCGACGTGGTGATCTCCCGCGGCGGCGCCGGCACCATCGCGGAGCTGACGGCGCTCGGCAAGGCGGCGGTGCTGCTGCCGCTGGCGGGCTCCGCGGCCGACGAGCAGGCCCACAACGCCCGCCGGCTGGCAGAGGCCGCTGCCGCGGTCGTCCTCCTGGGCGAGGTGAGCGCGGACGACCTGCGCGAGGCGGTGGGCCCGCTGCTCGCCGACGAGGCCCGCCGCGCCGACCTCGCGACCCAGGCCCGGTCCCACGGGCGTCCGGACGCGGCGGAGCGACTGGTGGAGGTGATCCTGGCGGCTGCCGGTCACTGAAGATGTGGCATCTCAGTGCTCGTGGGGCCATTTGCCGGGGTGGTCGGCCCAGTAGATCTGGGTGGGGTCGTCGAGGTCGGTATCGGGGCGTTCGTGCTCGACGAAGCGGTGCATGGCGCGAGGCGAGCGGCAAGGCTGAGGGGCGGTGAGGCTACCGTCCGCGCGGCAGACGACGACGTTGCGGTCGCTGCTGTTGGTGTCGTAGGGGCCGACGAAGACGGGCGTGTTCTGGTTGGGCGGCTGCAGGCTGGTCATGCGTCCAGCGTCGACCCGGTTCGATACTCCCGCATCCGGACAGCCTCGCTGCTGATCTTGGGAGCGGGGTCACCGCGCCGTGCGGTTGAGCGGTACCCGGCCGTCGAATCGCACGCCGGACCGGAGGGGGCAGGGCGTCAGCCCATCTCCTCCAGGGATTTGCCCTTCGTCTCCTTGATGCAGAAATAGACGAACGGGATCGACAGCAGGGCGAAGCACGCGTAGATCACGTACGTCGCCGACAGGTTCCAGTCCGACATGGTCGGGAAGCTCACCGTGATCAGCCAGTTGGCGATCCACTGCGCCGACGCGGCCACCGAGAGCGCCAGGGCGCGGATCTTGTTCGGGAACATCTCGCCGAGCAGGACCCAGACCACCACGCCCCAGGAGAACGCGAAGCAGAGCACGTAGAGGTGGGCCGCGACCAGGGCGACCGTGGCCTGCGTGTCGGCCAGCTTCGCGTTCGTGCCGGTGCCCACGCGGAAGGAGAAGGCCCAGGCTGCCATCGCCAGGGTGATCGTCATGCCCGCCGAACCGGCGAGGGCGAGCGGGCGGCGGCCGATGCGGTCGACCAGGACGACGGCGATGACCGTGCCGACGATGTTGACCAGCGAGGTCGAGACGCTGATCAGCAACGAGTTGCTGGCGTTGATGCCCACCGACTGCCAAAGCAGGGAGGAGTAGTAGAAGATCACGTTGATGCCGACGAACTGCTGGAAGACCGAGGCGCCGATGCCGATCCAGACGATCGTCTGCAGCCCGACGCGGCCGCCCATCAAGTCCTTCATCCGCGGCTTGTGCTCCGTCGACATCACGTGCTGGATCTCCGCGATGCGCGCGTCGACGTCCGTGCCGGGGGCTTCCACGTCGGCGAGGACCTTCTTCGCCCGGGACAGGTCGCCGGAGGAGATCAGGAAGCGCGGCGACTCCGGGATGGCCAGCGAGAGCAGGCCGTAGATGAGCGCCGGGACGGTCTCCGCGCCGAGCATCCACTGCCAGGCCTGGATGCCGGCCAGTTGGTCGTTCGGATTGCCGCCCGCCGCCTGGTTCAGGGCGTAGTTGACGAGCTGTGAGATGAAGATGCCGAGCACGATCGCCGCCTGCTGGAACGACGCCAGCCGGCCGCGTACCGCCGGTGGTGCGACCTCTGCGATGTACGCGGGGGCCACCACCGAGGCGATGCCGATCGCGATGCCGCCGATCACGCGCCAGACGCCCAGCATGACGATGTTCGGCGGGAACATCGTGCCCAACCCGCTCGCGGCGAAGAGGATCGCCGCGATCTGCATCACCTTGATGCGGCCCAGGTGGTCCGCCATCCAGCCGGCGCTGACGGCGCCGATCGCCGATCCCAGCAGCGCCGAGGAGACCACCAGCGAGGTCTCGCCGTTGTGCACGTTGAAATGGTGCTGGATGCCGGTCACGGCGCCGTTGATGACGGAGCTGTCGTAGCCGAAGAGGAAGCCGCCCATCGCCGCCGCCGCGGCGATGAAGACGACGTGCCCGAGGTGGCCCTCGGCGGTGGAGGACGAGGAGGCTCGCGTGCTGGACAGTGGGGACTCCCGATCGTGCGCGGCGCGGATGATCCTCCCCCAGCCTCCGGCCGGGGGTGCCTGGGCAGCCTAGGAACCCCGCTCTCCCACGCGGCGAAGGCGCGGCGCGAGGTGCGCCGTCCGGAGTGGCGGCTCACCCGGACGGCGCAACGAACGGACGACGCAACGAACGGACGGAGCAACGAAGCAAGGGCCGCCGTCAGCCGCGCTGGAGGCGGGCGGCGACCGCCGCGTCCTGCGGCAGGCCGCGCTCGCCGAGGCCGGCCCGGACCCGGGCCGCGAGCTCGTCGTCCTTGTGGCTGTCGTACTTCGCCTTCGCGCGGACCTCGTCGATTCGCAGCCGCAGCCCTCGGATCGAGGAGAGCATCCGCCCGAACGGCGGCTCGCCGGGGACGATCGGCCGGTGCGTGGACTCGGGCTGGAAGCGCACGTACTGGCGGTCCATCAGGGCCGCCTTCTCGTGCGGGTCGTCGACCACGGTCGCGGTGCAGAGCAGCTGGACGGAGCTGTAGTAGCTCGTCGGCACGCCGTCCTCGGGGGCCGTGTCGGGGGCGGCCCGCCAGGTGCCGGGGATGAAGGCGTAGTCGTCGGTGACCGCGAGGACGACCTGCGGGTTGGCCTCGACGGCGGCCCAGAACGGGTTGGGGCGGGCCAGGTGCAGGATCACCTCGTCCTCGCCGTCGTAGGCAAAGTGCGTCGGCACCAGCACCGGCGGCCCGCCGTCCGGGCCGTTCGCGGCCAGGGTCCCGAAGTCGCGCGGCGCGAGCCAGGCTCGCCAGGCTGCCTCGTCGGCCTGGTCCCAAGGATGGATGAGCACGTCGCCCCCTACGGTGATGTCGGGACTGGTCCCGCACTTTGAACTAGTGCATAATGTTCTTTGTGCTAGGAGATTATCGGATCATGGGTCGGCGTGCCAACGAGATCGCGGCGGAGATCGAAGCGCTGGTCACGGCGGGTGAGCTGGCCCCCGGCGCCGGGCTGCCGCCGCTGCGCGATCTCGCCCTCGACCTCGGCGTCAATCCGAACACCGTCGCCGCCGCCTACCGCGTGCTGCGCGAGCGCGGCGTCATCGAGACGGCCGGCCGCCGGGGCAGCCGCGTGCTGCCGCGCCCCGCGCTGACGCCCAGGGACTACGCGCCGCTCGACATTCTCCCCGGCGTCCGCGACCTGGCGGACGGCAACCCCGACGCGCGGCTGCTGCCCGACCCCGGACCGGCGCTGGCCCGGGCCGGCCGGGGGCCGGACCCGCAGGCGGGCCGCTACGGCGGTACCGACCTCGATCCGGGGCTGCTCGCGCTCGCCCGGCACTCCTTCGCCGCCGACGGCCTGCCCGCCGACGCGATCGGCATCGCCTCCGGCGCGCTCGACGCGCAGGAGCGGATCTTCCAGGCCTGGCTGCGCCCCGGCGACGCGGTCGCGGTCGAGGATCCGGGCTGGGGCAGCCTCTTCGACCTGCTGCCCGCGCTGGGCCTGCGGCTTCAGCCGATGCCCGTGGACGACGACGGTCCGACCGTGGCCGGCCTGCGGCAGGCGCTCGACGCGGGCGTGCGCGCCGTGGTGCTGACGGCGCGCGCCCAGAACCCGACCGGCGCGGCACTCGGCGAACAGCGCGCGACGGCACTGCGTGCGCTCCTCGCTGAGCGTCCGGACGTGCTGCTCGTCGAGGACGACCACGGCCACGGCATCGTCGACGGGCCGTACCACACGCTCTGCGTGGGACCGGCCGCCGCGAGCGGCCCGGACGGCGACCGCCGCCCGCAGCCGACGGTCCGTCACTGGGCCGTCGTCCGCTCGGTGGCCAAGTCGCTCGGGCCTGACCTGCGGATCGCCGTCATCGCCGGCGACCGCGACACCGTCGACCGGGTGCGCGGACGCCAGCGGCTCGGCGCCGGCTGGGTCAGCCACCTGCTGCAGCGCACGGCCGCCGCGCTCTGGGCGGACTACGACCCGGCCCCTGGCGTCGCCTCCTACCGGCTCCGGCGCGACGCGCTGGTCGACGCACTCGCCGCGCGTGGCGTCGAAGCGCACGGTCGCAGCGGCCTCTGCGTCTGGGTGCCCGTGCCGGACGAGACCGCCGCCGTCACCGGACTGATGCAGCGCGGCTGGGCCGTCTCCCCGGGCGCGCGTTTCCGCTTGGAGACCGCGCCCGGCATGCGGCTGACCGTCTCCACGCTGGACCTGGAGGAGATCCCGCGCCTCGCCGACGACGTCGCCGCACTGCTGCGCCGCCGCACGGACCGCGCCGACGCGGTGCGCGGCGTCTGACCCGGTCCCCCCGGACCCCCTAGGCAGGCGGCAGCAGGCCGCGGGAGCGGGCCTGCTGCAGCCAGGACGGGTACTCGTTCATCATCAACTCGAACAGTTGCTCGTCGCTCACGTTCTGCGGGTCCTGGACCGCGAAGAAATCCGCGTTGTCGACATAACGACCCGGCAGATCGTCCAGCTCCTCCAGGAAGCGGAAGGTGCCGTCGCCCCAACCGCCCGCCAGCGCCCGGGAGAGCCCCCCGAACAGTCCCCGGCCGCCGCCCTGCGGCGGGGACGGGGGAGCGGACTGCTGCGGCGCGTCGACCGAGCGCGAGGAGCGGCCGATGCCCATGAACTGCCAGAAGATCGGTTCGTAGCTGGACGCGGCGACCTGCGCCCGGGTCAGCTGCTCGCTGGTGGTGTGGCCGTCCGTCACGAACATGACGTAGACCGGTTGCCGGTCCTGGACCGGCGCGTTGCGCGGCCCGGAGTGGCCGAAGTACTGCTCGCGGATGAGCCGCATCGCCCCGGCATAGTCGGTGCCGCCCTCGAGCGGGTACTGGCGCAGGAGTTGGCCGACCCACCCCGCGTACGAGCGTGCACCCACCGAACCGGCCACATGCCCCTGGTTGCCGAAGAGGAAGACGTCGACCTCACCGTTGTCGTCGAAGCGCAGACCCAGCGCGAGCACCCGCTCGACGAGGGCCTGCACCTTGCCGCTGCGGTAGAGACCGTGCATCGAGCCGGAGATGTCGAGACAGAGCGCGACGCGGGCCGTGTGCTCGCCGAGGCCGCGCTTCTCCAGGCTGACGCCGGCCTTCTTGGTGAGGTCGAGCAGCGCGCGGTCGCCGCGGTCGGCGAGGTCCTTCTCCATGGAGAAGAGCTGCTGCTTCTTGAGGCTGACGCTGCCCGGCGCTGAGGCGGGGGCCGGCGCCGGAAGGTCGATTCTGGTGGGCGCTGACGGCCAGGACGGCGGCGGAGGTTGCCCCTGTGGGCCCGGGCCCGGGTCCGCCGGGCCGTAGCCGGGCTGGACGGGCGCGCCGCCGAAGACGGCCGGCGCGCCGGCGGGAGGTGCCGCGGGTGCCGCGGGTGCCGCGCCGGGGGCGTAGCCGTATCCGGCCTGCGGCCCGTAGCCCTGCTCGCCGTAACCCTGCTGCGGATACCCCGCTTGGGGGTAGCCCTGTCCGGGCAGGGGCGCCTGCTGACCGCCCGCTCCGAAGACGGCGGGGGCGGGTGGCGCGGGCTCGATCGGCGGGAGGCCCGCCAGGCCGGGCTGAACGTGGCCACCGCCGCCGAAGATCGCCGGTGCGGCGGGGGCGGTGCCGGGCGCGCCGTAGCCGGGGTCGGCAGTGGGCGCCGGCGTGTAGACCGGTGGGCCGGCTGCCGCAGGTGCTGCCGCGGGCGGGGCGGAAACCGGTGGCGGCCCGAACCCGGCAGGCGGCACAGACTGCGCGGGCTGCGGGCGCATCGGAGTCGCAGCCGGAGCGGGAGCCGGGGCGGCCACCGGAGCCGCCGGGTCCGCGTCGATCGCGATGCCGTAGTCCGTCGCGAGCCCGGCCAGGCCCGAGGCATAGCCCTGGCCCACCGCCCGGAACTTCCAATCCGCGCCGCGCCGGTAGAACTCGCCGAAGACGAACGCCGTCTCCGTCCTCGCCGAGTCGATGTCGAAGCGCAACAGCTCGGTGGCGCCACCCGCGTCGAGGACGCGCAGTGCCAGGCCCGGCACCTGCCCGAACGTCCCGCCGTCGGCCGACGCGCCGACGACGATGCGGTCCACGCCCGGCTCGACCGCGCCGAGCACGACACGCACCGTGTCCGTCGCCGTCGGGCCGGCCGCCCGCTTGCCCTCGTGCCGGACGGCGCCCGACGCGTGCACGGGCTGGTTGTAGAAGACGAAATCCGCGTCCGAGCGGACCTTGCCCGAGCCGTCCACGAGCAGGGCCGACACGTCGACGTCGGGAACGCCGGCGCCGGTGGCCCAGGAGATCTCCGCACGCAGGTCCGCCGTGGGAACGGGGGCGTTCGCGCCCTTGCTCATCGCCGTCATGGGCCCATCCTGCCGTCTTCGCGACCGGTGGCAAGGCCGTTCGCCCTCTTGAGTCCCGACCGACCGTTCGGTAGTCTGGAGACAGCAACGGATCCGGAGGGGTGGCTGCCATGACCGGCACAGACGCGAACGCGTCGGACGACGCGTCGACGACCGCGCTCGCGGCGCACTTCGATGCGACGATCGGGCACGATCAGCGGATCGAGCCGCGCGACTGGATGCCCGAGGGCTATCGCGCGACGCTCGTGCGGCAGATCGCGCAGCACGCGCACTCGGAGATCATCGGCATGCAGCCGGAGGGGGAGTGGATCACGAAGGCGCCCTCGCTGCGCCGCAAGGCGATCCTCTTCGCCAAGGTCCAGGACGAGGCGGGCCACGGCCTCTACCTCTACTCCGCCGCCGAGACCCTCGGCACCGACCGCACCGAGCTGACCGAACGGCTGCTCTCCGGTCGGCAGAAGTACTCCTCGATCTTCAACTATCCGACCCTGAGCTTCGCCGACGTCGGCGTGATCGGCTGGTTCGTCGACGGCGCGGCGATCTGCAACCAGGTCCCGCTCTGCCGCTCCAGCTACGGCCCCTACGCGCGCGCCATGGTCCGGATCTGCAAGGAGGAGTCCTTCCACCAGCGGCAGGGCTACGAACTGCTGCTCACCATGATGCGCGGCAGCGACGCCCAGCGGGCTCAGGTGCAGGACGCGGTGGACCGCTGGTGGTGGCCCTCGCTGATGATGTTCGGCCCGCCGGACACCGACTCGCCCAACAGCGCGCAGTCCATGGCCTGGCGGATCAAGCGTCACAGCAACGACGAACTGCGTCAGCGTTTCGTCGACATGACGGTGCCCCAGGCCGACCGGCTCGGCGTCACGCTCCCCGATCCGGAGCTGCGCTGGAACGAGGAGCGCGGCGCGCACGACTTCGGCACGCCCGACTTCGACGAGCTGATGCGCGTGATCAAGGGCGACGGCCCCTGCAACGAGCAGCGCATGACGCGTCGCCGTCAGGCCCACGAGGACGGCGCCTGGGTCCGTGAGGCCGCCGCCGCCCACGCGGCAAAGCAGCAGACCCCCACAGCGCAGACGGAAGGAACGGCGGCATGAGCAGCGAGACCGCACGCGGCGGCTGGCCCCTGTACGAGGTGTTCGTGCGCGGCAAGCGCGGCCTGAACCACGTCCATGTCGGTTCGCTGCACGCCGCCGACGACCGGATGGCGCTGACCAGCGCCCGCGACCTCTACACCCGCCGCAACGAGGGCGTCAGCATCTGGGTGGTCCGCTCCGACCTGATCACCGCCTCCACCCCGGACGAGAAGGACCCCTTCTTCGCCCCGAGTGGCGACAAGGTCTACCGGCATCCGACGTTCTACGCCATCCCCGACGACGTCCCGCACATCTAGGAGCCGGTACGCACATGAGCGACGACGACCACGTCTACCTCTCCCTGGCCGAGGAGCACGGGGACGACACCCGCTGGGCCTTCGGGACCGGCTTCACCGACCCGCTGCACGGCGTCGACACCGCGCTGCCGCCCGGCCTCGACGCGCGCGAACTCACCGCGCTCTGCCTGGCGCTCGCGGACGACGCTCTCGTCTCCGCCCAGCGGCTGGCCGAGTGGTGCACCCGCGCCCCGGAGTTGGAGGAGGAGGTCGCCCTCGCCAACATCGGTCTCGACCTGCTCGGCCAGGCCAGGCTCCTCTACGCCCGCGCCGGCCAGGCCGAGGGCGAGGGCCGCGATGAGGACGCGCTCGCCTACTTCCGGGACCCCGCCGACTTCCGCAACGTCACCCTCGCCGAGTTGCCGAACGGCGACTTCGCCCACTGCGTCGTCAAGCTGCTGCTGTTCTCCAGCTGGCGGCTGTCCCAGTCGCAGCAGTTGACCGGCCACCTCGATCCGGTGCTGGCGGCCGTCGCCCGCAAGGGCGTCAGCGAGCTGACCTACCACCGCGACCACGCGGCGCAGTGGGTGGTGCGCCTCGGCGACGGCACCGAGGAGTCGGCGCGCCGGATGCGCGCAGCGCTCGCCGAGCTGTGGCCGTACCGCGCCGAGCTCTACGCCGCCGCGCCGGAGACCCGCGGCGAGGTCGAGTCCGTCCTCGCCCAGGTGCTGACCGCCGCCCGCCTCGACGCGCCCGCCGACAGCCCCGCCCAGCCTGGCGGCGGCCGCGACGGGCAGCACAGCGAACACCTGACCGCGCTCCTCACCGAACTGCAGAGCGTGGCCCGCGCCGACCCGGAGGCGACATGGTGAGCAATCTTGCCCAGCGCAACCGCACTGCTGCCGCCACCGCGGCTGCCGCCGCCGTGCGGGACCCGGAGCTGCCCATGCTCACGCTCGCCGACCTCGGCGTCCTGCGCGAGGTGCGCCTCGACGCAGACGGCGGCGTCACCGCCGTGCTCACCCCCACCTACACCGGCTGTCCCGCGCTCGCCGAGATGCGTGCCGACGTGGACGCCGCGCTGCGCGACGCGGGCTTCGCCGACGTACGGGTGGAGACGCAGCTGAGCCCGCCGTGGAGCACGGACCAGATCACGGCGGCCGGCCGCCGCAAGCTCGCCGAGGCCGGTATCGCCCCGCCCGGCTCCGCCCCCGTCCGCGTCGAAGGCCCCGTCCCGCTGACGCTCGGACCGACCTGGTCCGCCGTCGTCCACTGCCCGCTCTGCGGCTCCCCGGACACCGAGGAGACCAGCCGTTTCGGCGCCACCGCCTGCAGGGCGCTGCGCCGTTGTCGCGCCTGCCGCGAGCCCTTCGAGCAGGTCAAGGAGATCTAGTGCGCACCAGCTTCCACTCGCTGCGGGTCGCCGCCGTCGAGCCGCTCTGCGAGGACGCGGCGGCGGTCACCTTCGACGTCCCCGCCGAACTCGCCGAGCGCTACGCGTTCCGCGCCGGACAGTCGCTGACGCTGCGCCGGGTGGTGGACGGGCGCGACGAGCGCCGGTCGTACTCGCTGTGCGCGCCGGAGGGCGGGCCGCTGCGGATCGGCGTCCGGGAGGTGCCCGGCGGGCTCTTCTCCGCCTGGCTGGTCCGCGACCTGCGGCCGGGCGACCTGGTCGAGACGCTGCCGCCGCTCGGCTCCTTCGTCCCCGACCTCTCCGCCCCCGCGCATCACGCGCTGATCGGCGCGGGCTCCGGCATCACGCCGCTGCTCTCGATCGCCGCGTCCGCGCTGGCGGACCCCAAGGCGCGCGTCACGCTGCTCTACGGCAACCGCCGCAGCGACTCGGTCATGTTCGCGGACGAGCTGGCGGACCTCAAGGACCGCTACCCGGACCGCTTCCACCTGATCCACGTGCTCTCCAGGGAGCCGCGCGAGAGCGAACTGCTCAGCTGCCGCCTCGACGCCGAGCATCTCGCGGCGGTGCTGCGGGCGCTGGTCGACGTGCCGGGCGTCGACCACTGGTGGCTCTGCGGTCCGCTCGGCATGACCGAGGACGCGCGCGCGGTGCTGGCGGGTCTCGAAGTGCCGGGGGAGAAGGTCCACCGCGAGCTGTTTTACGCCGAGGACGAGGAGCCGCCGACGCCGCTCAGCCACGTCGACGCGGACCTCGAAGGCCCCGCGACCGACATCGAGCTCACCCTGGACGGGCGCGTCACGACCCTGCGGATGCCGTCCGCCGGGCGGACGATCCTCGACGCCGCCCAGCGGTCCCGCCCGGATCTGCCCTTCGCGTGCAAGGGCGGCGTCTGCGGCACCTGCCGTGCGCTGGTCGTCTCGGGCGAAGTGCGGATGCGCCGCAACTTCGCCCTGGAGGACACCGAGTTGGCGGCGGGCTACGTCCTCACCTGCCAGTCCGAGCCGGTCACCGAGCGGGTCGTGCTGGACTTCGACTCCTAGCTCAGCCGCTCTTCCTGCGGAAGGAGCGCTGGCCGCCGGACTTGCCGTGAGTGCCGTGGATCTTGGTCTGGTCCCCGCCGCCGCCCTTCGCGGCGTCGGCCTGGGGGCCGCGGCGGCGCGCCAGCGCCTCGCGGAACTTGCGCTTCATATCGTCCTCGGGGCCGCTGTGTTCGGCGCCTTCGAGGTTCGCGGCGTCGTCCGCCATTGGTGCCTCCATCGGGGAAGAAGTGCACGGACAGTCTTGCACGGCGCGCGCCTTCGCCGCGATCAGCAGTCTGTCGGGCCCGCCGCGTCGGCTCCGGCGCCCGCCGCGTCGAGACGGTCCGTCAACCGGCCCAGCAGTGCACGCAGCTCGCGCAGGTCACTCGGGTCCAGACCGGTGCGCCGGGCGACGGTCACCGGCACCGACTGCGCCTCGGCGCGCAGCGCCTCTCCGGCGGCGGTCGTGCGGACCAGCACCGAGCGCTCGTCGAGCGCGCTGCGCTCGCGCACCACGAGTCCTGCCGTCTCCAGCCGCTTGAGGAGCGGCGACAGCGTGCCCGAGTCGAGGCGCAGCAGTTCACCCAGCCGCTTGACCGTCAGCTCGCCGTGCTGCCAGAGCGCGATCATCGCCAGGTACTGGGGGTAGGTGAGGCCGAGATCCTTCAGCGCGTCACGGTAGATCCCGCCGAAGGCGCGGGTCGCATTGTGCAGCGCGAAGCAGACCTGGTGCTCCAGGCGGAGCAGGTCCTCGGCGTCGGGCGTGGTGGTCATGGTGGTAAGTCTACTATTCAGTTGCGCACAACTCAATTGTGTGATGTTATGTGGTGCGCAACGAAGAAAGACGCACTGACCCGGACCCGAGACGAGGGATTCGCCATGGACGCCCTGTACACCGCCGTCGCCACCGCCAACGGCCGCGAGGGGCGCGCCGTCAGCTCCGACGGCGTGCTCGACCTGGCCCTGGCCATGCCGCCCGCGCTCGGCGGCAACGGCGCGGGCACCAACCCCGAGCAGCTCTTCGCCGCCGGATACGCGGCCTGCTTCGCCAGCGCGCTCGGCGTCGTCGGCCGCGCCGCCAAGACGGACACCAGCGAGGCCTCGGTCACGGCCGAGGTCTCCATCGGCGCCAACGGCGAGGGCGGCTACGGCCTGGCGGTGACCCTCCACGTCGAGCTGCCGGACGCGCTCCAGGGCGAGACGGGCCGCGCGCTGGTCGAGCGGGCGCACCAGGTCTGCCCCTACTCCAACGCGACGCGCGGCAACATCCTCGTCGAGATCGTTGTCGAGTAGCACCGGCCTGCGTCACGACGTGCACGCAGTTCACGCCGAGCAGCAGAACCGCGTGGACAGCGCATGTAGGGTGGGGCCCGCAGTATGCGGGCCCCACCCTTGACAGCTTCGCGGAACCGGAGCTCTTCGAGGTCGAGCGCCCGTCCGGTCTCCGAGGGAAACGGCCTGATGGAACTCGCGTACATCCCCAGCCCTTCGCAGGGCGTCTGGCACCTCGGACCGGTGCCGATCCGCGCGTACGCGCTGTGCATTCTGGCCGGGATCGCGGCCGCGATCTGGCTGACCCGACGCCGCTGGATCAAGCTCGGCGGCAACCCCGAGGACGTGTTCGACGTCGCCCTGTGGGCGGTGCCGTTCGGCATCGTCGGCGGCCGGATCTACCACGTGATCACCGACCCCGAGCTCTACTTCAAGGCCGGCGAGCAGCCGATCCGCGCCCTCTACATCTGGGACGGCGGCCTCGGCATCTGGGGCGCGGTCGCGCTCGGCGCGGTCGGCGCGTGGATCGGCTGCCGACGCAAGGGCATCCCGCTCTCCGGCTTCGCGGACGCGCTCGCCCCCGGCCTCATCCTGGCCCAGGCGATCGGCCGTTGGGGCAACTGGTTCAACCAGGAGCTCTACGGCAACCCGACGACGCTGCCCTGGGGCCTGAAGATCGACAAGATCACCCCCGACGGCGCCGTCCACGGCATCTTCCAGCCGACCTTCCTGTACGAGTCGCTCTGGGACCTGGCGATCGTCGCGCTGCTGCTCTACGCCGACCGCCGCTGGAGCATGCACAACGGCCGCCTCTTCGCGCTCTACGTCGCCGGTTACACGGCAGGACGCGGCTGGGTCGAGGCGCTGCGCAGCGACCACGCGAACCGGTTCCTCGGCCTGCGCATCAACGACTGGGCGGCGCTGCTCCTCTTCGTCGCCGCAGTCGCCTATCTGATCGCCACGCGCCGCAAGCCCGCACCGGAGAACCCGATCGGGGACTCCAGGATCGTGCCGCCCGCCGTCGAGGCGGACCCGGAGGCCGGCGCGGAGTCGGAGCCGCACCGCCGGGTCCTTCGCCGCGTGAGCGAGCCGCTGCCCCAGCCCAGCGATAAGTCGGGCGAGGCGGAACCGGAGGTGGCGTCGGAGGTGGCGTCGGAAGGCGAGAATCAGGCCGGGACCACGTCGCGGCTGGAGGCCCCCGAGGCCGAATCGGCCGAGGCCTCAGGTGACGCCGCCGAGCCCGGCAGTACGAACGGATCCGCGGACGGCGGGCCCAAGCAGCACGCCTGACTTCCGGTCCCTGGCGTCGCGCCCGCCGCGCCCGGCTCTGCCGGGCTCACGGGCCGTCGGCTGGGTAGCATGCCGACAGGGCCCGTGACGCGGCCCGGTGGGCGGCGAGGGGGCTCGGACGTGGGTGCGATGTGGGTGTGACCGCGGTGCTGTCGGTGGTGTTCGCGGTGTGCGCGGCGGTGAGCAACGCGCTCGGCACCGTACTGCAGCGACGCGCGGCCCTGATCGTGCCGCAATCCGTCGGTTTCCGCCTGGGCCTCATGTGGGACCTGTTGCGCACGCCGGTCTGGCTCTTCGGCATCCTCGGGGTCGTCTTCGCCGCCGTCTTCCAGGCGCTGGCGCTCGCGACCGGGCCGCTGGCCGTGGTCCAGCCCATCTTCGTGCTGGAGCTGCCCGCCGCGCTGATGATCGCGGGTATCGTCTTCCGGCGGCGTATGCCCGCGCTGGGCTGGATCTGGGTGGCCTGCCTGGTCGTCGGCCTCGGTACGGCGCTGGCGGCGGCCGCGCCCGGGGGCGGTTCGCTCCAGCCGGCCGTGGGCCTCTGGGTGCTCGCGCTGACGAGCTGCGGCGGGGCGATGGTGCTGCTCTGCGTCGCGGCGCTGCGACGACCGGTCGGCGGAACCCGTGCCGTCTGCCTTGGCCTCGCCGCGGCGATCGGCTACGCGCTGACCGCCGCGCTCATGAAGTCGGCCACGGACACGCTGGACCACCAAGGCGTGGCCGCGTTCTTCGGCGCCTGGCAGACCTACGGCTTCGCGGCGGTCGGGGTCTGCTCGCTCTTCGTCCTGGAGAACGCGATGCAGGCCGGTCCCCTGGTGGCCTCCCAGCCCGCGCTCACCCTCGGCGACGCGCTGATCAGCCTCTCGCTCGGGGTCACGCTCTACAACGAGACGGTGCGTGCGGGGTGGTGGCTGGTCCCGGAGATCGCCGGCGTGGGCCTGGTCGCGCTCGGCGCGGTCGGTCTCTCCCGGCTCCAGATCCTCCCGCAGGAGGGCGGCGAGCCGTCCCGGCCGCCGACGGCGGAGCCCGCGCCGACGTCACGGCCGACCTCCCCCCGTGAGTCCGCTTCGGCGCTGCCCGCGTCCGAGCCCGATCCTGAACCCGCGCCGCCGACTCACGGGTGAGGGTCCCGGCCGGGCGGCGCTGCGCGCCGAGCCGTCGGAACCCGCTGGGCCGACCAGATCCGCGTGGGACCCGTCAGACGCGGCTGAGGACGCGATCGCCGCGCAGGTAGCGGTCGACCGCGACCGCCGCCGCGCGGCCGGCCCGGTTCGCGCCGATGGTGCTGGCGGACGGGCCGTAGCCGACCAGTTGGATCCGGGGGTCCGCCACGGCGCGGGTGCCGTCCATCCGGATCCCGCCGCCGGGCTCGCGCAGGCCGAGCGGTGCCAGGTGCCCGATCGCGGCCCGGAAGCCCGTCGCCCAGACGATGGCATCGACCTGCTCCTCGTGGCCGTCGGGCCAGACGACGCCGTGCTCCGTGATCCGCTCGAACATCGGCAGCCGGGTCAGCGCGCCGAGCTCGCGGGCACGCAGCAGCGCCGGGGAAGGGGGCAGGCCGGTCACGGAGACGACGCTCGCCGGCGGCAGCCCGGCGCGCACGCGCTCCTCGACCATCGCGACGGCGGCGCGCCCGAGCTCGGGCGCGAACCGCTCCTCGCGGAAGACCGGTGGCCGCCGGGTCACCCAGAGCGTGCGGGCGACGGCCGCCGTGTCCGCCAGGATCTGGATCGCCGACGCCCCGCCCCCGACCACCAGCACCCGTCGGCCCCGGAACTCTTCCGGCCCCCGGTAGGCGGAACTGTGCAGGGCCCGGCCGCGGAAGAGCTCGGCACCCGGGTAGCGCGGGACGAACGGGCGGGTCCAGGTGCCGGTCGCGTTGACGAGCGTCCGCGTCGACCAGGAGCCGCGGTCGGTGGTGACGAGCAGCCTGCTCGCCGGATCGGCGGGGTCTGCGGCGTCTGCTCCGCGGACCGAGCCGACCCGTACCGGCCGGAGCACGGGCAGCTCGTTGTCGCGTTCGTAGTCGGCAAAGTAGCCGGGCAGTACCTCGCGGGCGGGCCGGTCGGCGGTGAACTGCGGCAGCGGCGCACCGGGCAGTTCGTGGAAGCCGTGGACCATGGCCATGGTGAGTGACGGCGGCCGATGCTGCCAGGCGCCGCCGGGCGCGGCGTCCGCGTCGAGCACGACGAAGTCCGCGAACGGCCGCAGCCCGCGCCGCCGCAGGTGGTAGGCGGTGGACAGACCTGCCTGGCCGGCACCGACGACAACGGTGTCCACCGCGACTGCCTCGGCCGAGGATGTTGCAGTCTCAACACTCACGGTCGTGAAACATCCGGGCGCGGGCCGGATCTTCCCGCTGTCCCCGCGTCGCGAGCGAAGCGATGACCTTGGTCCCGGTCCGAGAGGGCCTTTGGCGCGGTCGGACCGCTCCTGAGCTGCGCATGCTCCTTGTATGCGAGTACCGAACCACCGTCCCGCCCGTCCCGCCCGTGTCTTCCGGCGTCCTGGCCGCCGCGCCCTCCAGCTGGTTCTCCTGGGTGCCGCCGCGGTTCCGCTGGTCGCCTGCGGAGCGGCCGAGCGCGCGGACGCCGAGCTCGTCGACCCGCCCGCCACCACCGCGCCGGCCGCACCATCCCCGAGCGCGCCTGTCACTCCGAGAGCGCCGGCCGTCCCGTCAGAGGCACGAGACGCCGCCGAGCGCGGGCGCGACATCGGCCGGGAGGCCGAGCAGCGCGGCCGGGAGCAGGGTGAGCAGTGGCGGCAGTACGGCGAGAGCTGGCGGCGCTGAGACGTCGCGGTCGGGTCAGGACGCCTCGCGTGCGTCGGGCGTGGCGCGTCGTTGCGTCGCGCCCGCTGATGAGAGCGTGGCAACCGCGACATTCATGATGATCACGGACAAGTCGCAGGAACGAGCACACCACCAGGGAGGAAGCGCATGAGCGGACGCGTCGAGAAGGTGCCCGACTTCATCGTTGTCGGGGTCGACGGGTCGACCCACGCGCGCGAGGCGCTGCGCGCGGCGATCCGGCAGGCCGAACTTACCGACAGCATCGTGCACGCGGTCATGGCCTGGGAGTGGCCGAGCATCTTCTCCGTCCCGGAGACCGCGCCCGGCGACGAGGGGCTCAGCTTCGAGGAGCAGGCCCTGCGCCGGCTCGCCGAGGCCGTCGAGGAGGTCACCGGCCCCGGGCCGCAGCCGCGCGTCCGCCAGCGCGTGACCCAGGGATCCGCGACCCAGGTCCTGCTGGACGCGGCCGAGGACGCGGCGCTCCTGGTCGTCGGCAGCCGCGGCTACGGCGGGTTCAAGGGCATCATGCTCGGTTCCGTCAGCCAGCACCTGGCGCAGTACGCGCACTGCTCGGTGCTCATCGTCCGCGAGCCGGAAGGGGACTGATCCACCGACCCGCTGTTCAGGCCTGGCCGGTCTCGAACCGCCGGATCCGCCCGTCCGCGACGTCGAAGCGCCACACGGTGCTCATCTCGCCCCACGTGTCGTTGCGGAACTGCGCGAGCAGTTTGCGCCCGCCCTCGGACTCCTTCTGCACGTCCATCCGGCCGCCGGAGCCGAAGATCTCCCGGTCGATCCAGTCGTGCAGGTCCCGGTCGGAGCCGTCGTCGGACATCGTCGCGTCGGCGGTGAGGAGCCCGAGGAACGCATCCTTGTCGTGCGCGTTGATCGCGGCGACGGCGTGGCGGACGACGGGGTCGGAGAGCTTGTCGGTGGCGATGGTCATGGCTGCCTCTCTGGAGCCGGTTTCGATGGTGCGTGTGCCCAGGGTGTCCGGGGTGTCCGGGCCCCGCCCACCAGCGAACACCCGGCGGCCCGGCTCCGCGCGCGCAGTCCGCCGTTCGAGGGCGAAACGGCGACGTGGCGACCGGCGGCTCAGCGGGGCAGTTGCTGGGTCACCCGCCACAGCCGCCGGGGCAGCTCGCCCTCCTCGAACGCGTGCACCTCGCGCAACTCCCAGCCCTCGGCGAGCCGGTCCATCAGGGCGCGCGAGAAGAAGTGCACGGCGAAGCCCCCGTGTTCCCAGATGTCGTCACCCCGGTCCGCGCCCGCGCCGAAGTGTGCGTCGCCGACGTGCCGGACGGTGTAGACGAACGTCCCGCCCGGCCGCAGCACCCGGGCGATCTCGCGGACCAGGGCCTGGATCTCCTCCGAGGACAGTGCCATGCAGAGCAGCATGTGCGCGAAGACCCCGTCCACGCTCGCGTCCGCGAAGGGCAGCGGCTCGCGGACGTCGTGCCGCTCGGTCCGCACCCGGTCGCTGAGCCCGGCCGTCGCCGCGTCCGCACGGAGCTGGGCCAGGCCCGCGTCGCTGAAGTCGGTCGCCACCACCTGGAAGCCCGCGCGGGCCAGGAAGAGTGCGTCGCGTCCGTGCCCGGCGCCCAGCTCCAGCACCTCCCGCGCGCCCGCCTTCCGGAAGACGGCGGCGGCGTGGCGGGCGGCTTCGGACGGCTCAGGCCCGTACATGCCCGGATTGGCGGAGTAGGTCTGCTCCCAGTGCTGACGCTGCTGCGCCGCCAGGTCGGCGGGTCGGTCCATGGTGTGCTCCCGTGCTGCGGCGTTCGTGTGGGGGTGTTCCGCTCCGGGGCCGGCCCGGAGCTCAGCCCCGCTCGGATCCTGTCACGCCCGCGCGCCGCAACGCGTCCTCGACGATGTCGTTGAGGGCGTCCTGGTGCGCACCGCGCCAGTACGCCCGGCCGCAGCCGGTGCAGCGGGAAAAGGTGTCGTAGGACCGTTCGGTCCCGGGCCGGAGCTGGGACCGGACCTCGTCGACGGAGGCGGCGCGAAGTTCGCCGTTGCAGGCGACGCAGCGGGTCCATGGCGCGAGCGGCGGCGCGAAGCGCTCGAGTACGTCGTCGAGCTGCTCCTCCGGCCGGTGGCTGTACACGTACGCACCGGCCCACAACTCGCGCCGGTGCAGCAGCCCGCGGTCACGCGAGAGCATCACCCGCTCCTCGCGGGCGGACTGCGCCGCCAGCGCGGCGTCACCGATGTCGGTGCGCTCGTACGCGGCGTCGACGCCGAGCAGCCGCAGCCGTCGGGCCAGCGTGCCGAGGTGGACGTCGAGCAGGAACCTGGCCGGACCAGGCAGCGTCTGGGGCCGGACGACGGCCTCGACCCGGATCCGGTCGCCCGCGGCGGGCACGTAGCCGGGCGTGAGCTCGGCCGCGCTGCCGGAGAGAAGGCTGTCGGAGAGACGGCCGACCTCCGTCAGCGGGACGCCCAGTGACTCCACGAGGTGGCCCAGCGTGGACGCGCCGTCGGTGCGCACCCGCGCGCCCTCGGCGGCCCGCCGTGCGGCCGTGACGAACACATGCAGCTCGGGGGCGAAACTGACGATGATCTCCGGTCCGTCCACCCGGTCAGCATGGCACCGGCGCGGCGGGTGGGGCCAGCGCGTTTCCGGCGCCGGTGTCGGACCCGGCGGATAGCCTGACGGCATGCGAGCTTCCGGGACGTTTTCCGTCGTCAGTTTTGTTCCCACCAGTACCGAGGCGCCCAGCGCGGTGGAGACCGCGCTGCCGGTCGGCGTCTCCACGATGGAGAAGCAGTTCGAGGGCGAGATCAGCGGGCGGTCCACCACGCTGTTCACGGCGGCCTTCGACATAAGTGCCGGTGTCGGCACTTATGTCGCCATGGAGTCCTTCGAGGGCACGCTGAACGGGCACAAGGGCGCGTTCAACTTCGCCCACTCGGCCACCACGCACGGCGAGGACCGCGCAGCGGAGTTCTTCGTCCTGGTCCCGGCCAGCGGGACGGGCGAGCTGACGGGAATCACCGGAACGGGCGGCCTCACGGTCGACGCCGACGGGACGCACCGCATCTGGTTCGACTACGAGCTCGGGGGCGGCGCCTAGTCAGGCGCCGTCATTCGCTGTCGTCGTCGCCTTCGGAGTCCAAACCGAGGGCGGTGAGGTCGTCGAGACCAAGCGCCGCGGCGAAGTCGAACTCGGCGGCGGCAGCGGCGGCCGCGTCGTCGCGGTGTTCGGCGTCATCGTTCTTCTCGTTCATCTCGAACCAGACGAACTTGCCTTCCCCGCGCGGGCGGACGCCCCAGCGGTCCGCCAGCAGGTCCAGCAGGACCAGCCCACGGCCGGACGAGGCCATCTCGCCGGGGGAGCGCCGGTGCGGCAGCTCGTCGCTGCCGTCCGAGACCTCGATGCGCAGCCGGCGCTCACCGGCGGGGCCGGACAGTTCGACCAGCAGCGCGGCCTCCTGATCGGTGTGCAGGAGCACGTTGGCCAGCAGCTCGGAGACCAGCAGTACCGCGGCGTCGGCTCCCTCGGGACCGTCCCAGTCCTGGAGGATGCCGCGCAACTCGCGTCGGGCGCCGGCGATCCGCTCGGGCTGGCCCTGACCGATCGTCAGCACCAGGCGGCGGCCGACCGGTTTGGGCGCGCCCACCCGCTGGTCGCGGCGGAGCAGCAGCAGGGCGATGTCGTCCTCCCGGCGATCCGCGAGATGGCCGGGGCCCCGGTGCGAGGCGGGGCCGTGGACGGCTCGGATCAGCGCGTCGGCCATGGCCTCGAGGTCGTCGGCCGGGCCGGGCTCCATCACGTCGCGGACCCGGATCCAGCCGCTGAACATGTCGTGTCCACCGGTCTCGATCAGCCCGTCGGTGCAGACCATCATGACCTCGCCGACCTGCAGCTCGATCTCGGTGACCGGGTAGTCCTCACCGTCCGGCAGCATCCCGAGCGGCAGACCGCCGTCCACGTGCCGGATCACCGTCGTGCCGTCCAACATGCGCAGCACGGGGTGCGGATGTCCGGCGCGCACGATCTCGAGCCGGCCGCGCGCGGGATCCGCCTCGATGTAGATGCAGGTGGCGAACCTGTCCTCGTCCACGCTGGCCAGGAAGCGCGAGGCGCGCGCCAGCACGGCGTCCGGACGGTGGCCCTCGACCGCGTAGGCGTGCACGGCGGTCCGCAGCCGCGACATCACCCCGGCCGCGTGCACGTCGTGCCCCTGCACGTCCCCGACCACGAGCGCGAACCGGCCGCCGGGGAGGTCGATGACGTCGTACCAGTCGCCGCCGACGAGCAGCCCGCCGCCGGTGGGCACGTAGCGCGCGGCGACGGTCAGTCCGTCGATCTCGCGCGCGGAGTCGCCCATGCTGCGCCGCAGGCCCCGCGAGAGCGCCCGCTCGGCCTCGTTGGTGTGGGCTCGCTCCAGCGCCTGGGACAGCATCCGCGCGACGGTCGACAGTACGGCCCGCTCGTCCGGCGTGAACCCGACCTCCGTCGCGAACGCGGCCAGCCACGCGCCGGTCGTCCGCCCGGCCGTCACCAGCGGGAGGAAGGCCCAGGACTTGCGCTCAAAGCCCTGGGCCAGCGGCCAGGTCGCCGGAAAGCGTCGCTGGTACTCGGCGGGCGACGAGAGGTAGATGGGCCGTCCGGTGCGCACCACCTGGGCGGCGGGGTAGTCCGTGTCGAGCGGCATCTGGAACGGCGTGGCCTGCTCGGCGGTGTGACCGTGCTGGCCGACGACGGTGAGCAGCGTGCCGCGCACCCCGAAGACGGCCTGGCCGTCGGGGGAGAAGCCCGGCATGGCGAGCGTCGCGGCGACGCGCAGGACCTCGCTCGTGGTTCCGGCCTCGGCGAGGGCGCGCCCGGCGTCGAGGAGGAACGCCTCGCGGGAGCGCCGCAGGTCCGCCGGGGGCAGCAGCGGCGCAGCGGCCCGTGCGCTGGAGAGGCTGTTGAGCGTGCGTATCTGCTCGCGCTCGGCGCCCGACGCGGCCTGAGCGGCCTGAGTGGCCGGAGCGGTCGGCGCGATGGAGTCGGTCGGCCTGCCCGCGTCGGCGGAGGCCGAGGTGGCGGCGGCGGCCCAGACGGCAGCAGCGGCCACAGCGCGGGCGACCGGGGCGGCGGGTGGATGGACGTCCGGCAGGTGGGGTGCGGCGACCGCCGTGAGGGCGTCAGGCTCCTGGCGGGTCTCGCGGCAGGGGTCGGGGACGACGAAGGAGCCGGCGAACTCCGCCGTGTCCGCCGTGCAGGCGACACACTGCCCGTCCAGCGCCGTTCCCTGCAGCGGATACGGACTGCCGACGGGGCCCGGGGATATCTGGACATGCAGCAGCCGCAGCATGCGGCCGTCCGACGTCAGCACGCGGACCCGTACGTCGTCGGGCCGCCCCTCGGTCGCGACCAGCTGCGCGATCTCGCTCAGCCGGACGAAGTCCTCACCGTGCAGCCGGGAACGCACCGCTGCGGCAGCGAGCGGACGCCCTTCGTCGGGCATCCCGAGCAGGAAGCAGGTGCGGGCGTCGGCCTCCAGCAGCCGCTCGGCCCGGTTCCAGCGCCATACGCCGATGCCGACGGCGTCGAGGACCGAGGCTGCGCCGAGCGCGCCCGGAACCTCGGCGGGTTCGCTGACCATCAGCAGGCCCCTTCGGCGACGGATTTATGCGCTTACCTTACGACTCAGTAGCCGTTCTGAGCACGGCGGAATCGCTCTGTGGAGAGATTTCTTGCCTCAGAGGCAAGAAACTTGCCTGCGGGGCGGGGCGGGTGTGCACTGGGCACATGGACGCGAAGGCACCTGATGGCGCAAGCAGTCCGGGCGGCCAGGCCCTCGCGGCCGAGGAACTGCCCGGCCTCGGCGCCCGACTGCGCGAGCGCCGACTGAGCAGCGGACTGACCCTGGAGGCCGCCGCCGCCCGGATCGGACTGTCGCCCGCACACCTGTCCCGCCTGGAGACGGCCAAACGCCAACCCTCGCTGCCGGTGCTGCTCGGTCTCTCCCGAGCCTACGCGGTCCCCCTCGACGTCCTGTTGGGTGAGGTCCCCGCCACCGCTGCCACCGTGGTGCGCGGCGCGACCGCCGAACCCAGTGCGGCCGGCGGCTGGACCTACCGCCCGGCGGGTGCGGCCGGACGGGCGATGCAGGCCCTGCGAGTGCACGTGCCGCAGCGGCTCCAGGACGCCGTCGTCCGCGTCCACCCGGGCGAGGAGTGGCTCTATGTCCTCACCGGCCGCCTCTCGTTGACCCTCGACCGCGAGCGCCACCTGCTGGAACCGGGCGACTCCGCCCACTTCGACTCCATGCGCCCGCACCGCCTCGCCGCCGACTCGGCGACCGGCGTCGACCTGCTCTTCGTGCACACGTTGCTGCAGAGCCCTACCTCGGAGCTGTGCCTTGGCTGACCACGTCCACCACCCAGTCCGCCCCACTCGTCCTGCTCGCCCCGTCGAGGACGGCAGCACCCGGACCGAGCGCCGGGTGAACATCCGCGTCTTCATCTACGTCATCGGTCTGCACGTCTTCGCGGGCTTCGCGATGTTGCTCTTCTTCCTCGGCCAGCGCGGCCACTAGATTTGCGCAGTGGGGGAGGGATGTCGAAAGACGCAGTTCGGCTCCGACTCCCTGTCGAGCCGCCCCCGGGGCGGAACCCGACGCAAGGAGCAAGGACATGAAGTACCTCCTGATCATGCAGGTCAATCCGGAGATCCTGGATGCCCTCTCGGACGACGAGCGGAAGCTCGTCATGGACGGCCACGGCGAGTTCATGAAGACGGTCCAGGATTCGGGGGAGTTCATCCTCACCCAGGCGCTGGGCGACCCGGCGAACTCGGCCGTCGTCACCGGCACCGGCGGCACGCCTGCCGTCACCGACGGGCCGTTCCTCGAGGCCAAGGAGCACATGGGCGGCTTCTACCTGATCGACTGCGAGAGCAAGGAGCGCGCGATCGAGATCGCCAAGATGATCCCGGACACTCGGATCAAGGGCCTGTCGATCGAGATCCGCCCGGTGATGTTCTCGTGCGGTGCCGATCTGTGAGCAGTCGTCCGTGAGCGCTGAGATCGAGGACTTGCTGCGCAGTCTGGCGCCGCAGGTCCTCGGCACGCTTGTCAGCAGGCACGGGCAGTTCGAAGCCTGCGAGGACGCTGTCCAGGAGGCGCTGTTCGCGGCGTCGGTGCAGTGGCCGGAGGAGGGTGTGCCGAGCAGGCCCGCAGGCTGGCTGGTCACGGTCGCCGGTCGGAGGCTGACCGACTACTGGCGCAGCGAGGCGGCCCGCCGGGAGCGTGAACTGACCGTCAGCATGGAGCCGCCCCTGTCCCCACCGCCGGATGACGACCCGTCCCGGCACGTCGACGACACGCTGCGCCTGTTGTTCCTGTGCTGCCATCCGAAGCTGTCGGCGCCCTCGCAGGTGGCGCTGACGCTCCGGGCGGTCGGCGGCCTCACCACGGCCCAGATCGCGCATGCGTTCCTGGTGCCGGAGGCCACCATGGCGCAGCGGATCAGCCGCGCGAAGCAGACGATCAGGGGCGCCGGATTCCCGGACGGCCCCGAGCGTTTGCCGGCGGTGCTGCAGGTGCTCTATCTGATCTTCAACGAGGGCTACACCGCCACCTCCGGGCCCGACCTGCAACGGGTCGAGCTGGCCACGGAGGCCATTCGACTGGCCCGGCAGGTGCGTCGACTGCTGCCCGACGACGCCGAGGTCGCCGGCCTGCTCGCGTTGATGCTGCTCACCGACGCCCGAGGGGCAGCACGCAGCGCGGACGGCGTGCTGGTGCCGCTCGCCGAGCAAGACCGCGGCCTCTGGAACCGCGCGCAGATCGAGGAGGGCGTGGCACTGGTCGCCGGCGTCCTGCCCAAGGGGCCGGTCGGACCCTACCTGTTGCAGGCCACGATCGCGGCGATCCATGACGAGGCGCCGTCCACCGAGAAGACGGACTGGGCGGAGGTGCTGATCCTCTACAAGATCCTGGACCGTACCGCGCCGAACCCGATGGTCACCCTGAACCGCGCGATCGCGACCGCGATGGTGCACGGCCCGGCCGAGGGGCTGGCCCTGCTCGCCACGCTCGACGGGGACAAGCGGATCGCCGGCCACTACCGGCTCGAGGCGGTGCGCGCGCACCTGCTCGACCTGGCCGGTGCGTACGACCAGGCCCGCGAGCACTACCTGCGGGCCGCGAGGCTCACGTTGAGCCTGCCGGAACGGGAGTACCTGCTGCGCAAGGCCTCGCGATGACCGCCGGTCCGGCTCAGGGGAGCTGGTCGGCGAGCTCGTTCGAGGTCATCGGTGTGGAGAACATCGGGAAGTCGTAGGCGATGGCGTTCTCGTGCTCCTCCTTCGACACGGCGGCCGTGCAGTCGGTGAGCGTGATCACGCGGTAGCCGTTCTCGTATCCGGTGCGCATCGTCGACTCCACGCAGCAGTTCGTCAGGAAGCCGGCCAGGGCGATCGTGGTGATGCCCTTGCTGCGCAGGATGAAGTCCAGGTTGGTGCTGGCAAAGGTGTCCAGGCCGCGCTTTCCCTCGACGACGATGTCGCCCTCCTGAGGTGCCATCACGTCCGCGATGTCCGCGCCCCAGCTGCCCTTGACGAAGGCGTTGCCGTCCACCACGCCCTTGAGGATGCCGTAGGGGTGGCGGGTGATCTCGTGGTACCCGGGCGCGAAGGAGATCGGCGCGTGGACGATCACCACTCCCGCCGCGCGCGCGTCGGCGACGAGCCGACGGGCGTTGTCGAGCATCCCGGTCGCCTCCATGACCGGGCGCACGGCGTCGTGCAGCACGCCGCCCTCGGACGTGAATTCGTTCTGGAATTCGATGAGTACGAGCGCGGTGGTCGCCGGGTCGATCGCCATGGGGCCTCATCCTCTCGGGGGAGCGACGGACGGCCGTCCGTCCATCCGTTCCACGGCAACTCAAGCACTGCGACGTGCCGTTGACGAGACCACGGGAGAGTGATCGTCGGGCCCGCTCCTCGTGCAGGAAGCCGTGAGTGACGGCACTTCGCGTGTCGGGCCACCGCGGCGGCGTGCCGCTGGGCGAAGGTGGGCGCGGGGATCTGTGCCGATCGAGCGGAGCACGCGGAACCATGACGACACCGCCGCAGCCGGAGCCGCTGCCGGAGCGGGAGCGGGAGCGGGAGCCGGAGCCCGAGGAGACAGGGGCGACGGTTGCGGCGTCCGCGGAGGCGGACAAGCAGTGGCTGTTCGGCGGGGTCTACGGGACGGTGCTGGCCTCTGCCGTCCTCGCAGCACTGCACGACGCGGGGGACGACTTCACGCCGTACTACGACGCCGCCTGGATCGTGATCACCGCCATGACCGCCGCCCTCGCCCACGGATACGCCCACCACATGTCCGCGCATCTCGAAGGCGGATACGCCCACCGCCTGCGTCAGCTGGCCCGCGCTCTCGCGGACGAGTGGACCCTGGTCGTGGCCTCGTTCCCGACGGTCTTCCTGCTGCTCCTCGCGGGCGCGGCGGGTTGGCACATCGAGCCGGTGACCTGGGCGGGTCTCGGCCTGAACGTGGTGCTGCTCTTCGGCTGGGGCCTGACGACGGCACAGCGCGCCGGCTACCGGCTGCGCTCCGCACTGGCGATCGGTGCGGCGGACGCGACGCTCGGGGGGCTGATCGTCGTGGCGAATGCCCTGATCAAGTGACCAGGGCATTCGACGACGCGAAAGCGAGCGGGTCGCTCTCCTTTGAGCTACAGCCCCATGAAGTGGAGCTGGGAGGACTTGCACGCTCCATCTACCCGCTCAATATCCAGCTTACGGAGATCGGCGAAGCGCGCCACTCGGGCCGCCGGCGAACTGGTTGAAACTGGCGCCGCACGCCCACACGCAGGTGGACGCCCCTTGGGTGCCGTCCCCCATTCAGGCGAATTGTCGTGGACACGAGCCGCCGTGCCCGAAGGCCGGGGCCCCGCGTCCCAGCATGGACGCGGGGCCGCAGCGCATTCAGGGCAGCGGCGCGCCCCTCGTTGGAGAGGACCCTGCATGCTCAGACCGAGCTCCATGCTGAAGTCGAAGAGGCTCGCCGCCGCCGTCACCACGGCGGCGCTTGCCCTGGTCGGCCCGGCGGTCACCGGCGGTTCGACCGCCTCCGCCGTCACTCCGCCGACGACCGTCCACGTGCAGATGACCAACATGGGATTCGCCCTCCCCGCGTCGGTCCACGCGGGTTTCGTCACCTTCTCGGTCAGCACCAAGGACAAGACCGGCCACGACCTGCAGGGTCTGCAACTGCACGCGCACGTGACGGTCGCGCAGATCATTGCCGACATTCATCAGGCCGTCAATCACGCGACCTCGGCGGCCGGCATCCGAGCGCTCGCGCGGGATGCGACGCTGGTCGGCGGCGCCGCAGTCGAACCCAGCACGACGGTCGATTCGACGATCCCGCTCACGAAGGGGACCTACTACTTCTTCGACTTCGACCAGTTCTTCGTTCCGAAGGCTCCGCCGCCCACCTTCCACAAGCTCGAAGTCGAGTGCGACTTCGTCGGCGGGATGCCTGCGCACAAGGCCGAGATCGACCAGGTGGTGACGAAGAAGGGCCCGCGCTTCCACGGACCCAAGGACCTCGACCTGGGCAGCACCATCCTGGTGCGGAACAAGGCGGACGAGATTCACGAGGCCATGTTCCAGGCGGTGAACCCCGGCATCGACGACGCCAAGCTGTCGCAGGCCTTCGCCGCGATCGCGGCGGGCAAGAAGCCGCCGTTCAACCCCTTCGCGGAGTCGGTCAGTCGTGGTCTGGCGGCGATGTCTCCCGGTCGCTTCCAGCTGCTGAAGTTCCACCCGAAGGCCGGGCACTACGCGATGCTCTGCTTCGTGCCGGACGACAAGTCGGGCATCCCGCACGCGTTCCTCGGGATGCACAAGGTCGTCACGTTGAAGTGAGCCGCTCAGCCATGAGCGAGGGGGTGACGTGGCTCGTAGAGGGCCAGGTCGCCCCCGCCCGGCAGGCGCAGTCCGGTCAGCAGTCCCCACGCCAGCTCCTGGACCGGGCGGGTGAACTCGACGCCCTTGGCCTCAAGCTCGGCGACCGTCGCCGTCAGGTCGTCGCACATGAGCATGAGTTCGTGCGAGTGCACCGCCTCGGTCGGATGGACGGCGATCTCCGTCGGTGGGGCCTGGAAGATCAGCCAGCCGCGGCCCGCGTCGACACTTGGCAGGCCGAGTACGTCCCGGAAGAAGTCGCGGTCAGCCGCCGCGTCGCTGCTGTAGATCACCACATGGGCGCCGTTGATCACATCTCGAAGTTAAGGCGCTCACGAGCCGGGGGCAAGCGCGGGCGCGCGAGAGACGGACAGATCAACCGTCGCACCTCGTGGCAGCGCGGTCCCGGCCGCGGGCAGCTGCGCGCAGACGGTACGCGGCGCGGCTGCGCTGCCCGTACAGCTGCCGACGCCGATGTGGCCGACGCGCAGACCCATGCCCTGGAGCAGGTGGCGGGCATGGCTGAGGCTCAGCTGCGTCAGGTCGGGAGCCCGCAGCGATCCGGGTGCGCCGGAGCCGTGGGTGGCGGCGGCGCCGCTGCCGGGGCCGAAGCCGAACCAGGCACCAAGGGAGACGGCGAGAGCGATCCCTGCGGTCACGGTGACCAGCTTCTTCCCGAATCGCCGCCGAGCCCGCGGCGTCGCTGTCGGCGGTAGCGTCGGAACCACCCGAAGGCCGGCGACATCTGCCGTGCCCGTACCTGCGCCCGCACCCGCGCCCGTCCCCGCACCGGCAAGCACAATCGCCGTTCGGGCCGGACTCGCGCCCAGCTCCTCCGCACCCAGCACCGCCGTCACCGCGTCGCGCATCGTGGCCGCGTCCGGGTACCGCTGGGCCGGATCGCGGGCGAGCGCACGCGCGACCAGGGCGTCGACGGCCGGTGAGAGGGCCGGGGCGAGGAGCGACGGAGCCGGGGCGTCCTCGCGGATGCGACGCCAGATGGTGTCCAGCGGGGTCGCCGCGGTCAGCGGCGGTTCGCCGGTGAGCAGTTCGTGGAGCAGACAGCCGACGGAGTACAGGTCGGTGCGCGCGTCGACGGGCTCGCCCCGGGCCTGCTCGGGAGAGAGGTAGTCGGCCGTGCCGACGACCATGCCTGCGGCGGTGAGCGTCTGCTGAGCGGACGCGTCCATACTGCGGGCGATGCCGAAGTCCATCAGCTTGACCGTACCGTCGTCCGCGACCATGACGTTGGCCGGCTTGACGTCGCGGTGGATCATCCCGTGGCGGTGGGCGTGATCGAGCGCGTCCAGGAGGTCGGCGGTGATCCGCAGGGCCTGCGGGGCCGGGAGGGGCCCCTCGTCGGCCAGCAGGCGGGCCAGCGTGCGGCCTGGGAGGTACTCCATGACCAGGTACGGCAGGTCCATGGTCCGGCCCGCGCCCTCGCCCGAGTCGAAGACGGCGACCACGCACGGGTGGTTGAGCGAGGCCGCGGCGCGGGCCTCGCGGCCGAAGCGAACCCGGTAGACCGGGTCGGCGGCGAGCTCGGGACGGAGGACCTTGACCGCGACGGTGCGGTCAAGGCGCAGGTCGCGGCCCCGGTGGACCTCGGCCATGCCGCCGCTGCCGAGCAGCTCACAGAGCAGGTAGCGGTCGCCGAGTGCGGGGGTCTGCAGGATTTCCACGACGGGATGCTGGACCGGTTCCTTGTGGAAATCATGTGACTCCCACGACGACTCCCACAAGGAACCGCGGGCGATGCAAGCCCAATGCGAGCCCGGACGACCTACGCCCGCCCGGAGGACTTCTGCGTGCGGCGCGACAGCGAGTCGACCACGACTGCGGCCAGCAGCACCGCGCCGGTGATCATGTACTGGATGTCCAGCGTCAGACCGAGCATGAAGAGCCCGGAGTTGATCGACTCGATCACCAGGATGCCCAGCAGCGCGGACCAGACGCGACCGCGACCGCCGAAGAGGCTGGTGCCGCCGATGACGGCCGCGGCGATGGCCATCATCAGGTTGTTCGGGTCGGCGCCCGCCTGACCGGCCGCGTTGGTGGTGGCCGCGATGGCCAGACCGCCCAGCGCCGCGAAGAAGCCGGAGATCGAGTAGACCGAGATCCGGACCATCGACACGCTGATACCGGCCCTGCGGCTGGCCTCGATGTTGCCGCCGACCGCGAAGATCTTGCGGCCGTAGGTGGTCCTGCGCAGCACGAAGTCGCAGACGACCAGCACCACCAGGAAGAGCACCATGTTGTTCGGCACGCCGGTCGCCCGGTTCAGCACCCAGGCGATCAGGAACGCACCCACCGCCAGCGTGCCCGTGCGGAAGAGCAGCTCGCCGGTCGGCCGGTAGGGGACGCCTGCCGCCTTCCTGCGCCGCTGCAGCAGGAGCAGCCCGACCAGCATCCCCACCACGGCGATCGCGGCCAGGAGATAGGCGCCGATGATGCGGCCGTTCAGGAAGAACGAGTTGCCGGACAGGTAGTGGTTGAGGCCCTTGTCCTCCAGGTTGATCGTGCCGGTCGATCCGAGCAGCCAGAGCATGACGCCCTGCCAGGCCAGGAAGCCGGCCAGGGTGACCACGAAGGCGGGCACGCCGATCTTGGCGAAGATCGTCCCCTGCAACGCCCCGATGGCCGCGCCCGCCGCGAGCGTGGCGATGACCGCCACCCACGCGTTCCAGTGGTGCGTGACCGAAAGCACCGCGTAGAGCGCTGCCGACAGGCCGCTGACCGAGCCGACCGACAGGTCGATCTCGCCGAGCAGCAGTACGAAGACCAGGCCCACGGAGAGCAGGCCGAGCCCGACCATGTAGTAGGCGATGAACTCGGCGTTCGTGGCCTTGAAATACGCGCTGTCCTTGAGGCTGAAGATCAGCCAGATGATCACCAGGCCGATGACGACCGGCAGTGAACCGAGCTCGCCACCGCGGATCTTGCGGCGGAACTCGTGCACATATCCGCGCCAGCCCTCCTGCCGGACCAGCAGGCGCGGGTCGACGGGCGGCGGGACCGCGGGCGGGGGCGTCGGATCGGAACCCGGGGAGGGTACGAGGGGGTCGGTCATGCGTCTCCCTCCGGGCGCTGTTCCGTGGCCCTGGCCTGACGGCGGGTCACCGCGTTGTCCGTGGCCCCGGTGATGGCGGAAATGATGCTCTCCTGGGTTGTCTCCCGGACCGGGAAGGTGCCGTTGTTGCGTCCCAGCCGCAGCACGGCGACCGTGTCCGCGACTGCCCGCACGTCGACCATGTTGTGGCTGATCAGGATCACCCCGAGGCCCCGGTGGCGCAGCCGTTCGACCAGGTCGAGGACCTGCGCGGTCTGCTCCACGCCGAGCGCGGCGGTGGGCTCGTCGAGGATGACGACCTTGGGGTCGCCGATCAGCGAGCGGGCGATCGCCACCACCTGGCGCTGACCGCCGGAGAGGCTCGCCACCGGGATCCGGACGCTTGGGATCCGGATGGAGAGTGTGTCCAGCAGTTCCTGGGCGCGCTTCTCCATGGTGACCTCGTCCAGGGTGCCGCGAGTGGTGAGCTCGCGGCCGAGGAAGAGGTTGGCGACGACGTCGAGGTTGTCGGCCAGCGCGAGGTCCTGGTAGACGGTCGCGATGCCGAGATGCTGCGCGTCCTGCGGCCGGTGGATGGAGACCGGGCGGCCCTCCCACTCGATGACGCCCTCATCGATCGGGTGCACCCCGGCGATCGTCTTGACCAGCGTCGACTTGCCGGCGCCGTTGTCACCCACCAGGGCGACGACCTCGCCGGTGTGCACGTCGAGGTCGACGTCGGAGAGGGCCTGCACGGCGCCGAATCGCTTGGAGACGTCGCGCAGGGCGAGCACCGGCCCGCCGGAGGGCGCATAGCCCTCCGGCGGGCCGGCGGGTGCGAGCGAGCTCGTCACGAGAGGCCCGCGGACTTGCAGGCCGCCGCGAAGTCGGGGGTGCAGATCTGCGCGACGGTCCAGAGGCCGTCGGCGACGACGGTGCTCTTGATGTTGGCCTTGTTGACCAGGACGGGCGTCAGCAGGTCGGAGGGGACCTGGTTGCCGGAGCCGTTGGTCTTGGTGGAGTTGACGATGTTGGAGGGGATCTGACCGGACAGCAGGCCGACCGCCAGCTCAGCGGCGGCCTCGGCCTCGGGCTTGTAGGCCTTGTAGATGGTGAAGGACTGGGTGCCGGCCACGATCCGCTGGATCGCGTCGAGCTGTGCGTCCTGGCCGGTGAGCGGGAGGGCGCTGAGACCGGCGTTCTTCATCGAGGTCGCGATACCGGCGGCCATGCCGTCGTTGGCGGAGTAGAAGCCGGCGATGTTCGACGCGCCGAGCTGGTTGATCGCGGCGGTGGCCTTCTGCGCCGCGATGTCGGGCTTCCACAGGCCCGAGGCGTCGTAGGCGATGTCGAGCTTGCCCTTGACCGCGCCCTGGAAGCCGTTCTTGAAGTCGGCGGCGTTCGGGTCGGCGGAGTCGCCGTCGATCTCCACGATCTTGGCGGACGGGGTGGCCTTGGAGCCCATGGTGGCGAGCAGGCCCTGGCCCTGGAGCTGGCCGACCTTGACGTTGTCGAAGGAGACGTAGGCGTCGACCGGGCCCTGGGCCAGGCGGTCGTAGGCGACGACCTTGATGCCCTTGGCCCTGGCGGCATCCACCGAGGACTTGATCTGGGCCGAGTCCTGCGCGTCGACGACGAGGACCTTGACGCCCGCGTTGATCATCGTCGTGGCCTGCTGCGCCTGGGTCTGCGGGCTGCCACCGGCGTTGGCGTACTTGATCTCGACGTTGGGCGCGAGGGCCTTGACCTTCGCCTCGAAGAGCGGCTTGTCGAACTGCTCGTAGCGGGTGGTGGTGTTCTCCGGCAGCAGCAGTCCGATCGACCCGCTCGCCGCAGCCCCTGAACTGCCCGCGCTCGCCGAGGACGAGGACGAGCTCGAAGTCCCGGCCTTGCCACAGGCCGCCGCGGCCAGGACCAACGAGACGACAGCGGTGGCGGTGGCGACGCGCTTGAGAGGGTGCTTGATCACGATGTGGGCCTTCCACGACACGCCGCTGAGGCGGCTGAACGAACCAGCTGCAGGGGCCGCCTACGCGGCTCCCGTCCGTCGCACCCCCCACGACGGCGCTCCGATTCAAGCCCTCCGAGGTGCCGAAGGAGTCCGGACACACCCATCGACACGGCCTCGTTCGACCGGTTGGCCCAATGCGGCGGCCGACGGAGCGGGCGGACAGGGCAGATCGGGGGCCGGGCAGAGCGGGCGGTCGGCGCCGGGAGTCGCGGCAGCGGGTACGCCCGCTGAGTCGCGGCGCACCCCGGGCGGGCCCGGGTGGAGGCCGTGGCGGAGGCGCGCGAGGCGCGGCGCACCGGACCGTGCAGCTTGTGCGGTTCTGACGGTCTATCGGCTGTCACACCGGAGAATGTTTCTGACATACATTCATCGGCCGGAGGATTTGCGGTCTTTGGACGTTCGCGCCATGGACATTACAGCCGAATCGACGCTAGGTTCCCGGGTGGCCACGTCGTGGTCGAACACCGCGCGACCCCAAGGGGACCACTGTGCGCATACGCACGCTCGGAACGGCGGCCCGCACCCTTGCCGCACTCTCCCTCGCCGCCTTCGCGGCGGCCACCCTCAGTACCGGAGCCCAGGCGCACACCGTGCCCTCGGGGCCGGCCGTCGCAGCGCACCACGGCGTCAAGCCGATCAGCCGCACCGCGCCCGTGTCCGCCTCCCCGTCCGCCGTGACCCTGAAGAGCCGGAACACGCTGAGCGTGCGGTCGAGTGGAACCCAGGGCGTGGTGTCGCCGACGCCCCAGGTCTACCTGGTCTTCTGGGGCTCCCAGTGGTCGAGCGACCCGGCCGGCGTGGCGCCCGACCTGCAGAACATGTTCAAGGGCCTCTATGGCGCGCAGGACACCTGGGGCACCATCCTGACCCAATACTGCGAGGGCGTCCCGAGCGGCACCACGACCTGCGGCAGCAACGGCACCCACGTGACCCACCCGGGCGCGAGCCCGCTCGCCGGAGTCTGGTTCGACAACGCCGCGGCCGCGCCGTCGAGCGCGACCGCTGCCCAGATCGCCGCCGAAGCCGCGTCCGCCGCGGCGCACTTCGGTAACACCACGCAGGCGCCGAACCTCAACGCGCAGTACGTGGTCGTCTCGGCGACCGGTACCCACCCGGACAACTTCCCGACCTCGAACTTCTGCGCCTGGCACGACAAGACCACGTCCAGCTACGGCACGCTCGCCTACACCAACCTGCCGTACGTGCCGGACCTGGGTGCGGGTGCCTGCACCACCTTCACGGACGGCCGGATGCTCTCCGGCATCGAGTCCACCGAGACGCACGAGTACGCCGAGACGGTCACCGACTTCTGGCCCAGCATCGGCTGGAACGGACGCGGCGGTGAGATCGGGGACGAGTGCCAGAACCTGGACGCCTACGTGCCGCTCGGCACCGGGACGTTCGATCTCCAGGGCCTCTGGTCCAACGCGGCCAACGCCTGTGTGACGAAGGGCTGACAGCGGCAGAGCGGGTAGCACGGATCTGTCACTGTGGACGGTCGTGACCGTCCACAGTGACAGATCTTGACGCACGGCTCCGGCGGCCCCAGACTCCTCGCCATGATGACCGTCGAGCCCGACCTGAACGTGTTGCGCGCGGCCCTGCGGGACGAGAGCGAGCGGCTGGCGCAGGCGATCCACGCGTGTGCGCGCCTGGACCAGCGCGTTCCCGGTCTGGACTGGACGAGCGAACAGCTTGTCGCTCATCTCACCGTCGTCTACCGGGTCTTCGCGGCGACGATCCGCGGTGAGCGACTGCCGGAGGGGATGGAGCTCGTCACCGCGGGGGCCGCGTCGCTGCCGCAGAGCGTCGCCGCCGCCAACGCGGCGAGCGTCGCGGCCGTCGGCTTCGGGAGTCCGACCGAGGCTGCGGACGAACTGCGGTCTCAGGCCGGGGAGTTGCTCGCCGCGCTGGCGCCGGATCGGCAGATCGACGTCGCCGAGCTCCGGCCGACGCCCTGGTACGGGTCGGGCATCTCGCTGCCGCTCGGCACGCTGGCCGCACTGGCGGTCAGCGAGACGCTGGTGCACGGCCTCGACCTCGACCGCGCCCTCGGCCGTCGGAACGCACGGCTCGCCCGCCCGGCGGCGGCGGCCGTGGCGCCGACGGTGATGAGCAGCATGCTGCCGCTGCTGGTCGATCCGAGGGGCGTCCGAGGGCGTGACTACGGCTTCGAGTTGCGGGTGCGTGGCGGAAGGCCGTTCGTGCTGCGGATAGCCGAAGGCCGGGCCTGGTGCGAGAACGTGGGCGACGACGCGACGAACAGCACGAGCGGCGTGGACTGCGTGATCTCGCTGACCGGCGAGGCCGCGCTGCTCATCGGCTTCGCCCGCCGGCCGCTGTGGCGTGCGACCGCGACCGGCGCGGCGCTGGCGTACGGGCGAAAGCCCTGGCTGGGCCTGCGGTTCCACACGCTGTTCCTGACCCCGTGAGCGAGGTCAACCCGACGGCGGCCTCCCTGCTCGGGTTCCTGCACGACGGACCGCAGACCGGCTGGGACCTGGTGGCCCGCGCCGAGGCGATGATCGGCCCGTTCTGGTCGCTGACGCGGAGCCAGGTGTATCGCGAGCTCGCACGGATGGCCGAGACCGGCCTGGTCAGCGCGGGGACGCCCGGTCGCCGCGAGGCCCTCCCGTACGAGATCACTGAGGCCGGGCGACGGGCCTTCTCCGACTGGGCGGCGCGCGGTCCTGGCGAAGCGACGGTGCGACTGCCGCTGCTGCTCTTCGTCAGCCTGGGTCGCCACATGCCAAGGGAGCAGCTGGCCGCGATGCTCGCCGAGCAGCGACGGCAGCAGGCGGAGCTGTTGGCCGGCTATCTGCGCGTCCGGGCCGAGCTCACCGAAGCCGCCGCCGACCCCTATCTCCTGGCCACGCTGGACTTCGGCATCGCCACCGCGCGCGGCACCGTCCGTTGGATCGACCGGCTGCCCGAGGAGATCCGAGGCGCGCCTGAGGGTGGACGCTCGGGCCCGCGCGCCCCGGTCGGTATCCGGAGCTGAGCGCGCCTGAGTTCTTCGGAGTTCTGGCGGAGCGGACCCCGGAATTCACCCGGGCACTGCGCGAACTGGCAGGCCGCTGAACGCTCGTCCCACCTCTCCCGGCGACGGCCCGTTTCCTCTTTCCCGTCTCAAACAGCAGGTCAGAGCCGTGAGACGGCCGGGTATGGGCTGTGGGACACCGCTGCCGGCCAATCGGCCCGATTCCGTCGGGCAGAGTTGTCGTCGAACGGCGTCCGGGCAGCACGGGGGTACTGCCCGGGCGTCAAATATTCAGAGACATTTGCTGTGTCAGGAATGTGCGACGGGCGGCGAGAGGGTGTTCGTGCAGCCGTGGCCGTGCGGCGGGTAGCCGCAGACGCGCAGGCCGACGGCCGGGTCGCTGGCGTCCACCATCATCGAGTAGTTGTCGAAGCCCCAGTGGACCTTCGCGGTCTGCTCGTCACCGGCGGTGGTGGAGATGGTGGCGAAGTCGCCGGGCTCGGCGTTGGTGAGGCCGCCCCAGGCGGCGTGGCAGCGCGCGCTGTAGTGCAGGTAGATGACGATCTTTCCGACATTGGTGGTGACCAGGCTCTTCGAGTCGGTCACGCAGCCCGTCGACTGGGGGTCCTTGCCGGCACAGCCGACCCCGTCGCAGGGAGGCGGCGTGGCGCTCTTGCCGGGTGTGGCCGAATGCTGGACCGGCCCGGGGCCGAGTGCCTGCGGGGTGGGATTGCTGCTCGGGGCGGCGAGATAGGCGCCGCCGGTCGCACCGATGAGCGCCGAGGTGACGGCCAGCAGCACGCTGCGGTAGTGCCGTCGCCACCGGTCGCGGAGCAGCGTCGCGAGCGGCGGCGACGCGGGGGACGGTGACGCGGAAGTCGGCGCCGCGAGAGGCCGCGCCGTGGGGGAGGGTGCTGCGGTGGACGCCCCGGTCGCGGCAGGCGCGGCTACCGCCTCGGCGGCAGCCGGCCGCTGACCGGCCGGCGTGGGTTCCGCACTCTGCTCGGCTTCGAGGAGAGCCTGCTCCAGAAGCGGCAGGAGCGCGCGGGCGCTCTCGTCCACGGAGACGGCGAGACTCTCCAGCGCGTGCTCGGTGATGAGCCGCTTGCCGTTGAACCAGCGCTCCCAGGACGCCTTGCTGTAGTGCGTGCGCGTGCCGATCTGAGTGAGCGAGAGGCCGCTGCGGTCTTTGAGGCCGCGGAGTTCCTCGGTCAGGCGGCGGGCGGTCCCGCGCACGTCGTCGGGTATCGGCCGCCAGTTCGCGCCCACGGTTTAGTCACTCGCTTCCGGTCGGGGGGAGACGGGCCAGTCTCCCACAGCCGGAGCACAGGAATGATCTCCCGCCCGACGGCCCCGCCCTCTACCTGACCGACGAGTGCGCGTCCACGTGCGTCGCGCCGCGCGCGGACGCGCCGAGTACGCCCAGGCCACGGGCGGTGCAGGTCTCCGGGTCCGGCGCGAGGTGGACGGGCAGCGCCAGGCGCTCCTGCAGTGTCGCGCAGAGCCACGCGTCGCGGGCGCCGCCGCCGGTGAGGACGATGCCGTGCTCGGTGATGTCCGCGCTCAGCTCGGTGGGGCAGCGGGCGAGCAGGTTGCCCATGCCCTGCACGATCACGTCCACCACCGGTGAGACGGCCTGGTGCACCTCTTCGGGCGCGAACTGGGCCAGCACCGGCGTTCCGTACTCCGTGCGGCGCGCCTTGACCTCGACGAGTCGGCCCTCGCCTGCGGCGATCTTGACCTGCTCCGCGGCGGCCGGGCCGAGGTCGACACGGTGGCGGCGTCGGGCCCAGGTGGTGAGTGCGCGGTCCAGCGCGACGCCGGCCACCGTCAGCGAGCAGGCGCTGACGATGCGGCCGAAGGCGAAGACGGCCATGTCGCTGGTCCCGCCGCCGAGGTCGACGACCATGCTGCCGGTCTCGCGCTCGATGGGCATGCCTGCGCCCACGGCGGCGGCGAGCGGCGTCGGAACCGTGACGGCCCTGGCCGCGCCGGCTTGGAGCAGCGCCTGTTCGAGTGCCTTGAGGTGGATCCCGCGACTCTCCACCGGAACGGCTGTCGCCACCGTCGGACGCAGCGCGAACCGTCCGGGGCGGGCGGTGTCGATCACGTGGCGGGCCAGCACCCTGGCGGCGTCGAAGTCGGTGACCGCGCCGCCGTTCAGCGGCGACACGGTGCCCATGCCGGGCGGAGTGCGGCCGACCATCTGCTGGGCCGGCTCACCGAAGGCGAAGGCGATGCCCCGGTTGAGGTCGTAGGCGACGACTGACGGCTCGTCGAAGACCACACCCTGGCGCGGACGCCAGGCGCGGACCCGGGAGGTGCCCAGGTCGAGCGCGATCAGACGGTCGGTCACCACCCCGCTCCCGGGCACCCTGCGCACCGAGCCCCTGCCCAGCGAGGCTCTGCCCGCAGCAACCTTGCCCGCAGCAACCCTGCCCACCGGAATTCTGACCACGAGGACCCCGCTTTCGCTTGCGCTGACCAGTCAGCTGAACAGTCATCAGATGACGCCTCTCCTCCATCCAGCGGCCGATTCGCCGTGGCTGCATCCCGGCACCGCTGAACGAGGGAGCAGAACACCCGGCACGGGTGACGCTCGCCCCCGCTCGGTGGCGCAGAGGCACCGGGCGCGTGATGATCGGATCATGTCCGCAGCCAGCCCCGAGCAGCCCCGTGACGCCGACCCGGACCGGCCGAGCTCGCTGACCGAGCTGACCGAGCAGACCGAGTTGACCGCCCTGACCGCGCGCGCCTTCGAGCAGTCCCCGGTGCCCTGGATGCTCTGCGACGTCTCCGGGCGGCTCCTGCGGATCAACGAGGCGATGGCCGGACTCGGCGGCTTTGTGGAGGCGGAGCTGCGCGGTCGGCTGCCGACCGAGCTGCAGGACGGCACCAGCGGGCCGCTGGACCACATCGACGCCTCGGTCTTCGAGGAGTCGGCACGACTGATCCAGGAGGTCGCCAGTACCGGCGTCCCGCAGACCCTGGAGACCTACGTCCGTCCGCCCGGTCAGCCGGGCGCGCACGCCTGGGCCGTCTCGTACACCCCGGTGCGCGACGCGGACGGGCGCCTGGACGCGGTGGCGGTCACGGCGGTCGACTTCACCGAGCAGTTCACGGCGCGTCAGCGCCTGGCGCTGCTCAACGCCGCCGCCGAGCGCATCGGCGCCACCCTCGACGTCGGCCGCACCGCGCAGGACCTGGCCGAGGTGATCGTGCCCGGGTTCGCGGACTTCGCCAGCGTGGACCTGCTGGACGGGGTCTTCCACGGCGACGAACCGGCGGCCGGGCCGCTGAGCGGCGCGGTACTGCTGCGCCGGGCGGCGCAGGCCTGGACCGGGGCAAGCGGCGCGCCGGGTTCGGGCAGCGCACGGGGGTCGGGCAGCGGCGCGGGCGTCGTGGAGGTGGGCGAGCGCGGCACCTACCCGGTCGGCTCGCCTCCGGCGCTCTGTCTGGCGAACGGACGATCCGGGGCCTACACGGCGGGCGACCCCGCTCTGGTCGAGTGGTTCGCGCAGGACGAAGCCAGGGCCGCGTGGGCCAGTGACCACGAACTGGTCTCGCTGCTGGCCGTTCCGATCGTCTCGCGTGAGACGACACTCGGCGTCGCGGTCTTCAGCCGCCTCTCGGCCGCCGCCGAACCGTTCAGCCCGGAAGAGCTCTCGCTGGCCGAGGAGATCGTCGCCCGCGCCGCCGCCTGCCTCGACAACGCCCGCCGCTACACCCGCGAGCGGACCACCGCGCTGACGCTCCAGCACAGCCTGCTCCAGCAGCGCGCTCCCAGCCAAGCTGCCGCCGAGGTCGCGACCCGCTATCTGCCCGCGAGTGCGCAGGCGGGGATCGGCGGAGACTGGTTCGACGTCATCCCGCTGTCCGGGACCCGGATCGCGCTCGTGGTCGGCGACGTCACCGGGCACGGTCTGCACGCGAGCGTCACCATGGGCCGGCTGCGTACGGCGGTGCGGACGCTGGCCGATGTCGACCTGCCTCCGGACGAACTGCTCTCGCACCTCGACGACCTGGTCATCAGCCTGAACGCGGAGGCCCACGCGGCGGCCGAGGCGAGCGCGGCGGAAGCTGCGGAGGCGGCGGAGGCGCAGGCGGCGGCCGGCGAGAGTGAGGCCCCGGGCACTGACGTCGGGGGCGCAGACGGCGGGGGAGCGGACGGCGCCGGGGACATCGGCGCGACCTGCCTCTACGCGGTCTACGACCCGATCTCGCGCCACTGCGCGCTCGCTCGCGCCGGGCACCCCGTTCCGGCGCTGCGCACACCCGACGGGCAGGTGGAGTTCCTCGACGTGCCGGCCGGACCGCCGCTCGGGCTCGGCGGCCTGGCGTTCGAGACGGTCGAGGTGGAACTGCCTGTCGGCAGCCTGCTCGCCCTTTACACGGACGGTCTGGTGGAGTCCCGCTACCGCGACATCGACCAGGGGCTGGCGGCGCTGCGCCGTTCGCTGGCCGTCGCCGGGCCGAGCCTCGACGACGCCTGCGACCAGGTGCTGGCCGCGCTCACCACGCAGCGGCCCGAGGACGACGTCGCACTGCTGCTGGCCCGCACCCGGGGACTGGGCGCGGACCAGGTCGCCGACTGGGAGGTCCCGCCCGACCCTGCCTTCGTCTCCGAGGCCCGCCGACTGGCCTCGCGTCAGCTGGCCGTGTGGGGGCTGGAGGAACTGGTCTTCGTGACCGAGCTGGTGGTCAGCGAGCTGGTCACCAACGCGATCCGGTACGGGCGCTCGCCGATGCGCCTGCGGCTGATCCGGGACTCCGCGCTGACCTGCGAGGTCTCCGACGCGAGCGGTACCGCGCCGCATCTGCGCCGGGCGCGGACCTTCGAGGAGGGCGGCCGCGGCCTGATGCTGGTGGCGCAGTGCTCCACCCGCTGGGGCACCCGGCACAGCCCGGCCGGCAAGACCATCTGGGCGGAGCAGGCGCTGCCGCCGAGCTCGTAGCTCACCCGCTTCATCCCGCGCCGGATCCGCGCGGGATGAAGCGGGTGAGCAGGACCACGGAGCGCGGCGCGGCGCGGTCGCCGTCGATGCGGGAGAAGAGCAGGCTCGCCGCCGTGCCGCCGAGCGCGGCCGGGTCCTGGCTCACCACCGACAGCGGCGGGTCGAGGCGCTCGGCGAGGGGGACGTCGTCGAAGCCGACGATCGCGCAGCCGCCGTGGGTCCCCTCGTTTTTGCCGACGGGGGGAACGTCCAACGCGCCCAGGGTGATCAGGTCGTTGCTGGTGAACAGGGCCGTGGGCCGCGGGACCTGGGCGCGCAGTTCGGCGACGGCCGCCGCCGCGTCCGCCCGGCCGCGCAGTCCGTGCCGGACCAGCTCGGGCGCCTCGGGTATGCCCCGCGCGGCGAGCGCCTCGAGGTACCCGGCGTGGCGCTCGCGTTGGGTCCAGATGTCGAGCCGGTCGCCGAGGTAGCCGATCCGGGTGTGGCCCAGGTCGAGCAGGTGGGAGACGGCCCGGTGGGCGCCGGCCCGGTTGTCGACGGTGACGGTGTCCACCGCCAGGCCGTGGGCGGGCCGGTCCACGCAGACGACCTTGGTGCCGCCGTCCATCTCCCGCTTCAGGAAGCCGTGCCCGCCGCTGGTGGGGACCAGGACCAGTCCGTCCACCCGGCGCGCGCAGAACGCCGCGATCACCTCACGTTCGCGGCGGGGCTCGTCGTTGGTGCTGCCGACCAGGACGAGGTAGCCGCGGCTGCGGGCGGCGTCCTCGACCGAACGGGCCATCAGGGCGTAGAAGGGGTTGGCGAGGTCGTCCACCACCAGGCCGATGATGGAGCTGCGCACGTCCTTCTGCCGCAGCCGCCGCGCGTTGTCGTCCCGCCGGTAACCGAGCCGCCGCACGGCCTGCTCGACCAGCGCCACCCGCTCGGCGGAGACACCCGGCTCGCCCGACACCACGCGGGAGACCGTCATCGGGCTCACCCCCGCGGCGCGGGCGACGTCCTTCATGGTGGGACGTTTGACAGTCGGGCGCTTCAACTCGTGCGGTCCCCTCTACCAGGCGGTCTCAGGAGCCGGTATCAGCGGCGGCTCTCAGCGCAGATCTCAGCCGCAGATCTCAGCAGGCGGACTTGTAGAAGTACTTGCTGACGCTCGGGTCGTCCATGTTCGCCTTGGTGATGGCGACCATGGTGGTGGCGATCGTCGCGGTCACCGGCTTGCCCTGGATCGCCGCCAGGGCCTGGTCCACGCCCTGCCTGCCGATCCCGCCCGGGTCCTGGGCGACCAGCACGTCCAGCGTGCCGTTGCGCAGCGCGGTGATCTCGTCCGGCTCGGCGTCGAAGGCGGAGACCCTGACCTTGCCCTGCTTGCCCGCCGCCTGCAGGCCGGTGGAGACGCCCTGGGCGGTGTTGGTGTTTCCGGCGAAGACGCCGCCGAGGTCGGGGTGGGCGGCGAGCGTGGACTGGATCTGCGAAGCGGCCGTCGCCGGCAGGTCGTTGTCGTAGAGGACCGGGAGCAGGGTGATGTGCGGGTGGTTGGCCTGCATCTCCTCGGTGAAGCCCTTGATCCGCGCATCGGTCGTGGAGACGCCAGGCTTGACGCTGATGACGATGGCCGAACCCTTGTCACCCATCAGTTGCGCCAGCGCTTTCGCGGCCGCGCGGCCGCCCGCCTCGTTGTCGGAGGAGATCCGCGAGACGCCGATGGAGGTGTCGGTGACCGAGGTGTCCACCAGCACGACCTTGGTGCCCGCGCCCTGGATCTGCTGGAGCGAGGGGGTGAGCGCGGTGGTGTCGACCGGCGAGATCAGCAGACCGTCGGGGCGGGTCGCGGCGACCGAGTCCACGATCGGCCGCTGGACCGCGACGTCCCACTGCGCGGAACCGTCGACCTTGAGGTTCACGCCGACCTTGGCCGCCTCCTGCTGCGCGGCGCAGGACATCGTGATGTAGAAGGGATCGCTCTTGACGCCGGTGATCAGCTCGATGGTCTTCTTGCCGGAGCCGGACGGGGTGCCGGGCCCGCCGCCGGAGCTGGAGCAGCCGGCCGAGGCGGCCAGCAGGGCCAGGACCGCGCAGCTTCCGATCGCGTGGGTGGTGCGTCTGTTCATCGCGCGCCTGTTCATGGCGGAGTTCCTCTCTGGATCGAACGTCTGCGGAGCTGGTCGAGGTAGACGGCGAGGACCAGGACGCCGCCGATGGCGACGTCCTGCCAGTACTGCTGGACGCCGATGATGATCAATCCGGTGGTGAGCACGGCGGGAATGAAGACCCCGATCACGGTGCCGAGCACGGAACCGCGCCCGCCGAAGAGACTGGCGCCGCCGAGCACGACCGCCGTGATGACCTTGAGGTTGTCGGTGGCGTGCCCGGCGATGGAGGTCGTACCGAAGTAGGCCAGCCACATGATGCTGCCGAGCCCGGCGAGCAGTCCGATCAGCGCGTAGACCTTGATCAGGTGCCGGTCCACGGCGATGCCGGCCCGCCGCGCGCCCTCCGGGTTGGAGCCGATCGCGTAGGTGTGGCGGCCGAACCGGGTGAAGCCGAGGACCAGGCCGAAGACGAGGGTGGTGGCGAAGGCGATCACGACCAGCCAGGGGATCTGGCCGAAGAGCTTGCCGAAGCCGATGTCGTGCTGGAGCGTCCCGGAGACGGCCCCGGCCGGGTCCTGGCCGCCGGTGATGATCTGGGCGATGCCGAGCGCCGCGCCGAAGCCGCCCAGGGTGACGATCAGCGGCGGCACCTTCGCCTTCGCGACCAGCCAGCCCTGGAGCGCACCCCAGGCGAGACCGGTGCCCAGCGCGATGAGGGAACTGACGGCGATCGTCACCCAGCCGGAGGCGGCGCCGCCGTGGTGGAGGGTGTACTCGCCGGAGAGCACCGCTGCCAGAACCAGCACCGAGCCGACGGAGAGGTCGATCCCGGCGACGATGATCACGAAGGTCATGCCGACGGCCAGGACGAGGTAGATGGCGGCGTTGGTGGCGATCTGGGTGAGGTCGTAAGCGGTCAGGAAGGTATTCGGAGCGGCGAGGGTGAAGAAGACGACGAGCAGGACGAGGACTCCGAAGGTCCACGACTCCTGCGCGGAGCCGACCCGGCGCAGGGCGCGGAGGGCGGGCAGGGCGCGGAGGGCTCGAAAGGCTCTCTGCGTCGTCATGTCGGACTGCGCTTTCATGCCGCACCGCCGTCCAGCGCACCGGTCATCGCGCCCACCAACTCCTCGACGGAGGTGCGCGAGGCGCTGAAGCGCGCGACCCTGCGGCCGAGCCGCAGCACCTCGACGCGGTCGGCGACCGACAGCACCTCGGGCATGTTGTGGCTGATCAGCACGACGGCGATACCCCGGTCGCGGACCCGCCGGATGGTGTCCAGCACCCGCCCGCGCTGGACCACGCCGAGCGCGGCGGTGGGCTCGTCCATGAAGATGATCCGGTTCGCGAACGCCACCGCGCGGGCCACCGCGACCGACTGCCGCTGCCCGCCGGAGAGCGCGGCGACGGGCACCGCCACGTCGGGCAGGTCCACCCCCAACTCGGCGAAGGCGGCGATCGCGGCCGCCCGCATCGCGGACCGGTCCAGCACGTGCAGACGGCCGAGCAGACCGCCGCGACAGAGCTCGCGACCGAGGTGGAGATTGGCGGCGGCGTCCAGGTCGGGGGCGAGGGAGAGATCCTGGTAGACGGTCTCGATCCCGTGCCGCCGCGCGTCGAGCGGCGTGGCGAGCTGCACCGCGCGTCCGTCGACGAGGATCTCGCCGCCGTCGGGGCGCAGCGTGCCGGAGAGCGCCTTGACCAGACTGCTCTTCCCCGCGCCGTTGTCGCCGACGAGGGCGACGACCTCGCCGGCGAACGCGGCGAAGTCGGCACCGTCGAGCGCCTGGACATGGCCGAAGCGTTTGGTCACCCGACGGGCTTCCAACAGCGGTGTGGGGCCGTCCTGTGCGGCGACTGGCTGTTCCGGTATGAGCGGTTCGGACAACGGGCGCCTCCCGGCTTCATGGTAACGTTCACAGCCGATTCACGGATTCTGAGCCTGTCCTGACGGGGCGTCAAGGCATGGCGCAGGCATTGATGGGAACGTTCGCAAGACGCGTGGGGGACCGGATGTCGGAGACCGCCGAGACGCTGAACCTGTGGCAGCACGGCCTTGGCCAGGTTCCTGACACGGTGTGGGACCGGGGCGATGTGGACGTGCTGATCCTGGCGGAGAACGCGCTCACCTCGCTCTCACCACGCGTGGCGGAGCTCCGGCGGCTGCGCACACTGGACCTGGGTCACAACGCCCTCACGGAGCTGCCGGAGGAGATCGGCGCACTGACGAGCCTGACCGACTGCCTCTACCTGCACGACAACCGCCTCACCCGGCTGCCCGAGACGCTGGGCCGGCTGACGCGGCTGCGCTACCTCAACGTGAGCGAGAACCGACTCGGCACGTTGCCGGACTCCTTGGGCTCCATGCGCGCGCTGGTGGAGCTCCGCGCCCAGCACGCGGGCCTCACCGGCCTGCCCGACTCCCTCGGCGGGTTGGACCAGCTCCGCGAACTCTCGCTGCGCGGTAACCGGCTCGACCGCCTCCCGGACTCGGTGACCGGCCTGGTGGCCCTGCGTGACCTGGAGCTGCGTGAGAACGCCTTCGCGCAGGTGCCGCCCCAGCTCGAGGGCCTCCCGCTGCTGCGTCGCCTGGACCTGCGCAGCAATCGCATCACCGCCCTGCCCGACTGGCTCGCGGAGCTGCCGTCAATGGAACGCCTGGACCTGCGCTGGAACCCGGTTGCCGCGGATCCGAGCCTGCTCGCACGACTGGAAGCGGGCGGCTGCGTCGTCTGGCGCTGACCGAGCTCTCAAGCAGTTCGAGATGCCGTCCGATCCGGTGGGTCGCACGCTGGATAGCAGCGACCGATCCGGCAGGAACAGAGGTGACCTATGAAGCTGGCCTTCACCGTCACCAAGACCGGCCCCGACGAATGGACCCTGGGCTTGCGACGCGAGGACACCGACGAACTCCTGCTGACTTTGACGGGGCTGCGCAGCGAGGCCGAGGCGCGCCACACGGCTGAAGGCTTCAGGGCAGCAGTCCACACGGCGCCGGTCCGAGGCGGGGCGGCACAGGCCGCGCACGCGCACTCGCAGAGCGTCGCGGCATGAGCGGATCCGTTGCCGTCGAGAAGTCTCCGTGAGCGGCCCGCCCGGGGTCGGGATCATGGTCTGCGCGGGCTGCGGCCAGGTGACGCCATGGACGCCCTGGGACCGCTGCTCACAGGAGTGCTTCGACATGCCCCGGGCGACACCGCAGGAGCAGCAGGCCGCCATCGAGGCCGCGCCTGCGGCCTACGCCTACTTCATGAGCCACGCGCCGGGCGAGGAAATCGACGAGGGACTGACATGACCGAGCACCACGTGATCGTCTGGGGAATCGAAACCGGGCCCGGAGTCCCCGTCGGCCGCACCGTCGAGGTCGACGCGGAGGAGATCGGCATCGCCGTCACCAAGGCCGACCTGGTCACGCTCCTCGCCGAGCACGATGTGTACAGCCTCGACGACGTGGTGTGGCGCGACGGCGGCGCCGACGACTGGCCGTGACGCACGCCCGCTCCGGCGGCGATGATTCTTTGCGCTGAATCTCAGCGCTTGACTTCATCGCTACCCTGGAGACATGACCGCCCACGACGAACCGCACATCGCCGCCGTCCAAGCGGCCACCGCCATGTTCGACCAGGCACGCAAAGCCGTCGAAGAAGCGATCTTCGCCGCCTACCGCGCCGAAGGCGTCAGCCGCACAGCCATCGCCGACGCGTCCCCATGGACCGCCGCTCACGTGCGCAAGCTGGTCCGCGACGCCGGCATCGGTCCCGACCCCGCCTACGCCCGGCGCACCCAGACCGCCCGCCGGCGCGCCGCCGAAACGACCACGGTCGTCGGCCGCGCCGAACACGAGGCGGAACGCCAGGCGACACCCCCACGCAGCGACCCCTGGTACGTAGCCCACCTGACGCCGACTCAGGCCGCCGACCTTGCCACCGCCGCCCGCAGCAACCCCGACTGGATCGACCGCCTCCAAGCCGTCGCAGAAGCACACCCCGAAGACGCCGACCGGGCGGTCGTCGCCCACGCCACGGAACAGCGGATCCTCGCCGCTGCGGACTACCAGCGCGTCGGCGCGGAACCGCCCACGGAGTAGCCGCACCCGGCCTGCCACGCCGCGCGGATACCGCCAGGGCCGCCGGGCAGGCTCTGCGGGCCGGGGTTAGCGTGGCGACAGGGGATCGGTCAGCGCAGAGTCCTCGGCAAGGGGTTGGTCATGATGAGCTGGGTATTGACCGAGGCCAACGTCACCGTTGCCGCTGAACACGAGGGCCGCCTGATCGCCGCCTACCGCCACCTGATCTCCCAGCCGCTCCCCGAGGGCCTCATCCAGACCGAGATTCTGCGCGGCCCGGACGGAGCCTGGCGCATTCAGACCCTCTGGCGGGACCGGGCCTCCATGGAGGCCATGCGAGCCTCGCTCGAAGGGCCGGAGGCGCCTCGCCTCTTCCGCGAGATCCACGCCAAGCCCGAGTTTTCGATCTTCGATGTGGTCGCTGAGTGGATCACCGCGCAACCGGAAGCCCCGTAGCGGCCGCCTTGGCGCGAGTCAGGACCCTGCCGGCGGGAGTCGGTCCATCCACGTCATCGCGTGCATGACCTCCTCGACCGTGAGGCTGCCGGGCGGGCCGAGGGGGGCCCAGACGTGGACCGTGCCGGAGGTGGTGAAGGTCAGGTCGAGCTGGATGACGTCGTGGAGCTTGGGGGTACGGCGCAGGCCGGTGAGGGCGAGGTGGGTGCCGCCCGGGCGGAGCGTCATCGAGCCGCTGGCAGGAATCGTCGCCCAGGGGAGGAAACGGCCGGACGCGTCGACGATTGCCACCGACGCCGCCCACGGGGTGGTGACGCTGAGCAGGCGGTCGTCGGAGCCGCCGCCGTTGCGGATGGTCAGGTACGCGTCGACCGGGCCGGCGGGGCGCGCGGGTGGGTCGAGGTAGGGGGTGAACATCGCCAGCTTCGCCGGAGCGGCGCCCGTGCCCGCGGCGGAGGCGGTGTCGGAGCGTCCGGCGTGACCCCAGAGGAGGAGCACGAGCGCGAGCAACGCGACCAGCGGTCCCTGCACCAGCAGGGGCCGGCGGGCGCTCGCGAGCCCGCCGCCGCTTCGGCGGGCGGCCGCGGCGCGTTCCAGCGCCTCGGCCTCGGCCTCGAGGGCCTCCAGCTCGGCGAGCTCGGCCGACTCGTCCTCGGGGGTCATCGCGGAGCCGCTACTTGGTGTAGCCGGAGGGCCAGGTCCAGTCCTTGTACGGCGTGGCGGTGCCGACGTCGATCTGGATCTTCTCCAGGTTCTTGAAGACGATGCCGCGCACGTCCCCGGTGTACGGCTTGCCGTCGACGAAGACGGTCACCGTGCCCTTGTGGCCCGCGACCGCGCCGCTGTTCAGCGGCTGGTTCCACAGGTCGAAGAGGTTGCCGAGGGTGTAGGTGTTCTGGCTCGGCGACTCGACGTGGATGACGCCGCTCTCGTCGTGGGTGTGCAGGAAGTAGAAGGACTTGCCGCCGCCCACGAAGGGCGTGCCGTCCGTCTGCTGCTGCAGCGTGTACGGCGGGACGATGCCGATGCCGTAGGGGATGGTGGTCTGCTTGCCGTCCACGAACACCTGGAGGTGCGAGTGGATGTGGTAGACCGTCTGCTCCATCGAGTTGCTCTTGACGATGCCGTCCACGTCGCCGCCGTCGGCCTGGGTGGCGGTGGAGGCGAGCAGCGTGGCGCTCTTGTCGATGGACGGGTCGTGCGCGGCGGCGCTGGCCTGGGCCTTCGTCTTGTCGTTGTTGGCCTTGGTGACCGCGAAGACAGCAACGGTGACGATTCCGCCGATGAGTACCACGCCGCCGACGGTCATCGCGATGGTCATCGTGCGCTGACGCCGGGCCTCCGCCGCGCGCTGGGCGGCGATCTTCTCCTGGGCTATTCGGCGACGCTCGGCGTGCGGCGGCTTGTTCTGGGTCATCGGTCCTCGTTGCTGCTCGGCTGGTGGGGGACGCCGTGCGCCCCCGCGCCGTCACGTTAGTGCGCGGTCGGCTAAGCGTTCCGTAAGACCACCCTTGGAGGGGAGGGGTGCAGCTGAGGATTGTTCAGATATGTACGAAATAAGCAGATCACAGCTTGATAACATCCGGTCAAGTTCGGCCAGGCTGGTCAGTAACGGGCACGGTGGGAGCTGCCGTGCGGGTCACGGCAGTGGCCGGAGTCCGTGCCGGATGGGCGGGTCACGTCCATGGCCGGGCCGAGTTGCAGGGTCTCCGGCGAAGCGTGGTCGACCTGGAGCGTCGTGTGCTCGATGGCGTAGCGCTCGTGCAGCTCGCGCTCCAGCGTCATGCGGACCGCGTGGCAGTCGAGCTCGTCGCGGACCAGCACGTGGGCGGAGAGGGCGGGGTAGCCGGAGGTGATCGTCCAGATGTGCAGGTCGTGGAGCTCGACGACTCCCGGGACGGCGGCCAGGCGCGCGCCCACGGCGTCCGGGTCCAGGCCGGCGGGGGCGGCTTCCAGGAAGATCCGGCCGGACTCGCGGACCAGTCCGTAGCCGGCCTTGAGCATCAGCCCCGCGACGACGAGCGTCGCGATCGCGTCGGCGCGGCTGAAGCCGGTGAGGAGCACGACCAGTCCGGAGATCGCGGTCGCGATGAACGCCCAGGCGTCGTTGAGGATGTGCTGGTAGGCGCCCTCGACGTTGAGGCTGGTCCGGTTGGCCCGGGAGATCAACCAGGCTGCGATCACGTTGATCACGATGCCGACCAAAGCCGTCGCCAGCACCACGCCGCCCGCGACGGGGGGCGGCGAGATCAGTCGGCGCACCGCCTCGTAGAGGAAGATCGCGGCGAGGGCGAGCAGGGTGATCCCGTTCGCCTGTGCGGAGAGGATCTCGGCGCGCTTGAGGCCGAAGGTCAGTGACCCCTTGGCCGGGCGGGCGGCCAGCCGCATGGCGATCAGGGCCAGGGCGATGGAGGCGGCGTCGGTCAACATGTGACCGGCGTCGGAGATCAGCGCGAGGGACCGGGCGAAGAGCCCGACGGTGACCTCGGCGGCCATGAACGCGGCGATGAACCCGAGCGCGGCGAGCAGGTAGCGGCGGTCGGCGTCGGCGGAGACGCCGTGGCTGTGGCCCGCGTGACTGCTGGGACCCCCGTGCTCGTGGGCGTCGTGGCCGGCATGGCTGTGTGCGGTGTCGCGGCCGTGGGTGGTGTCGTGGCTCACGGTCGCTCCTCGGTCGGCTGGTCTCGACAGGAACTATACCGGAAGGAATGAACAATCCTTCATATCTGATGATCGGAGGCCAGCCGCAGCGCCTCGCCCGCGAGCTCCCCGTCCCCGAGCAGGGCCAGCAGCCCGCCCAGCAGCTGTCCGGCCGGTCCCTCCGGTCGTTCCAGTGCGAGGTAGCGGCGCATCGCCGGGCCCAGTTCCGGCTCGTGGACCTGCACCACCAGCAGCTGGACGACGAACTCCTGCACCAGCATGAGCTGCAGCTCGTCCCGGTGCAGCCGCTTCTCCCGCTGCTGGTCCTGGAGCCAGGCCAGCGCGGTGATCTCCGCGTTGCCGATCCAGGTCCGCACCGCGAGCCGGATCCGGGGGCTCGGGTCCATGAGGCCCAGGTGGGAGAGGACAGCCAGCTCGGCGGCGTGCCGGACCTGGTCGATCACCGCGCCCGTGCCGGGGCTGGACGCCGCCGAGCCGTTGCGCAGCAGCGCGGCGAAGCCGGGGCCGTGCGCGTCGACGAAGTCGAGGTAGCGGCCCATCACCCGGTGCAGCCGCTCGGAGAGCGGGCCGTGCTTCGGCTCCTCGAAGAGCGCCGCCATCTGCCGACCGGCCCGGCGGATCGCCTCCTCGTAGAGGCCCTGCTTGCCGGGGAAGTAGTGGTAGACCAACGGCCGGGAGGCGCCCGCGGCGGCGGCGATGTCGTCGATGGACACCTCCTCCGGCGCGTGGTGCGCGAAGAACTCGAGCGCGACGGCGATCAGCTGCTCGCGCCGCTGCTCGACGCTGAGCCTGCGACGCGGCCGTGGCGCGGCGGCGCCGGACGAACCGGTGGCGGCGGTCATGGGAGGCAGCTTAGACCGGACGGTCTTGAGCCGTCCGGGCTTGTCCCCGTCAGCACGTCGCCAGCAGTTCTGCCATGGACGCGTCCAGGGCGTCCCGCAGGTCTGCCGTGCGGGCGGGGGACGCGAAGCGGCCGCGGAGGCCGAGATGGACCCGGCCGAGGTAGCTGCTCACGGCGACGGCCAGGGTCTGCCGCTGGGCCAGCGGCGGCAGCGGATGGAGGCCGGTCAGCGCATGGCCGCCGAGCGAGAAGGAGAAGTCGGGCATCGGCACGTTGGTGACCAGGGCGTCGAAGAGCAGCGGCGCCGAGGACCGGAGGAGAGGCGCGGTCAGCTGATGGCCGGACGCGGGCAGGAGGTCGGCCAGCAGGGCCACCGCACCCGCGCCGCGCCGGGGGCCGCGCCGCTTGTGAGCGTCCATGGCCTCGCGGACCAGCCGCAGCCGCTCGCGCGGATCGGGCTCGGAGACGGGCAAGTCGACCAGGTAGCCGGAGAGCCGATTGCCCCCGGCGGTCGCCCCGGACCGGCGGCCGCCCCGGTCGCTGACCGGTACCAGCACGCGCGCGTCGTCCGACTCGCCCCACGCGCGCAGCGTTCCGGCCAGCAGGGCGAGGACGACGTCGTTGACGGTGCCGCCGTGGGCCTTCCTGACGGTGCGGATCTCGTCGAGGTCGAGCGTCGGCAGTGCGAGCGCGGGCGGTCCCGGAGCCGGGCGGCGCAGCTCGGAAGGCCGGAGCAGGGCGCGCTCGACGCCCCCGACGGAGGCGAGGAGCGCGTCGCCGGCGAGCTCTGCCGCGCGCAGGGTGCGGCGGGCCTCGACGGGTATGGCGCGGAGCAGGCGCAGCGGCAATGGGCCTGTCGGCGGCACGGTGGCCGGGCGGGACGTCGTGGACGTCGTGCTGCGCGGCGGAGCGTCGGCGAACTGGTCGAAGAGGCGCATGCCGACCTCGAGGGCGCGGAGCCCGTCGACGGCGGCGTGGTGCACCTTGAAGAGGAGGAAGAAGCCGGTCCCCGTGCTGAGGAGATGGATCTCCCACGGCGGCGCGTGGCGCGGGACTGGCTTCGCCATGAGCGCGGCCACGGTGTCTTCCAGGCCGGTCGCCGACTGGTCCACGGCGTGGTGGGTGAGGTGGGCGGTCGCGTCGAAGTCGGGCTGGTCCTCCCAGTACGGGCCCTCCAGCGGATTCCACGAGCTGCGCACGCGGCGGCGCAGCCGCGGAATCGTCTGCGCGCGGGCGGCGAGTACGCCGATCAGGGCGTCTGGATCGACGGTCACGCCCGGGGCGGGGAGGAAGGCGGCGAGGGCGCCGATATGCAGGGGGGCGTCGGGTGCTTCCAGGCTCCAGAAGGCCGTGTCCAACGGGCTGAGCCTGGTCGTCATCCGTGCGTTCCCCTTAGCGTCGTCCGGTGGGTCGGGGCGTGCCCCGGAAGGCCAGTGTCGCGGTCGAGTGTTGCGGGCAGGTGTTCGTACCGAGAAGTTTCATGTTTGCCTGATGACGCGTCGGGAACGGAAAGAGCATGTCACGGCCCGTGCTTCCGGTCCGTCCGGTGCTGCGGTCGAAGGTCCGCGGAAAGCGGAGAGTTCTACGCCATGTCCTCGAACAGTCCTGACGTGGCGAAGAGTGCTGAGCCGGATCCGGAGCAGCCGGAACAGTCAGGGGAACCGGAGACCGCGCCGCGGCACCCGCTGCGACTGAGGCGACTGGTCACCGTCGCGCTCTGCGCGATCGTGGCCTACGTCGTGCTGCTGCAGATCGTCCGGCACGACGCGAACCCGCTGCCGGTGTTGGAGCGGGCAAACGCCGGATGGCTGGTGCCGGCTGTGCTTGCCGCGGTGGGCGGATCGATCGGGTCGACCGCCGCGATCGTCGGTTTCGTTCCGGAGCGGGTGTCTCTGAGGAGAGCACTGCTCGCGCAGCTGTCGGGGTTCTTCGTGAACCTCGCCACCCCCGGCGGTCTCGGCAGCGCGGCCGTCAATACCCGCTTCCTCGCCCGCTCGGGCATCCCCCAGGCGCAGGCCCTGGCGAGCGTCGCCCTCGGGCAGATCATCGGCCTGGTGCTGCACCTGTTGCTGCTCGTCGGCTTCGGCACCTACATCGGTGCGGACTACGCCGCCTCGCTGCCGACCGGCGCCACCCTGCTCATCGCCGCAGGCTCGCTGGCGGTGGTCCTCGGCGCCGGGGTGGGGGTGCCCCGGCTGCGCCACTGGCTGGCCGCGCGGCTGCGCGAGGCCGGGCCGCGCTTCGCCGAGCTGCTGCGGCAGCCGGGCAAGCTCGCCGTCGGCATCGTCGGTCAGCTGGCGGTGACCCTGATGGCCGCCGCGAGCCTCTGGTTCTGCGCCCGGGCCTTCGGGCAGTACCCCGGCTTCGCCGAGGTGACCGTCGCACAGCTGCTCGGCTCGACGGTGGGCTCGGCGATCCCGACGCCCGGCGGCATCGGCTCGACCGACGCGGCGCTCGCCTACGCCCTGCGGGTGACCACCGGCACGCCGACCGCGACGTGGGTGCCGGTGGTCCTGGTCTACCGGCTGTGCACCTTCTGGCTGCCCCTGCTGCCCGGCTGGGCGGCGTTCCTCTGGCTGCAGAAGCGCGACGCGTTGTAAGGGCTGTGAGAGCCGCGCGTCCGTTCAGAGGTCGAGCACGAGCTTGCCGTCCTGGCTGCGGGAGACGCAGATGAGCATGGAGTCCGCGCGCTCCTCCACCGTCAGCAGTTCGTCGCGGTGCTCCGGCGTGCCGCCGAGGACCCTGACCTTGCAGGTTCCGCAGAAGCCCTGCTCACAGCTGTAGGCGAGGTCGGGCAGGCGGTCGCGCACGGCGCTGAGCACGCTGCGGTCCGGCGGCACGGTGAGCGACTCGCCGGTGCGCCGCAGCTCGACCTCGACGGTGTCACCGTGGGCGCTCCCGTCGGCCGGGTGGAAGCGCTCCAGGCGCGCCTCGACGCCGGGGCGCAGCGTGGCGAGCGTCGACACCACGGCGTCCATCAGCGGCTGCGGGCCGCAGACGTGGACGACGGCGCCGTGCGGGGCCGCCTCCAGTGCGGCGGCGAGGTCGGGCAGCCCCTCGGTGTCGGTCTCGACGACGGTCACGCGCTCACCCGCCTCCGCGAGAGCACCGATCTCGTCGAGGAACGGCATGCTCGTTCGTGAGCGCCCGACATACAGCAGACGCCAGTCACAACCGCGAGCAGCGCTCTCGCGAACCATCGACAGGATGGGCGTGATCCCGATCCCGCCCGCGACGAAGAACCGCGGCCCGGCGCCCGCTGCGAGCGGGAACCGGTTGCGCGGCCGGTGCGCCTGCGCCGACGCGCCCGCCGTCAGCGACTCGTGCACCTCCTTCGAGCCGCCCCGGGTGTCCTCGGTCAACCGCACACCGATCCGGTACGCGCTGCGGTCCGCCGGATCCCCGCACAGCGAGTACTGCCGCACCAGCCCCGAGGGCAGCAGCAGGTCCAGGTGCGCACCCGGCTCCCAGGCCGGCAGGTCCGCCCCGTCGGCCGAGGTCAGCAGCAGCTCCGCGACGTCCTCGGCGGGCGTGCGCCGCTCGGCCACGACCAGCTGCAGCGGACGCGTCGCCGCCTCCGCCTGCTCGGCGGCGGCGCGCGCGGCGGGCGAACTCGCGAGATAGGCCAGCGCCTTCGCCGTCGAGCCCTCCTGCGTCGGGTGGTAGCGCTTGCGCATGTAGCGCGGCACCGCGCTGAAGATGTCCTTCGGCGCGGGCACCAGGCCGGCCTTGGCCGCGCGCACCCAGTCCTTGATCTTCGGCTCCAGCGCCCGGCGCTGAGCGGGCGTCAGCTCCGGATCGTGGGCGATGAAGAACTTCACGCCCCGGACCCAGAGCCAGAACAGCGTCGGGAAGACCGTCGTCATCGTCCGCAGCCGCCGCGAGTAGCGGCCGTCGACGTGCTGGAAGACGTCGTAGGCCACCGAGCGGTGCTCGACCTCCTCCGCGCCGTGCCAGCGCAGCAGGTCCACCATCACCGGGTCCGCGCCGTAGCGCTCGAAGCCCTTCGCGTCCAGCACCCACTTGCCCAGCACGGCGGTGAAGTGCTCGATCGCGGCGATGAAGGCGACCCGCTCCTTGAGCCACCAGGCCGTCGCGGCGGGCGGCGCGGTGTGGTCGCCGAGCAGGTGCTCGAAGAACCAGTCCATCTGGTCGGTGTAAGGGGAGGGGTCAAGGCCCTGCGCGACCAGGTGGTCGAGGACGGTCGAGTGCGCTTGCGAGTGCACGGCCTCCTGGCCGATGAACCCGATCATGTCCTCGCGCAGCCGCGCGTCGCGGACCAGCGGCAGCGCCTGCTTGTAGACGTCGACGAACCAGCGCTCACCGGCGGGCAGCAGCAGGTGCAGCACGTTGATCATATGCGTGGAGAACGGGTCGTCGGGGACCCAGTGCATGGGGGTCTCGGCCCAGTCGAAAGTGACTCGGCGCGCCTGCAGCGGCGCGTGCTCGGTGCTGACGGCGAGTTCGGTCACGGTACTCGGCTCCTTGTCGTACAGGTTCGTGCGAGGGAAGAAGTTCAGGGGAGGAGTGCGGCTCAGCGCGGAGTGAGGTCCCTGCGGGCCACGAAGCGCAGCGCGCCCGGCGCGAAGCGGCTCAGCGCCTGCCCGATGCGCGCCTCGGCGGCCACCGGCACGACCGGACGGTTCTCGCGCACCGCGCGCAGCACCGCCTCGGCGATCCGCTCCGGGGGCAGGTTGCGCAGCCGGTAGAGCCGGTCCGCGTTGCGGCGCAGCCGGTCCTGCTCGCCGTCGCTGACGCCGACGTAGCGGGTGGTCTTGGCGATGGCCGTGTTGACGAACCCGGGGCAGACGGCGCTGACGCCGATCCCCTCGTCCGCCAGCTCCGCGCGCAGGCATTCGCTCAGCATCAGCACCGCGGCCTTGCTGGTGGCGTAGGCGGCCAGCGTGCGCGAGGGCAGGAAAGCGGCGGCGGAGGCGATGTTGACGATGTGTCCGCCCTCGCCGCGCTCCTTCATCATCGCGCCGAAGAGCCGACAGCCGTGCACCACGCCCATCAGGTTGACGCCGAGCACCGCGTCCCAGTCGGAGGTCTGCGTGTCCAGGAACGCGCCGCCGAGCCCGATGCCGGCGTTGTTGACGACCACGTCCGGTACGCCGTACTCGGCCTGAACCGCCTTGGCGAAGGACTCCATCGCGGCGACGTCCGAGACGTCGACGGCGTAGGAGCCCGCGTGCGGCGCGCCCAGCAGCGTCGCGAGCTGCGCGGTGCGGGCGGCGGAGTCCGGGTTCAGGTCGGCGGCGACGACCGACGCGCCCGCCTCGGCGAAGGCCAGCGCCGTCGCCCGGCCGATCCCGCTGCCCGCGCCGGTCACCACGACCAGCTGTCCGGTGTGCGCGGGACGCGGCTCCGCCGCGAGTTCCACGGTGTGGTGGACCTGTGCGCGCTCAAGGCCCGGCGCGGCCGGGCCGCCCTCGACGTGGGTGACGAACTCGTCGATCCAGCGGGCGAGCACGGTCTCGTGCGTCAGCGGCGCCCAGTGCCCGGCCCGCAGCGGCCGGCGCCAGAGCCGGTCGACGTAGGGCTGTGGGGCCTGCCCGGCCATGGACGGGGTGACGAAGAGGTCCTTCTGCGGCAGCACGAGCTGGACCGGGATGTCCGTGGGCCGCCGCCGGGGGCGGGACAGCCGGGGGATCATGTTCGCCCGGTAGAGCGCGAGGCCGCGCACGGCGTCGGTCGGGAAGGTCGGCGATCCGCTGCCGTGCGGCACGCCCTCGAGCGCGCGCAGCAGGGCCGGCCAGGCCTTCACCATCGCGGTGCGCCAGAGCAGCGGCGGCAACAGCGGCAGGTGGAAGTAGCCGATGTACCACGAGTGCACGCCCTGCCACGCCGCCTGCGCGAGCCCGCGCGGGCTGGGGTGGCGCAGCTTGTCGCGCATCCACTGGCCGACGTGGTCCAGGCAGGGTCCGGAGATCGAGCTGAACGAGGCGATCCGGTCGGCCAGCGCGGTGCCGGTGACGGACTCCCAGGACTGGATCGAACCCCAGTCGTGGCCGACCAGGTGCACGGGCCGGTCGGGGGAGGCATGTTGGAGCACCGCGCCGAGGTCGGCCTCGAGCGTCGCGAGCGTGTAGGCGCCGATCCGGCGCGGCGCGTCCGAGGCGCCCGCTCCGCGCACGTCGTAGGCGACGACGTGGTGGCGCTCGGCGAGCTGCTCGGCGATGGGCCGCCAGACGGCGTGGGTGTCCGGGTAGCCGTGCACCAGCACGACGGTGGAGGCGGCGGAGCGGTCGCCCCACTCGAACACCGCCAGCCGCACGCCGTCGGGCGCGGTCACGAAGGACTGCTGCTCCTTCACGCTGCGCTCCCCTCGGGCTGGGCCTGCTCGGCCTGGGCCTTCTGTGGCTTGGTCTTCTGCAGCTCGGTGTTCCTGGGCGTCGCGGCCCAGTTCCTGACGTGCGGAAGGTCCTCGTCGAGCCAGTACGCGTCGTCCTCGGTGACGACGAGCAGTTCCTCGAACTTCGCGCCCACGCGGCGCAGTCCCAGGTGCGGCTCGACCGCCCACAGGCCCGGCGTCGGGGTGTGGGCGGAGGACTTGCCGTCGGCCCAGAGGGGAGAGCGGTGCTGGATCCGCTCGCCGATCAGTTCGCGGCCGAGGGTCTGCAGGCTGCGTACGCCGAATCCGGCCACGACGGTGCGCGGACCGCGCACCTTGAGGCGGGTGACCTGGTGCGCGAGCACCCGGCCCGGGTAGACGCGGTGCCGGTTCTCGTAGCCGTGCTTCGCGATCAGGCCGTCCACGGAGCGGTAGATCTCGTTGAGCGGCTTGCGCTCGCGCACCTCGGCCAGGATCAGCGCCCGGTACTCCTGGAGGTCGTCGAGGATCTGCTGCTGCACCAGGTTGCCGCCCAGACTGGCGGCGTAGCCGATGTCGGCGGTGTAGCCGTCGGCGACGGGCGCGCAGTCGAGGATGTAGGGCATGCCCTCCTCGAGCCGGCGGTCGGTGGGGAAGAACTGCAGGGGGGAACGGAACTTGTGGAATACCGTCCGGTCCCCGAACCAGGCGAACGGCACGTGGAACCAGTCGTCCGCGCCGTTGGCCTCCAGCCAGCGCCGCATCCGTTGCGCGGCCTGCTTCTCGGTCACACCCGGCTCCAGCGTCGCCGCGACGCTCTCGGCGCAGCGGTACGCGAGCTGCTGAACAGCGCGGAAGCGGTCCAGGTCCTCCGGCGCCCAGGCCGGCTGCTTATTAGACATGTTGTCAACATACTGCTGAGTCACCTCCGCGCAACAGGTCTCTGCGAGGAGAAAGTGCGCGCGAAGATCGGGTCGCCGTTCGGTGCCGGGGCTGGCTAGGTTTCCTGCCATGAACGCTGCCGCGAACGCCGCTGCCGCTCGCCCTCTCGTCGCCGTGCTGAGCGGAGCGGGCCTGTCCACCGACTCCGGCCTGCGCGACTACCGCGGCCCCCAGGGCCTGTGGCGGGACGACCCGACCGCGCAGCGCATGGTCACCATCGCCGACTACCTCGCCGACCCCGAGGTCCGCCGCCGCGCCTGGCGGATGCGGCTGGAGACCGGCGTCCTGGACGCGCAGCCCAACGTGGCCCACCGCGCGCTGGCCGCATACGAGCGGACCGGCCTGCCGATCCGCGTGCTCACGCAGAACGTCGACGGCCTGCACCAGCTCGGTGGCGTCAGCCCGCGCAAGGTGCTGGAACTGCACGGGACGGCGCGGAGGGTGCAGTGCGTGCGCTGCAAGGTGCGCGGCGCCATGGCCGATGCCCTGGCCCGGGTGCGAGCGGGGGAGGCCGATCCGCCCTGCCCCGCGTGCGGGGGCGTGCTCAAGCCCGCCACCGTCCTCTTCGGCGAACACCTCGACCCGCAGGTACTCGGCCAGGCGCGGGTCGTGGCCGCCGCGTGCGACGTGCTGCTCGCGGTCGGGACCACCCTGCAGGTCCACCCGGCAGCGGGGCTCGTCGACATCGCGCTGGCGGGCGGAGCCCGGGTGATCGTCGTGAACGCCGACCCGACGCCCTACGACGACCCGGCGGCGGAAGTCGTCCGTGAGCCGATCGGCACCAGTGTCCCCGCACTGCTGCGCCGTCTCGCGCTGGAAGCGGGCGTGGCGTGGCCGTCTGACGATGTGTGAGGATGCGAACCGTGTCGATCAACAGTGCTGAAGAGTTCGTAGCCACCTCTACCTTCACCAGCGACGACGGGGCCGAACTCGGCTACGCCGTACGCGGGTCCGGCGCGCCGATCGTCTGCCTGCCGGGCGGCCCCGGCGCGGACGTCCGCTACCTGGGCGGGCTGGGCGGCCTGGACGCCCACCGCACGCTGATCCTCCCCGACCAGCGCGCGACCGGCCGCTCGCCGGTGCCCGAGGACCGCACGCGCTGCGCGTACACAGCGCAGGCGCGCGACGTGGAGGCCCTGCGCCGACACCTCGGCGTCGATCAGCTCGACCTGCTCGGCCATTCCGCGGCGGCGTTGACGGCGCAGGAGTACGCGGCCGCGTTCCCGGGGCGGGCGCGGCGACTCGTCATCGTGACCCCGGTCGGCCGCGTCTCGCGCGAACCGGACGCGGCGGAGCTCGCCGAGATCAAGCTCGGCTTCGCGGCGGAGCCCTGGTACGAGTCGGCGCGCGCGGCGGAGGCAGAGCTGGCCGCGGGCGGGGTCGCTGCGGACCGGATCGATGAACTGATGTTCCGCACCGTGCCGTTCGTGTGGGGACGGTGGACCAAGTCCGCCGCCGCTCTTTATGCGCAGCCGATGGACAACGCCCCCGACTGGTACCGCGCGGCCTTCTACGCCGGTGGGCCCGCCCCGGAGCAGAACGCGGGGCGGCTCGACCGCCTCGCCGCGTCCGGCGCGCGACCGCTGGTCCTGGCCGGTGGGCGGGACGGCATCGTCGGCACCGCGCCCGCGCGCCGTGTCGCCGAGCTGCACCCGGGCAGTCGACTGGTCGTCTTCGCCGAGGCGGGGCACCGGCTCTGGCACGAGGAGCCGGAGCGCTTCGTCGCCGAGGTGCTGGCGCATCTGGACGCGTGAGAGCGTGCTCGGGGCGGGTCCGAATGCGAGGATCGGGGCATGACGGACTCGGGTTACTCGGGCACGCCGCTGGCGAAGAAGCTCCGCATCAAGCCCGGCCATCGCGTGGCGCTGCTCCACGCGCCGCGGGGCTGGGCCATCCCCGAGCTGCCGCCGGACGCCCGCCTCGACCAGGACCCGACGGCGGCGGACGTGACGGTCGCCTTCTACCGGGAGACGGCCGAGCTGCGAGCCGACGCGAGGAAGTTGGTGGCTGCGCTCCAGCCGACGGCCTGTCTCTGGATCACCTGGCCGCGCCGGGCGGCGGGTCACCTCAGCGACATCACGGAGAACGACCTGCGCGAGGTCTTCCTCCCGCTGGGCGTCGTGGACGTGAAGGTGGCTGCCGTCGGGGAGGACTGGTCGGGGCTGGCCTTCGTCTGGCGGAAGGAGAACCGACCGGCTTCGGCCCGGTCCGCAACAAAACGTTGACGTGGCTGCGGTGCGTCGATAGCGTCCCATCAACAAACTGTTGATCTGACTGATCTGTCGATCTGTTGACGTCTACCGTGCCGAGGTACGGGCGAAGGGGCAGTCATGGCCGCGCGAACCACGTTCTCCAGCAGCCTGCGGGAGGTCATCGAAGCCGACCTCGCCGGGGTCGACGCGGATCTCGCCGCGCGCTACCCGGGCGATCCTGGCACCCGCCAGCCCGTCCACACCGTCTACGTCCCGGCCGACGCCCTCGCCGAGCGCGGCATCGGCGAGCTCGTGGGCGACTGGGGCCGACAGGCCCTCGACCTGCTCGACGCGCATGCCCCGGACGCCGCGGCCCTCGCCGCCGTCGTCGGCCAGCAGGACGCCGCCCTCGCGGCCGACGTGCACGACCGCGTCCGCGCCAAGCTGGAGCGCGAGCCGATCGAGGACCTGCGAATCGACTTCGAGGACGGCTACGGCCCTCGGCCCGACGCCGAGGAGGACGCTGCCGCCGTGCGCGCCGCGCAGCTGGTGGCCGCCGCGGTCGCAGAGGGGAACGCGCCGCCGTTCGTCGGAATCCGGATGAAGTGCATGGAGCCCGCCGTTCGGGCCCGGGGCATCCGCACGCTCGACCTCTTCCTCACCGGCCTGCTGGACGCGGACGCCGGCGCGCTCCCCGAGCAGCTGGTCCTGACGCTGCCCAAGGTGACCTACGCGGAGCAGGTCGCGGCGATGGCCACGCTGCTGGACGGATTCGAGCAGGCGGCGGGCCTCCCGGCGGGACGGATCGGCTTCGAGATCCAGATCGAGACCACCCAGGCCATCCTTGGCGCGGACGGCCGCGCCACCGTGGCGCGGATGATCGAGGCGGCTCGGGGCCGGGCGACGAGCCTGCACTACGGCACCTTCGACTACAGCGCCTCGTGCGGGGTGAGCGCGGCGTACCAGAGCATGGAGCACCCGGTCGCCGACCACGCGAAGGCCGTCATGCAGGTGGCGGCGGCCGGAACGGGCGTGCGCCTGTCGGACGGTTCGACGAACGTCATCCCGACCGGCCCGACCGAGCAGGTCCACGCGGCCTGGCAGCTGCACCACCGCTTGGTCCGCCGTTCGCTGGAGCGCGCCTACTACCAGGGCTGGGACATGCACCCCGGCCACCTGCCCACCCGCTACGCGGCGGTCTACGCCTTCTACCGCGAGGGACTGGACGCCGCCGCCGCCCGCCTGTCCGCGTATGTCGCGCGCGCGGGCGGCGACGTCATGGACGAGCCGGCGACGGCCAAGGCCCTGAGCGGCTACCTCCTGCGCGGTCTGGACTGCGGCGCGGTCGACGCGTCGGAGGTCGAGAAGGCCTCCGGCCTCGACCGCGCGGCGCTCGACACGCTGGCCGGACGCTGATTTGGAGCCGGGGCAACGCGTGGCGTAGTGTTCTACGAGTTGCCCCGGTGACCGCCCTGATTGAGGCGGAACGGGAAGACGAAATCCCGGTGAATCGGAGCTGAAAAGCTCTGATAGGCTGGGAAACGAAGGAAGCGCCCGGAGCGGCCCGAAAGGGAAGCAAAGGAAGCGTCCGTTCCTTGAGAACTCAACAGCGTGCCAAAAGTCAACGCCAGTTA
>NZ_JBGCCK010000028.1:0-92958 GCF_041262525.1 Streptacidiphilus sp. MAP12-20
AACGCGCCAAGGCGGCACGACGTCGGCCAGACGGCCACCAACCCGATTTTCACCCGGTCAGGGTCTGCCCGTAAGGGCTTCGGCTTGCTGACCCGAGCCCGAAGCGGTCGGACATCACCGCACCGCCAGTGGGCATAACATCCCTGACGGGCAGGAACGGCTCTGCCGCGCGGTTGCGGGAGGTGAACCATGCCTCGGTACCTGGTCCGCGGGCCGGTGCCGGTGATCGTCGGGATCGCCGCACCACTGGCGGTGTGCGCTGTGCTGCTGCCGTGGCGCGCGCATCTGTCGAACACCGATGTCGCGCTCGTCCTGGTGGTGGCCGTGGTCGCGGTGGCGGTGCTGGGCAGCCGGATCGCCGGCGCGCTGTCGGCCCTGTCGGCGGCCCTGTGGTTCGACTTCTTCTTCACCGTGCCCTACCAGCGCTTCACCATCAGCAAGTCCAGCGACGTGACGACCGCGGTGCTGCTGCTGGCGGTCGGCCTGGTGGTCTCGCAGCTGGCCGTCCACGCCCGCCGGATGCGGGTCATCGCCGTCACGGACGCCGGCTACCTCGCGCAGATCCACGACACCGCCCAGCTCGCCCAGTCCAGCGCGTCCCCCGACGCCGTCATCGCCCACGTCTCCGAGCAACTGATCCGACTGCTCCAGGCGCGCTCCTGCCGTTTCGAGTACGGATCCCTGCTCGGCCACCCGCCACGCCTCGACCAGGACGGCAGCATCCTGCTCGGCCGCCGGGTCTGGGACGTGGACCGGGCCGGGCTCCCGGACGAGGAGCTCGAGCTGCGCGCCTTCGCGAGCGGCCGCTTCGTCGGCCGTTTCATGATCCGCCCAACCCCCGGCGCGACCCCCTCCCTCCAGGCCCGCCTCACCGCTGTGACCCTCGCCGACCACGCCGGCTCCGCCCTCGACTCCGCGGAACGCCCGAACACCGCGCGCTGAGGCCGAGCTCGGCGTACGGAAGTCACCCCAGCGTCAGTCCATCGGGTCCGTGGCTTCAGGCTGCCCTTCCAGCGCGAACCAGGGGCCGCGGTCGAGGCGGTCCTGTACGACCTCGCGGGCGTCGGGGTCGGCGATGTGGTCGGTGAGGGACTGGGCCTGGGCTTTGAGTTCCCATGCGTCCGGTGAGCCGGTGGCGGCGGCCGTCCGGGCCCGGATCTCGGTGGCGAGGGCCCGGTCCCAGTCGCTGAACGCGTCGGGGTGCTCGGCGATCAGCTCTGCGTAGCGCGGGGCGTGGTGGGCGGCTGTCTCCGGGCGGCCGATGGCCAGCGCGGTCTGGGCGATGCTGTACTCGCCGCGGCCGTGGTTGGCCGGGGTGCCTGCCTCCAGCCAGTGGTAGCACGCTGCGTAGGCCTGGTAGAGGGCGCGGTCCTGCTCTGCGCGCGGGGTGTCGGGGGTGAGGTCGAAGAGCAGGTCCCCGAGCGCGTTGTTGAGCTCGACGGCGAACCAGCGGTGGAGATCGCGCTCACGCGGTTGCCGGTTGCCGAACGCGGAGACCAGGTCCTGCCAGCGGGCGAAGCCGTGCTCGCGGGCGATGACGTGCTGCGCATCGCGTATCGAGAACCGGGCCGGGTCCACCCGGCCGGTCGTGGCCGTGCGCTCGACGGCGCCGGGCTTGCCGCGCTGGACGGCCCGGCGCAGGTCCTTGGCCTGGTTGCGCAACTGCCCCAGGTCGGTCTCGGCGGGAAGGGCGGGGGTGGTGCTGGCCATGGCTGTCGTTCCTTCAGGTCACGGGTGGGGGCGCGGGCGGGTCACCAGAACCGCGGTTGGGAAGGGGCGTCTCCGGCGGCAGGCTACACACTCGCTGATGGAGCGCGGACCAGGCGCTCGCGCGCGTTCGGTCCAAGCGCCCGACCCTCGGCCTATGCCGGACCCAGGTGACCTGCAGCCTTCAGGGTGAACTCCTCATTGCAGTCCTTCCGTGACGGGCCCGAGGGAGAGCGCGGGGAGGAAGTTGAGCAGGGCCAGGATGAGTGCTGCTCCCGTGGCGAGGGCGCTGAAGTTGATGCCGGGGGTGTTGGCGTCACCGGCCGCCTCGACCGCGCGGCCGGGCATGGCCAGCACATTGCGCTGCACCAGCCGGTCCATGCCTGCGATGCCGATCGCGGAGAGCAGGCCGCCGATGGTGGTCGGGATCAGGCAGACCAGCAGCGAGACCAGCACGATGCCGGTGACGCCCTGGCCGGTCATCGCGGCGGTGTCGTGGGCCGCGCCCATGAAGTGCTTGGAGAAGATCGCCATCGGCTGGAGGGTGACCACCGCGACCAGGAAGACGAAGGTCAGCATCACCGGCAGCAGGTTGAGCGCCAGCTCGTTCGGGGTCTTCTGCCGGTTGGCGCCCTCGACCAGGGCGATCATCCGGTCCAGGAAGCTCTCGCCTGGCTCCTGGCTGATCCGCACCACGACCTGGTCCGACAGCACGGTGGTGCCGCCGGTCACCGCGCACCGGTCGCCGCCGGACTCACGGATCACCGGCGCGGACTCACCAGTGATGGCCGATTCGTCGATCGAGGCGGCACCGGCGACCACATCGCCGTCGCCCGGCACCAGCTCCCCGGCCGCGACCGCGACGAGATCGCCGCGCCGCAGCTCGGTGGCCGGGACGCTCTCCTCCAGGCAGGAGGCCAGGTCCGCGCCGGGCTCCCAGCCGACGAGCCGGCGGGCGGTGGTCTGCTGCCGGGTGCGGCGCAGCGTGTCGGCCTGCGCCTTGCCGCGGCTCTCGGCCACGGCCTCGGCGAGGTTGGCGACGATGGTCAGCCACAGCCAGCCGGTGATCAGCCAGCCGAAGAGGCTGGAGTGAGCTGCCGTCAGACCGGTCCCCGCGACGATCTTCCTGCCCGGGAGCACCCCGCCGGCGCACGCCGCCAGGCTCCGCGCCCACGGCGCGGACGTCCGCCGTCAGTACGGCGCCGATCTCGGTGACGAACATGACCGGGTTGCGGTAGAGGGTGCGCGGGTCGAGCTTGCGCAGTGCGGCGGGCAGGCTGCGCCACAGCTGTCTGGGGTCCAGCATGCCCGCGCCGACGCGGTGCGGGCGGACGGGATCGGGCGGACGCACGGGGCGCTCCGGTTGCTCGGGTCTGGCGGCGGCGGAGGCGGGGGCGGTCATCAGAAGCGCTCCGGGAACTTCACGGCGGCGATCAGGTAACCGATCAGAGCGGCCGCGATCAGGAGGCCGATGACGTGGTCAGCACTCACGAGGGAATCTCGCATTCACGGATGAACAGGGACAATTGACAGACATGTGGGCAGACATGTGGGCAGGCGGGACCGACGCCCCGACCATGGGATCGGGGGCACGGTCAGGGGGAGTCAGAGGCCGATGTCGCGGTGGTGCAGGTCGGCGAGGGATTCGCGACGCACCAGCAGCCGCGCGGTGCCGCCGGTGACGGCGACGACTGGCGGGCGGCCGACCAGGTTGTAGCCGGACGCCATCGACACCTGGTAGGCGCCGGCCGCCGGAACACCCAGCAGGTCGCCGGGACGGATGTCGCTCGGCAGCAGCGCGCCGCTCGCCAGCACGTCCCCGGCCTCGCAGTGACGGCCGACGATGTTCACCGGCTGCAGCTCCGCGGAGCCGACGCGTCCGATCAGCCGGGGCGCGTACTGCGCGCCGTAGAGAGCCGGTCGGGGGTTGTCACTCATGCCGCCGTCTATGGCGACGAAGGTGTGGCGGCCGGTGCGCTTGACCGACAGCACCCGGTAGAGCACCACTCCGGCGGGCCCGACGACCGCCCGTCCCGGCTCCAGGGTCAGTCGGGGCACGGGCAGGTCCACCGTCGTGCAGGCGGAGTGCAGTTCGGCCTGCGCCCGGACGGCCAGGGCCCGGATGTCGAGCGCGGTCTCGCCCGGCCGGTAGGCGATGCCGTGGCCGCCGCCCAGATCGAGCTCGGGCAGGGTGACGCCGTGGACCTGGCGGGCCCAGGAGAGCATGCCGACCAGGCGGCGCACGGCCTGCACGTAGGGCTTGACGCTGGTGATCTGCGAGCCCAGGTGGCAGTGCAGGCCGACCAGTTCGAGGCGGGGCTGCTCCAGGACCCGGGCGACCGCGTGCTGCGCGCTGCCGTCGGTGCTGGCCAGGCCGAACTTCTGGTCCACGGTGCCGGTGCGGATGGCCGGATGGGCACCGGCGGCGATGCCCGGCGCGATCCGCAACAGTACCTTCTGCCGTGCGCCCTGCGGCACCAGGGCCGCTATCCGGGCGATCTCGGCGGTGGAGTCGATGACGATGCGGCCGACGCCAAGCCGCAGGGCGGCGTCCAGCTCGTCCGGGCTCTTGGCGTTGCCGTGCAGCACCATCTGCTCGGGCGGGAAGCCGGTGGTCACCGCCAACTCCAGCTCGCCGCGCGAGCACACGTCCAGGCCCAGGCCCTCCTCGCGGACCCAGTGAGCCATCGCCCGGCAGAGGAACGCCTTGGCGGCGTAGAGGATCTCGGCGTCGGGAAAGGCCTGCCGGTAGGCGCGGCAACGGCCGCGGACCTCATCCTCGTCGAGCAGGTAGACGGGAGTGCCGAAGCGCTCGGCCAGCTCAGCCAGTGATACGCCGCCGACGGTCAGGTCACCGTGCGGCGCGACCCGCGTCGAGGCCGGCCAGACGGACAGGTCCTCGCCGTCGCGGGCGTCAGTTACCGGGTGCGGCAGAGTGGTTGTCATGGTTGCCACTCCTCAGGCGATCCGTAGGCGGGGGCTGCCGAGACGTCCGGACTCCCAGCCGTGCCACGCAGCCGGGTCGTGCAGCGCGGCGGCGGGCGACGCCGCCAGCTGCGGGTCGATCGTGACGGTGGTGACGCCGAGCGGGGCCACGAGGGACCGCAGCGCGGTCTCGGACAGCCGGACGCAGGGCTGACCCGGGCCGAGCACCTCGGTCAACTGCCTCGCACTGGTGAAGCCGACCGCCGTCCGGCCGCCGAGCGGCGTGCGGAACAGGCGGGTGGTGCATCCTGCGGGACCCGACCGGACCGGGACCAGGAGAAGTCCGGCCGGGACACGTTCCGAAGGCTCCGGATCGTCCCCGCACAGGTACGCGTTCATGGTGGCAACCCTTCACAGGAGAAGCGTCAGACCTCAGCCGCAGCAGTGGGCCGCGGCGCATCACGAACGCTATTCCCGCTGTTCCGGGGGCTGTGAGCGGCCCTGACGCGATCCTGACGGGAGCCGGGTGAATGTTGACGGTTCAGTACCGCCCGTGTGGTCGCCGTCACCACGGCGAGCGCCGCGGACGGCGTCGATGACCGCACACGCGCAGTCCTGTTCCGACCGCGCACGGCGGGGTCGTTTGAGCGGCCGTTCGCGTGATCGACGAGCACAATGGACGGCGGGTATCCCTTGCGGAAGACCCGTCGACCATTCCTGAACCAGTCCCGGGTGGAGACACATGGCAGACCCGACCGGCACGGCACGGACCGTCATTCTGACCGTGGACGACGATCCCGCGGTGTCCCGCTCCGTCGCCCGTGATCTGCGCCGGCGCTACGGAGACGCGTACCAGGTCGTGCGCGCCGAGTCCGGCGAGTCGGCGCTCGACGCCCTGCGTGAGCTGAAGCTGCGGGGCGTCCCGGTCGCGATGATCCTGGCGGATTACCGGATGCCGCAGATGGACGGGATCGAGTTCCTTGAGCAGGCAATCGACCTGTTCCCCGGCGCGCGGCGGGTGCTGCTGACCGCCTACGCCGACACCGACGCGGCGATCGACGCGATCAACGTGGTCGACCTCGACCACTATCTGCTCAAGCCGTGGGAACCGCCGGAGGAGAAGCTCTACCCCGTCGTGGACGATCTGCTCGCGACCTGGCGGGCCACCGACGGCCGCGAGGCGGGCACCACCAAGGTCGTCGGGCACCGCTGGTCGGCCGCGTCCTCGCAGATCCGGGAGTTCCTGGCCCGCAACCAGGTGCCCTACCGCTGGTATTCCTCCGATGAGCCGGAGGGCCGCAGGCTGCTCTCCGCCGCGGGACAGGACGGGCTCCGGCTGCCGCTCGTGGTCACTCCGGACGGTGCGGTGCTCGTCGAGCCGGAGGAACGGGAGCTGGCCACGCGGGTCGGCCTTTCGACGACTCCGGCGGCCGACTTCTACGACCTCGTCATCGTCGGCGGCGGGCCGGCGGGACTGGGCGCGGCCGTGTACGGGGCCTCGGAGGGGCTGCGGACGGTCCTGGTCGAGCGCTCGGCGACCGGAGGCCAGGCGGGCCAGAGCTCCCGGATCGAGAACTATCTGGGCTTTCCCGACGGCGTCTCCGGGGCTCAGCTCACGGATCGGGCCCGCCGGCAGGCGGCGAAGTTCGGCGCCGAGATGCTGACGACGCGGCAGGTCACCGCGCTGGAGGTGAACGGCGCGGCGCGCACGGTGCGGTTCTCCGACGGCTCCACCGTCTCTGCGCACTGCGTGATCCTCGCGACCGGCGTGTCCTACCGGAAGCTCGACGTGCCGGGCGCGGCCGAGCTGACCGGCCGCGGGCTGTACTACGGCTCGGCGCTGACCGAGGCCCCCGCCTGCCAGGGCCAGGACGTGTACCTGGTCGGCGGGGCGAACTCGGCGGGCCAGGCCGCGATGTTCCTGGCCCGGGGCGCCAAGTCGGTCACCCTGCTGGTGCGCGGCGCGTCGCTGTCCGCCTCGATGTCGCACTATCTGCTGGAGCGGGTCGAGGACGCCCCCTCGATCTCCGTGCGCACCGACACGGTGGTGGCGGCGGTCCACGGCGAAGAGCATCTGGAGCGGCTGAGGCTGCGCAACACCGTGAGCGGGGAGACCGAAGATGTCGACGCACAGTGGCTGTTCGTGTTCATCGGCGCGGCCCCCATGACCGATTGGCTGGACGGCACGGTGACCAGGGACGCGCACGGATTCATCCCGACCGGCCCCGACCTGACGGCCGACGGGCGCCCGCCGGCCGGATGGGCGCTGGACCGGCCGCCGTACCACCTGGAGACGAACGTGCCGGGAGTGTTCGTGGCAGGGGACGCACGCGCCGAGTCCGCCAAACGGGTCGCCTCAGCGGTCGGCGAGGGAGCCATGGCCGTGATGCTCGTGCACCGCTATCTGGAGCAGTCGTGACCGGCGGCCCCGAGCTGTGCGAGGAGAACGAGCTGCGTTCGCTGTTCCTGTTCGAGAAGCTCGGATCCGACCAGTTGGCGCGGCTCTGCCGCGAGGGCCGCGTGTACCGCTTCGACACCGGCACGGTCTACCGGGAGGGCGATCCGGCCGCGTGCCTGTTCGTTCTGCTGGAGGGGACGGTGATCCTCTCGCGCCAGGTCGGCGGGCAGGAGATCGACGTCAATCGGAGCTCCGCGCGCGGCGTGTACGCCGGGGCCTTCCAGGCGTACCTGGGCGACCAGGTGCCACAGGTCTACAACAACTCGATGCGGATCACCGAGCCCTCACGGTTCTTCGTCCTTCCCGCGGACACGTTCGCGGAGATCATGCTCGAGTGGTTCCCCATGGCCGTCCATCTGCTGGAGGGGCTGTTCTTCGGAGCCAAGAACACCCAGGAAGCGATCGGCCAGCGGGAGCGACTGCTGGCCCTCGGCTCGCTGACCGCGGGACTCACCCACGAGCTCAACAACCCGGCCGCCGCCGCGGCGCGGGCCGCCTCGGCCCTCAGGGAGCGCGTCGCCGGAATGCACCGCTGGCTCGGCGAGATCGCGGCCGACCCCCACCACCGCGCCAACCTGGACGCCTTGACCGAACTCCACGAGAGCGCCGCCGAACGCCTCGCCCAGCTCGCTGAACTCAGCCCGCTGCAGGCCGCGGACCAGGAGGACGCCGTCCTCGACTGGCTCGACGAGCACGACGTCGCGGACGGGTGGCAGCTCGCGCCGGTGTTCGTGCAAGCCGGTCTCGACGCCGACTGGCTGGACCGGGCCGCGCAGGCCCTGCCCGCGGAGTTTCTCGGCCCGGCCCTCCGCTGGCTCGACAGCACCGTCGAGACCGAGCTCCTCATGAACGAGATCGAGGACTCGACCGGCCGCGTCTCCGCCTTGGTCACGGCGGCCAAGCAGTACGCCCAGCTCGATCGCGCCCCGCACCGGAGGGCCGACGTCCACGAACTCCTCGACAGCACGCTGGTGATGCTCTCCAGGAAGATCGGCCCGAGCATCCGCGTCGTCAAGGACTACGACCGCACGCTGCCCCCGATCCCCTGCTACCCCGGCGAGCTCAACCAGGTGTGGACCAACCTCATCGACAACGCCGTCTCCGCGCTCGGCGGGTCAGCTGCGGACGGCACTCTCACGGTGCGCACGGCGCGGGACGGCGACCGCGTGCTGGTCGAGATCGGTGACACAGGTCCCGGAATCCCTCGCGACATCCGCGACCGCGTCTTCGACCCGTTCTTCACCACCAAGCCCGTCGGCGAGGGCACCGGGCTCGGTCTCGACATCTCCTGGCGCATCGTCGTCAACCGCCACCGCGGCGACCTGAGAGTCGAGTCCGTGCCGGGCGACACCCGCTTCCAGGTACGCCTCCCGCTCACCGAACCCGACAGCGACATCGAACCCGACGCCCATAGGGAGCAGACATGACCGCACAGAACGCGATCGACCCCACCGTCCCGCCGAGCGGTACCGGCTGCGTCGAGTGCGACGCCGCCGGCGGATGGTGGTTCCATCTGCGTCGCTGCGCACTCTGCGGCCACATCGGCTGTTGCGACGACTCGCTGTCGAAGCACGCCACGGCTCACGCGAAGGCCACCGGACACCCGGTGATCCGCAGCTTCGAGCCGGGCGAGACGTGGTTCTGGGACTACGACACCTCGGAGATGTACGAGTCGGGTCCGCAGCTGGCGCCGCCGGAGAGCCACCCTGCCGACCAGACCGTCCCGGGCCCTGCCGAGCGGGTCCCCGCCGACTGGGCTGACCAGCTGGGGTGAGCGGACGAACGTGCGGACCGGCCCAGGGGCGACGACCGTCCCTGTGCCGGTCCTTCGTCATTCGGCGCGGGGGGAGGGGTCGCCAGCAGGGGTGGTCGAGGGGCGGCCGGGCAGCCCTTCGGTGGTCATGAAGTAGAAGACCGGCAGCGCCATGAACACGACCAGGGCGATGAGCGGCGAGACCAGTACGCCGACCGCCCCGGCCAGGAGATAGGCCACCGCTCCGAACCAGGAACGGAGTCGGCCATGGGCGACGTACGTGGATTCGGCCGCGTGGTCCAGTAGTTCCGGGTGCCGGCCCAGCTGGGCGTAGAGCAGCAGCCAGCTGCCGCACATCGCGGCTGCTATCCCGCCGTACAGGGCTACGGCCACGCGGGCGTCGGCGCCCGAGACGTTCCGCTGCAGCGCCTCCGACACCACCGCCGTGGGGAACGCGAGTGCGGCGGAGGTCAAGAGCAGGAGCAGGTTGGCGGCATGCAGTCCGCGGTCCATCGCGCGGATCCGCACGAAGGCCTGATGGTGGTTCAGCCAGATCACCGCCACGTAGCTGAAGGACGCGAGATAGCCGAGATAGACCGGCCACTGGCTCAGCAGGGCGCGTCCCAGTCCGCCCGGCTTGTGCGGGGGATCCGTGAGCCCGAGGACCAGGATGGTCACCGCGATGGCGAACACGCCGTCGCTGAACGCTTCGGCCCTGGCGGTCTCCGAGCGGGTGAACCGGCGCGGGTGGCCGTGGTCGTCCGACAAGTCCAACTCCTCTGGTCCACGGTCGGTCCCGCAGGATACCGGCGGCCCAAGCGGTGCACTCCCGGGTCAGGACCATGCGCGGAACGTCAACGAGTCTGGGGTGCGGGCGACCAGAATCGGCAGCATGCTGGACGGGGCCATCGGCCGGTGCCGGTCCCGCCGACATCTTTGTTCGACGCTGAGGGAGATCAGAAATGTCTGACGACTACACGCCCGTTTCTCCGGTACTCGAGGCCGAGGCGCAGGGGTTCGCAGAGGCGACGGCGAACCCGCCGTACCTGTTCGACCTGGGTCCGGTCGAGGGCCGCAAGGCCGTCGACGAGGTCCAGTCCGGGGAGATCGCCAAGCCGGCCGTCGACGAGGAGTGGATCACTGTCCCCGGCGGGCCCACAGGCCACGTCAAGGTCCGGATCGTCAAGCCCGCGGGCGCCACGGGCGCGCTGCCCGTCATCATCTACATCCACGGCGCGGGCTGGGTCTTCGGCAACGCCCACACCCACGACCGCCTGGTGCGCGAACTCGCCGTCGGAGCGAACGCCGCCGTCGTCTTCCCCGAGTACGACCTCTCGCCCGAGGCCGCCTACCCCGTCGCCATCATGCAGAACCACCAGGTCGGCCGATGGATCGTCAGTGACGGTGCGAGCAAGGGCCTGGACGCCACCCGCATCGCCGTCGCTGGTGACAGCGTCGGCGGCAACATGGCCGCCGCCCTCACCCTGATGGCCAAGGAGGAGGGCGACATCCCGCTGGTCGGCCAGGTGCTGTTCTACCCGGTGACCGACGCGAGCTTCGACACGGACTCCTACCACCAGTTCGCGACCGGCTACTTCCTGCGCCGCGACGCCATGCAGTGGTTCTGGGACCAGTACACCACCGACGAGTCCGAGCGCGCGCAGATCACCGCGTCGCCGCTGCGCGCCACCCTCGAGCAGCTCGCCGACCTGCCCCCGGCGCTCGTCATCACCGGCGAGGCCGACGTCCTGCGCGACGAGGGCGAGGCCTACGCCAACAAGCTCCGCCAGGCCGGCGTCCGCGTCACCGCGACCCGGTACCAGGGCATCATCCACGACTTCGTGATGCTCAACGCCCTGCGCCCCACGCACGCGGCCCAGGCGGCGATCACCCAGGCGATCACCTTCCTCCGCACCGCCTTCACCGCCGGAAGCTGAGAGCCGAGCCTCGACGCGTCCACGCGCCCGTGGGAGGTGCCCGGTTGACGGGCACCTCCCACACTCCTGCTCGGTTGAGTGATCACCACAAAGGCGGACAAAGATCAAAAGCTCCCTGACTCGGACCTCGGTGCTGCTACTTTCGCTGATCACGCCCGGGGGGGGTGTGGCTTGACGCCGAGCTGAACGATGGGCAAGGGGACTGATGTCTCAGTACACGTTGGCGGAAGTGGTCGCAGGGCTCGCCGGGAAGTTCGGCATCCCGGGCGCCGCAGTCGGGGTGTGGACGGAGAGCCGGGAGAGCTACGCGACGCACGGGGTGACGAGCACCGAGAACCCGCTGCCGGTTGATCAGGACACGCTGTTCCTGCTCGGTTCGGTTTCGAAGAGTTACACAGCGAGCGCGCTGATGGTCCTGGTGGAGCAGGGGAGGGTCGAGCTGGACGCGCCGGTCCAGCGTTACCTGCCGGAGTTCACACTCGCGGACGCGAAGGCCGCCGCTGAGATCACCGTTCTTCCGGCCGGAGGTCCGCGCGGCCACGGACACCGAACTTCCTCCCGACCTGTCGGTCGCGAGCATGGGTCTGCTGCCGGGCGAGGCGGACGAGTTCATCGTCACCGAGGGCGGGCTGGCCGGGCAGCGCGGCATCTTTACGCGCGATCAGAGCGGCGCGGTTGCGGCGGCAGATCTCGGCGGACGCGCGTTCGCCAGGGAGCACGCGCGATAGGGCATGGCATGGTCCGCCCAGGGTAAAGGCAGCCCTGCACCATGACAGGGCTGCCTTCGCGGCGGGGGTTCGACGAGGACAGAGGCGGCCTCGCCGCGGGGCCCGAACGGTACGTCCTGCGGGCTGCGGTTCACGTAGTCGAAAAGTGCACGTACGCTGGGCGTCCCATGCACATCCGAGGCGTGGACATCATGGCCGAGGAGAGCAGATGGCACAGGGACGTAGCGGCATCCGAGGCGCCCGGATCGGGTCGGGGCCGATGGGGGAGCCGGAGCGCGGTGACCTCGCCCCTCGCAGGGCGGTGTCGTTCTGGTGCGGCAACGGCCACCACAGCCGGCCGAACTTCGCGCTCGAAGCCGTGGTTCCCGAGGTGTGGGACTGCCCGAGGTGCGGCCTGCCGGCCGGCCCGGACCAGGACAATGTCCCCGCTGCCCCGGGCAGCACCCCCTACATGACCCACCTGGGCTACGTCCGGCAGCGCCGCAGTCAGGAGGACGGCGAGATCCTGCTCGCCGAGGCGCTGGCCAAGCTCCGCGGAACCATCTGACAGCACGCCCGGCCGGAATCCGGGCAGCGGGGCGCGGTGCCGGTTTGCGCACCGCGCCCGACCTGTTGCCGCCCCGGACAGCTGCGGCGCCCCGCGTCAGGCGCCCGCCGTCTGAGACCGGTCGGTCTTCGGCTCCCGGTATCCGACCGCGGCCGCGACGAGGACGACCGTGCTGGCGAGCAGCGCCCACGGCAGATGCCCGTGCAGCACCAGCACCGCGCCCAGCGTCGCGCCGGTCACCATGAGGGCGATGGCGAGCAGCCGACGCCGCACCCGCGCGTTGTTCCCGCCGGCCAGCGACGAGTCGGCGCCGATGCCGGTGATGGTGAGGGTCAGCACGGTGGTCGTCATGTCGGGGATGCCGAGCTTGCGGACCGTCCCGTTGCGCAGCCCCATCGCGAGGGCGAGCAGTCCGATGAGCAGCTCGGTCTGCCCGTGCGTGGCGAACGCGACGGCCGTCGCCGCCGCCTGCAGCGTGGTCTCCGTGATCAGCGCGGCACGGACCCACGGTTGCCGGCTCCCGGCGGCGAAGCGCGCGGCGAGGCGGCCCGCGACGACGGCGCCGACCAGGAACGCCCCGAGCGAGATCAGCGACCCGGTGATGGAGAAGCCCGGGGCGCCTGCCAGCGCGAATCCGATCACGACGACGTTGCCGGTCATGTTGGCCGTGAAGACGTGGCCCAGGCCCAGGTAGCTGACGGCGTCGATCAGTCCGCTGGCGAGGGTGAGCGCGAACAGCGCCAGGGACAGCGGGTGCGCGTCGCCGACCCGCGCCGCCTCGACCGGGGGACGAGCGGGTTGCTTCGGGCTGTTGTTCATAGGGCATCCGTCGTGTTCGCTCGAAGGGACACAGCCCTCCGACGATAGGCAGCCGCGCCCCGATCGGCGTCGGCAGAGCGCACGGCGAGTTGCCCCGGGGCGCACGTCCGCAGCCGTGCAGCGTCGGCACAGTGGTGGGCGCGGACGGCACAGCCACCGGGCGTCTCGGGATGAGGTCGGCGTTGACGTCCAGCCTGGGATGTATCACGTTCCGTCAGCACTGGGGCGGGTAGCGGCGCTTGTGCCGGCCTGGCTGCGCCACTGGTTGGGGGACATTCCGTAGGCGTCGCGGAACGCGCGGCTGAAGTGGGAAGCGTTGGTGAAGCCCCAGCGGGCGGCGACGGCGGAGATCGTGCGCCGGGCCGCGCCGGGGTGGGCCAGTTCAAGGCGGGCCCCCTCCAGTCGCCGGCAGCGGATCCAGCCGCTGACCGTGCTGCCCTGGCGCTGGAACAGCTGGTGCAGGTAGCGCAGGGAGACGCCGTGCTGGTCGGCGATCGCCTGCGGGGACAGGCCGGGGTCCCCGAGGGAGGCCTCGACGGAGGCGGTGATGCGCGCGAAGAGCGACTGCGCGGCGGGCCGCCTGTCGGGGACGGTTCGGGCCGCGTGGTCCGCGGCCAGAGCGGCCAGCAGGTCGGCGACGGCTCGCGCGGCCTGTTCCCTGACCGGGAGTGACCCGCCGGAGATCTCCCGGCCGATCCCGGCCACCAAGGGGAGCAGTAGCGCCCCCGCGCCCCCGTCGACCGCTTCGACGAGGGTCGCCGTGAACCGCCGCAGGGCGCTCTCGCCGAGCCCGAGCACGGACCTGGGAACCATCAGGGTCCGGGCGCGCTGCGGCTGCGGGAGGACGATCTTGAACGGCCTGCTCAGATCCAGGAACGTGAGCGAGCCTGGCCGGAGCTGGACGGAGCGGTCGTCCTGGAACACCCGGGCGGTGCCGTTCACCTGAAGCCGCGCGACGACGTGCCCGCACGGGTCGGCGTCGACCGCTTCCGGGCCGCGCAGGACCGTCGCCGGGCCGGAGGACTCGTCGGCGATCTGGAGGCTCCCGAGGCGCGTGGAGGCCAGGGACGCGGCCCAGCCGCCCGGGTCGTACGCGGTCACCTCCACCCGCGCGAAGGCCCGCGACAGGGCCTGCTGCCACTCGGCCGCGCGCTGCACCGTGCGCTGCAGCGGAGCCTCGCGGGCGTAGCGGACGTCCGGAGTTCCTGGGTCCGTCAGCGAGCCAACGAGCACGGTGCCTCCTCGGCGGTCGTTCGGTGGTGGCGCTCCTGCTTGAGCCAGTCGGTGGGCGACATCCCGTGGGCACCGCGGAAGGCGCGGCTCAGCTGCGCTCCGCTGGTGAAGCCCCACCGCCGGGCGATGCGCCCGACGCCGACCGAGTCGGCGGGGGCCGCCGCGAGCGCCCTGCGGCACTCCTCCAGACGAAGGTCCCTGATCCACTGGCACAGGGTGTGGCCCTCGCCCTCGAAGAGCCTGTGCAGGTAGCGCACGGAGATGCCATGAGCGCGGGCGATGACCGGAGGAGTGAGACCCGGATCGGAGAGGTGCCAGCGGACGTAGCGCTGCACGCGGAGCAGCATCACGCGATCCGCGCCGGGCAACTCGTCCGCCTGCAGGCCCAGTTGGTCGGCAGCGGTGGCGGCGAGCAGGTCCACGGCGCCCCGGGCGAGGCTGTCGGCCAGAGGGGCGTCGTAGCTGTCGGCGGAGTCCGCCAGACGGGCCAGGAAGGCGGAAACGAGTCCGCCCAGGCCGTTGCCAGGCCGGAGCGCCCGCGCGGTGAGTCGCTGGATGTCGCCTTCCTGCTGCCCCAGCATGTGCCGTGGCACGGAGAAGACAATCTGCTGGAAGCGTTCCGGGAAGCGGGTCCGGAACGGCCGGATCGTCTCGAAGAACCCGATGTCCCCCGGCCTCAGTTCGGTGGTGCGTCCGTCCTGTTCGACCTGAGAGACGCCGGTGTTCTGAATCGCGACGAAGATGTCCCCTCCGTCGCCGCGCGCGATGTAGCGCGGCGCCCGATGAACCTCGCCCGGGTCGGAGTCGATGGTGGCGATCTTGAGGTCGCCGACCTGGCTGATGCGCATGGCCGCGTCGTGGGTGCGGCCGTAGGCGCGGATGTCCATGCCGACGAGGGTGGCGAGCACGGCGTCCTGCCAGAAGTCCAGACTCTCGTGGACCTGGACCGACCGGGTGGTCAGCAGCTGCGTGTGCGGCCTCGCAGGGGAGAGGAGGCGAACCTCCTCCGGCTGCCGCACGCAGCGGCGCAGGCGCTCAAACGCGGCGTCGCGTCCCACCAGGCCGAGAGCTACTGGGGTGACCCAGGCTGTGTCCATGTTCGCGCTCGCCATACTCGCACTCCGCACTGCCTGCCCCGGTACTGCGGCATTTCTCCCGCCTTGTCGATCTTTCTCCGGACGTGCTCGCCACGCTTCTGTCAGATGACCAGTCCTCGCTCGACCTGGACGCTCCGCGTCGGAATGACCCGGCTGGCAGGATGGTTCCACCGCTTCGGGGCGACCCGCCCTGACCTGGCAGAACAGGAAGAAATGTGAGCACCGGCACGGATCGGTCGGCCACCGCTGCGATCTTCGGCCGGGAGCCGGAGCTGGCCCGGATCCGCAGCCTCCTCGACTCCGTCCGGGGCGGCGGCGTTCAGGGCGACGGCCCGCGTGTCCTGGTCCTGACCGGCGAGCCCGGCGCGGGGAAGAGCACGCTCGTCGAGTGGGCGGCCGATCAGGGCGGCGCTCGCGGGCTGCGGGCCCTGCGCGTGCGGGGCAGTGAGGGGGAGGCCGGTCTCCCGCTCGCCGCGCTCCACCAGCTGATCCGCCCACTGCTCTCCGGCCTCGACCAGCTGCCGGAGCGTCAACGTGACGCGCTGCGCTGCGCGTTCGGGCTGGACACCGCCGGGCAGGCACCGGCCGATCCGCTGCACCTGTGCGTGGGCGTGGTCACCCTGATCACCGAGGCCGCCGCCCGGCAGCCCCTGCTGCTCCTGGTCGACGACATCCAGTGGCTGGACCTCGGCTCACTGGACGTCCTGGCCTTCGTCGCCCGGAGGCTCGACGGGGAGGCGGCGGTCATGCTGCTTGCGTCCCGGGAGTCGGCCGTGCCCGCGCGGTTCGACCGGGACTTCCCTCACCTGGTTGCAGGCCCGCTGGCCCGCGCGGAGGCCGGACTGCTCCTGGACGCCCAGCCGAACGCGCCGACCGGCAGGGCCCGACCGCAGATCCTCCAGGAGGCAGCCGGCAACCCGCTCGCCCTCATCGAGCTGACCCGGGCCCTCGCGAAGGGGACCAGCCACCTCGGCACCGCGCAGACCCTGCCGCTCACCCGTCGGCTGGAGAACCTGTTCGCCGCCGACCTCCCGGACCTGCCGGCGGAAACCCGCGCCGCGCTGCTGCTCGTCGCCGCCTCCGGCACCACACAGCTCGCGGACGTCCTGAGGGCGGCCCCCGGCAGCGACCTCGTCCAGGACCTGCTGCCCGCCGAGAAGGCCGGACTCCTGAGGATGGACGGCGGGCAGGTGCTGCTCCGTCATCCGCTGGTGCGCTCCGCCGTCCACCAGGCGGCGACCTTCGCGGAACGCCGTGCGGCCCATCTCGCCCTGGCGGCGGCGTTCACGGACGAGCCCGACCGCCGCGCCTGGCACCTGGCCGCCGCGACCGCGGGCCTGGACGAGGAGGTCGCCGAGGCGCTTGCCGCGAGCGCGGAACGGTCCCGCGGCCGTGGCGGCTACGCGGCGGCGGCAGCGGCCCTGGAACGCGCGGCCGAGCTCACCCCCGACCCGGAGCTGCGCTCCCGGCACCTGCTGGCCGCGGCGCAGTCGGCGATGTTCGCCGGGCACCCGCAGTGGGTGGGGGAGATCACCGCCGGCGTGGACGGCCTGACGCGGAATCCGGTCGTCCGCGCCGAGGCATCCCTCATGAGCGGATGGGCCCTTGGGCTCACCCTGCGTCACCAGGAGGCCCTGACCGCCCTGTTGTCCGTCGTGGAGTCGATGGCGACCGCCGCTCCGCCGCTGGCACTCCAGGCCCTCGCGACCGGGGCGACCTCGGCCTACAACTCCGGCGATCCTTACTACCGCACCGAGATGGAACGCCTCTACGCGCTGATCCCGGACCACGGGAACCTCCCCGGCCACGCCTGGGTCCAGGGGGTCATCCATCCGCTCACGCAGCGCGGCCGGGCACTCGAACTGCTGCACTGCGCGGTCGCGGCGATGTCGGAGGACTCGCTCGGCGACCTCACCACCCTCGGCGGAGCGGCCTGGATCCTCGACGAGACGGAGCAGGCGACCCGCCTGCTGAGCCGCACCATGGACCACCTTCGGCGGGGCGGCACCGCCGGCTCCAACGCCACCGTCGCGCAAGCCCTGGCCCTTGCCCACTGCGAGTCCGGGGCCTGGGCGGCCGCCCTGACCACGGCCGACGACGCCTACTGGATGGCCGCCGAGGCCGGGGCGGAGAACGTCACCATCGGTTCCGTCATCCTGAAAGCCACCATCGGCGCCTTCCGGGGGGACCACGAGGCCGCCTGCGCCCGGGCGCAGGACGCGGTGTGCGGAGTGGACCTGCGCAAGGCCCGTAGCCTGCTGGTCCGTTACCACTACGCTCTGGGCATGGCCGGCGTGGTGGAGGGCGACCTCGAGGGCGCCTACGAGCAGCTGCGCAGCACCTTCACCCGCGACTACCTGCCCCTCCCTGTGCACTACCACGCCTCGGTGTACTACCTGGCCGACCTCGCCGCAGCCGCCGTCCGGGTCGGACGGATCGACGACGCCCGGACGGTGCTGGAGTCGACCGAGCGCACGCTCGGCGCTGACCGGTCGCCCCGGCTGAACGCCGTTGTACACCGCGCCACCGCCCTGCTCAGCGGTTCAGCGGCGGACGCCGAACAGCACTTCCGCTCCGCTCTCGCCGACCCCGCGGCTGCCCGCTGGCCCTTCGAGTACGCGCTCGCCCAGCTGGATTTCGGTGAGTGGCTGCGCCGACAGCGCCGTTCGACCGAAGCGCGCCTGCGGCTGAGCGGGGCCTTGGAGACCTTCCGACGCCTGGACGCCCGCCCCTGGCTCGACCGCGCCACGGCGGAGCTGCGGGCCGCGGGAGCCAGCGTCCCCCAGGCCGCCGAGCCGACGGCGAGGGTCGACCTGACGCCGCAGGAGCTGCAGATCGCCGAACTGGCCGCACGGGGACTCACCAACCGGGACATCGCCTCCCGGCTCTACCTGTCGCCGCGCACCGTCGGCTACCACCTGCACAAGATCTTCCCGAAGCTGGGCATCACGACCAGGGCCCAGCTCAGGGACGCCCTTTCGGACTGCGTGCGTACCGCCCTGCACTCCTGACCATCCGGGGCCCGGCGCTTCGGGTCGTTCGCGGCGGGCTGTTCACGGCGGGTTGGTCACGGCGGGTTGGTCACGGCCACGTGCTGCGCACCTCGTGAAGGAAGTCGGCGGTGGCCCACCACAGTTCGCGCTGGATCTCCTCGTCGCTTCCCGCAGGTGGGCAGGTGAGCGGCTTGCCGCCCCTGGCGCCGAAGTAGCCGCCGGTGATCTCGGCGAAGGCCGGATCGGTCGCGAGCCGGACGATGATGTCGGCGCCGTGCTGGGGGTCGCCGATCGGCAGGGCCTTGAGCACCTTCTCCAGCGTGCCGGCTCCCGGTAGGTCGCGACCGAGTCCGGTGACGTTGAACCCGGGGTCGCAGCAGGTGACCGCGACACCGGTGCCCTGCAGTTGGCGTCCCAACTCCTGGGTGAACATGATGTCGAGCAACTTGGTCCAGCCGTAGCGCAGCGAGGATTCGCGGCGGGAGTACGGCGCGGTGTCGCCGAGGTCCCTGACCGGGCCCGAGTCCCCCGAGTGCTTGGAGGCCTGTGAGGCGACGGTGACGATCCTCGACGGGGCGGATGCCGTCAGGCGCTCCCGCAGCAGGTCCGTCAGCATCCAGGGGGCCAGGTAGTTCACGACGGTCATCTCGGACAGACCCTCGGCCGTGACCCGCTGGGAGAAGGCGTGCACGCCCGCGTTGTTGATCAGTACGTCGATCCTCGGGAAGCCTGCGGTGATCTGCCGACCCACCCGCTCGACGTCGGCGAGCAGTGACAGGTCCGCCAGGAAGACGTCGGCCTTGGATCCCGGTGCGATCTGCGCGATCTCCTGTGTCAGCGCGTCCGCCTTCTGCCGGCTCCGCGCGATCATAACCACGTGCGCGCCCTTGCGGGCCAGGTCGAGCGAGGCGAGCCTGCCCAGGCCATTGGTCGCGCCGGTGATGACGACCACGGGTGGAGTCTCCATGGAACTGCCTCTCGCAACTTTTAATGAGGTACCTCATTAACGTAGCATCGGTGAGGTACCTCAGCAAGTGGCATGAAGGGAGCGCTGTGAGCGACCGGCCGGAATCTGTCGATGTCGGGATGCATTACCTCGCGGTCGGCCACGCTCTGCGCAAGGTGGTCGACGACACCATGACGGCAGGCGGTCTCTCGCTCGCTCGCAGCAAGGTTCTGGAAGTCCTCTCGCGTCGCAGCCCCATGCAGCAGTCGGCGCTCGCCGACGCGCTCGGCCACGCGCCACGCTCGGTCACCCAGTCCGTCGAGGCGTTGGAGCGCGAGGGGCTGGTCGAGCGGACGCCCTCCGCGGAGGACCGGCGCTCCAAACTGGTCACCCTCACGACGGAAGGCGCCGCCGCCCTGGCGGCGGGCACCTCGGCGGGTGAGGACGTGGTGCGCGACATCTTCGGCGGGCTCGAGGAGCGCGAACTGGCGCTCCTCGACAAGGTGCTGGACGCCATCGACATCCGCATGTCCGACGCAGCGGGGAAGTCAGCCGGAAAGCAGGCTCGCCGCGGGGCGTAGGGCCTGCGCGGTGCCGTCGGTCAGGACTGCTTGATCGCGGAGATCTCGAACTCCAGCACGACCTTGTCGCCGACCAGGACGCCTCCGCCTTCCAGCGCGGCGTTCCAGGTCATGCCGAAGTCCTTCCGGCTGACGGTCGTGGAGCCCTCGAAGCCGACGCGCAGGTTGCCCATCGGGTCCATGGCGCTGCCCTGGAACTCGAAGTCGATGCTGAGCGACCGGGCGACATCCTTGATCGTCAGGTCCCCGGTGACCCGGAAGTGGGTGTCGTCCAGCTCCTCCACCCGGGTGGACCCGAAGGTGATCTCGGGATGATTCGGGGCGTCCAGGAAGTCGTTGGTGCGCAGGTGTCCGTCGCGCTGCTCGTTGCGGGTGTCGATGCTGGCCGCCTTGATGGTGACCTGCGCCGAGGACTTCGACGGATCCGTGCCGTCCAGCAGCAGGGTGCCGTCGAACTCCTTGAACGCGCCGCGCACCTTGGTGACCATCGCGTGACGCGCGACGAAGCCGATCTGGGTATGGGCGGGGTCGAGCACGTAGGTCCCGGTCAGCGCGCTGCGGGGAGGCGTGGTCATCGTTCTGCTCCTCAAGGAGACGGCTTTCTGGTTGCGTTGTCCAGCCTGCGACGACTGCGGCCGCTCGGCACCCCCGGCGCGGTCATGTGGGTGCATCGGCCCCGCGGGTGGGCAGGAGGATCGTGAAGGTCGCGCCGGTGGCCTGAGCGCTGGTCGCCACGCCCGGGAGGGTGGGGTCGCCGACGGTCAGGGCGCCGCCGTGGGCGATGGCGATGTCCCGGGCGATCGACAGCCCGAGTCCGGTTCCGGTGGCCTCGCCGGCGTGGCGGGTGCGGGACGTCTGGAGACGGACGAAGCGGTCGAAGACCCGATCGCGGTCGGCGGGCGGGATGCCCGGACCGTCGTCGGCAATGGTGATGACGGCGGTGGTCGGGCCGTCGGAGGCCAGGGTGACGACGATACGGCGCTCGGCGTGCCGGTCGGCGTTGTCGAGGAGATTGCGGATCAGGCGGGTGAGCTGGTCGGGGTCGCCCGTCACGCGGGCGTTCTGCCGGACGACGAGTTCGACCGGCACGCGCGCTGGCGCGAGGGCGATGGCGGCCCGGGTGAGCTCGGCGAGGTCGACGGGCTCGCGTCGGGTGATCAGGGTGTCGTCGTCGGACCGGGCCAGCAGCAGCAGCGCCTCGACGAGGCGCTGCAGGCGGGTGGTCTCGGTGACGGTGCGCTCGGCCAGTTCGGGCCATGGAGCCTTGTCGGGGTGGGCGAGGCCGACCTCCATCGTGGTGCGCACTGCGGCCAGGGGAGTGCGCAGTTCGTGAGAGGCGTCGGCGACGAACCGGCGTTGGCGGGTGGCGGAGGACTCCAGGCGGTCGAGCATCGTGTTCAGGGTGCGGGCGAGGCGGCCGATCTCGTCGTCGCTGTCGGGTTCGGGGATCCGCCGGTGCAGGTCGCTGCCGGTGATCTCGGCGGCCTCCGCGCGGATGCGCTCGACCGGGCGCAGGGTCCGGCCGATCAGGAACCACGAGATGGCGACGGCGGCGAACAGGATCAGCGGCAGGGCGAAGAGGAGGTGCCCCTGGATGTCACTGGTGAGGATCCCGAGCAGTTCGGTGGAGCCGCCGACGTAGATGACCACCGGCGTGGTGCCGACCACGTAGCGCTGACCGACGACCCGCTCGTCCCCGCGGTTCGGGGACGCGGCGGCGGTCGGCCGGGGTGTGGTGCTGCCGGCGGGGAGTGTGTAGAGGGGTGGCAGACCCTCGACGTTGGCCGTCGCGGCGAGGACGTGGCCGGACGAATCCACGACCTGGGCCCAGACGCCCACATCGCCGCGCGACTCCGGCAGGGGAGCGGGCCAACGGCCCGACGGCGTTGACTGGCCGGATTGGGCGATGGAGTCCGCGTAGGCGCTCAGCGTGGTGCCCACATTCGCGCGGACCGCGCTGACCAGCGTGAAGACCAGCACGGCCGCGGTGAGCGCGACGGTGACGGTGATGGCGAGGGTGGCCAGCGCGGTCAGGCGCAGGCGCAGCGAACGGCTACGGCTGATACGGGTCAATGCGGTACCCCGATCCTCGGACCGTCTCGACCAGTGCGGTGGGGAACGGCTGGTCGATCTTTCTTCGCAGATGGTGGACTCGGACCTCGACCACCGTCACGGCGGGCTGAGCGAACTCGTCCCAGCAGTGTTCCAGCAGCTCGGTCTTGGACACGGCGCGGCCATTGGCACGCAGCAGGTATTCGAGCACGGCCAGTTCGCGCGGCGTCAGGGAGATCTGCTGACCGGCGCGGTGGACGGTTCGGGTGGCCGGGTCGAGGGTGAGGTCGCCGGCCTGGAGCAGGGACGGGCGCGGGGGCGCGGTGCGCCGCAGCAGGGAGCGGATGTGGGCGAGGAGGACGGGATAGGCGAAGGGTTTGGTGAGGTAGTCGTCGGCTCCGAGGTCCAGGCCTTCGGCCTGGTCGAGCGGGGCATCCATGGCGGTGAGCATGAGGATCGGGGTCCAGTTCCCGACGTCGCGCAGTCGGGTGCAGACCTGGTAGCCGTCGAGACCGGGGAGCATGACGTCGAGGATGATCAGGTCGAAGTCGTGCTCGGTCGCCTGCCACAGCCCTTCCTTCCCGTCGGTCGCGAGCTCGACAGCGTAGTTCTCGGCCTGGAGTCCCCAGGTCAGCGACGCGCCCAGAGCCTCGTCGTCTTCGATGACCAGGATCCGCACGTGATCACACCTTCGCCGGGGTGCACGGCTGCGCGCCCGTCGACGGACCGCCGGCGCCGGCGGACGTGCCGAGGGCGGCGCTGTGCGGGATGGACAGGGTCAGGTTCAGTCCCGCGGTGTCAGCGTTCGCTCCGGTGAGCCGGGCTCCGGCGGGGAGGGAGGGGAGGGTCACGGTGTGCGGCTTGAGGCTCCCCGCCAGGCCGGCGCCGCCGGGCAGTGTGCCGACGGCGCTGACCGGGATCGACTGCCCGAGCACGCCGAGGTTGGTGGGAGTGATGGTGAGACTGGTCGCGGTCGTGGAAACGCTGGTGCTCACGGTGACGGGCAGGCCCATGCTGCCCACCACGCCGGTCAGGATGAGACCGGTGCCGTCCGTGCCGACCTTCATGAACGCTCCCGCGCTGCCGAGCTTGGTCTGCAGCGAGCTGTAGGGGATCGTGGCGGTCGCGGTGCCGCCGTCGGTGCTGCCGTGGGTGGTCACGTTGAACAGCACGGCGTTGACGTTCATGTCGGTGCCGCCGCGATGGACGCCGTCAGCGGTGATGCGGACGGTGCCGAGGGTCCCGGTCAGCGTTCGCAGGCCGGCGAAGGGGTCGGTCAGTCGCGCGGTGACCGGCCCCGTCGCCTGAAGGCGGCAGTCGGCTGCCTTCACGATGCGCTGCTCCGCGGTGTTGACGACCACGGCATCCGTGATGCCCGTCCCGGCGACGGAGAGCACGGCGATGCCGCCGAGGATGAGCAGGCGCGGACGGCGGATTCTCATGGGGCGTCAGTTCCGATCCGTGGTCAGGGTGCGGGTTCAGGCCGTCAGGGAGGGCTGGGGCTCCGGCGTCCTCGGCTCGTCCTCGCCACGGTCGCCGTCGCTGCCGTTGCTGTGAGTGCTGCCGGCGCCTGGCGTGGTGGGTTTGACGCGCAGCAGGCGGGCGGCCCAAGTGGGCAGGTACCAGTTGGCGCGTCCGAAGAGGACGACGAGGGCGGGGGTGAGCAGGGTGCGCACGACCAGGGCGTCGATCAGGACGCCGGCGGCCATGCCGGTGGCCATCATCTTGATGGTCACGTCCGGGGTGGAGGAGAGCGAGATCAGCGCGAGGAAGAGGATCAGGGCCGCGCTGGTGACGAGCCGTCCGGTCCGGGAGACCCCTTCGACCACGGCGCCGTTGGTGTCTCCGGTGCGGTCGAAGGCTTCGCGGACCCGGGCCAGGATGAAGACCTCGTAGTCCATGGAGACCCCGAAGAGGAATCCGAACAGCAGCATCGGCACGAAGGGGCTGATCGATCCGGTGGCCGGGATGCCCCAAATGGCGTTGGAGCCCCAGCCGAGTTGCCAGATCAGCACCAGCACGCCGTAGGCGGCGCCGACGGAGAGCACGTTGAGCGCGACGGCCTTGGCGGGCAGCAGCAGCGAGCGCATGCCGCGGGCGAGCAGCACGAAGGTCACCAGCGCCACCACGGCCATGAGCACCGGGAACCAGGTGGACATGATGTGCGCGACGTCCGTCTGCTGCACCGCGCCGCCGCCGATCATCGCGTTGTGCGGGGCCGCGGCGCGCAGGTCGGCCAGGGCGGGACCGGCGTGGGCGGAGCCGATCTCGGTATTCGGCAGCGCCATGATCACTGAGCTGTGGCCGGCGTGCTGCCAGGCGGGGGTGTCGGCGACCAGGACGCCGTGCATGTCCGGCAGGGTGCGCAGAGTCGCGGCGGTGGCCGAGGGGTCGGTGCCGGCCGGGAGCTCGATCGGGACGGAGGTGAGCACGCCGGTGGGGAAGCCGTCGTGCTGCAGCGCGAGCAGGCCCTGTTCGGCGGGGCCGCCGGCGGCCAGCGAACTGGAGGCGGGGGCGGCGATGTTGATGGTCAGTCCGAACGCGCACAGGGTGCCCAGGATCGCGGCGCCGGCCAGCGCGGCGGTTTTGGGCCGGGCGACGATGGTGCGCGCGGTGCGGGTCCACATGCTTCCCGGGCCGGTGTTCTTGCGGCGACGCAGCCGGATCTTGTCCAGGCGCGGTCCGATGGCGGACAGAAGCAGCGGGACGGTGGTCAGTGCGACCAGGGCCGCGATGGACGGGATGAACAGACCGGACAGACCGACACCTTGGAGGAACGAGACCGGCACGACCATCAGCGCGAACAGCCCCAGCGAGGCGATCAGCGCGCTGAACGCGACCGAGTGTCCCGCGCGGTGCAGCGAGCGCACGACCGCCGTGCGGTTGTCGGCCCCGGCGTCGCGTTCTTCGCGCCAGCGGTTGACCAGCAGCAGCGCGTAGTCGACGGAGAGGCCGAGGCCCAGCAGGGCGACGATGAACTGCACCGAAGGGTTGATGGCGATGTTCGTGACGTAGGTCAGGCCCCAGATGGCCAGTTGCATGGTCAGCACCGACACAATGGCGGACAGCAGCGGCAGTACGGCGAGGGCGGAGCCGAAGACCCAGGCCAGCACCAGCAGGGCGAGCGCGACGCCGACGAGCATTTCGCTCAGCACGCTGGAGCCCGAGCTGGTGCCACCGGAGCTGAGCTGTTCCAGACCGGTCTGGTGCACGGTCGCGCCGGGCACCGCGTGGCTGATCGCCCCGCCCATCGTGTCCAGCACCTGAGGCGCGACGGCCGTGCCGGGCTGTGGCGGGTAGACCATCACCAGGGTGGACGTCCCGCCGGTGCCGACCAGGGCGCGGTCTCCGGTGTTGGCGAAGGAGAGGTCCCGCACACCGGGCACGGAGGCCGCGACCTTGTCGGCGGCCTGAAGGCCCGCCTTCACGGCGGGGCTGTCGGCGGTGGTGCCGCTGGGCAGGTCGACGACCAGGACGCTGGGGTTGGCGCTCGCGCCGCCGTACTGCTGGGCGAGCGAGACGTTGGCGTGGTAGCTGGCCGTGTTGATGGTGGTACCGCTCTTGAGGCGGCCCGCGACCTGCGGCGCCAGCATCACCCCGACGACGGTGAGCACGACCCAGGCCAGGCCCACCCATATGCGGTGCCGCATGACGAATGCAGCGAAGCGTTCCACGAAATCCACCTCCAGGTGCGGTACCGGCTCTCAGGTGCAGTCCGGCGACGTTTCCGAAGCTAGGTGAGAGCACCTTGCGATTCGCTTAACCGACTGCCGCACCGGCGCGGAGCAGCACGAACCTTGCGATTCGCTTAAGCCGGTGCCTCGCGCGGGCCGAGGGTTTCCGGCAGGTTGGTGGCAGATGACCGACGCGTTTCGGGAGCCTTGACACCCGGAAGGGCCGATGCTCTCATGTGTTGCCATAGCAAATCCCTACCGCTCGTATAGCTGGCAGAAGACCCTTGCAGTCAGCTTGCTATAGCAAATATCTCACTAGCGCTGTCTGAGAGATCCGAGAGAGGCGCCGACATGCCCACCCGCCGATTCCACGCCGCCGCTGCCGTGGCGGTCACCGCGCTCGCCCTGGGCGCCACACTGGCCGGCTGCTCCTCGAGCACCGGCTCGACCCCGGCCACGACCGCCCCGTCCGCCGCCCCCGCCGCCCCGGCGGCCGTCGCCGACCTGGTCGCCAAGTCCCACGCGGAGTCGGGACTGATCCTGTACGGCAACACGCCCAGCGCGGTGATGAAGCCGATGCTCGACAGCTTCACCAAGGCCTATCCGTGGATCAAGCCGCAGTACTCGCAGCTGTCGGACAACCAGGTGTACACGAAGTTCGAGTCCGAGCACGCGCAGAGCGCCCACACCGCGGACCTGCTGATCTCCGACGCGATCCCGCAGGCGCTGCAGGCGGAGACCAGCGGCCTGATCGCGAACGTGACCCCCCAGGGCCTGGCCGACTTTCCCGCCTACATCAACCAGGGCCACGGCATGTACGTGATGTCGCCGGACCCGGTGCTGGCGAGCTGGAACCCCAAGCTGATCTCCGGTGCCCAGGTCCCGACCAGCTACGCGCAGCTCGCCGCCGACGCCAAAGCAGACCCGTCGAAGTACCCGCTGGTCAGCTACTCGCCCGCCAACCCCCTCGGCTACAACGCGGTTTACGGCCTGGTCCACATCCTCGGACCGGACAAGACCTACTCCTACCTCGACGCGTACGGGCCCCGCACCAAGACCTTCGACGAGGGCCTCGACGGCCTGAACCACCTGGTCGGCGGCGGCGCCTCGTTCGGCTGGCTCTCCAGCGGCCTGGCCCAGGCGGTCATCCCGCAGTACAAGGGCCTGGCCGCCTACGGCTACATGCAGGACGCGACCCCGCTCACCCCGCGCCTGATCGCCCAGACCGCCGGCGCCGCCTCGCCCGCCTCCGCGCAGCTGTTCCTGGACTTCGTCTACAGCAACCCCGGCCAGCAGGTCATGTGCGCGGTCGGCATGGAGGCCTCGATGAACAACTTCCAGTCCGCGACCGGCTGCACCGCCGACCTGACCGACCTGGCCAAGCACGTTCCCGCGAGCACCATGTACCTGGTGCCGGTCTCCCAGGACGTGGTCGACCAGCAGAAGGCCATCACCGACCGGTGGAACAAGGCCCTGGGCCGCTGAGCACCATGACCCCGCACACGCTCGCCGCCGCACCGGTCGCCCCGCGCGACCGGCGCCGCCGCCACCTCCCCGCAGGGCCAGGCCAGTACCTGGTCTGGGCCGCGGTCGCGGTGCTCACCCTGGCCCCGCTCGTCCCGCTGGTCGTCACCTCGTTGCTGTCCAAGCCCTACTACCTGCCCGGAGGCGTCTTCAGCGTCGACGCCTACCGGCAGCTCTTCGCCGACCCGGCGTTCCGTCAGGCCGCCCTCAACACGGGCGTCTTCGCGCTGACCGCCACCGCACTGGCGCTGCTGCTCGGCGCGACCTTCGCCGTCCTGGTCACCCGTACCGACCTGCCCGGCAAGCGCTGGCTCGGCCCGGCCCTGCTGGCCCCGCTGCTGATCCCGCCGCTCGGACTGATCGTCGGCTGGGAGTCGCTGTACGGACCGGCCGGCTACCTGACCCAGCTGTGGCACAAGAACCTGCACCTGCCCGCGTGGAACCTGACCTCGTTGCCCGGCATGTCCGTGCTCGGCGCGGTCGTCACCCTGCCCATCGCCTACCTCACCTGCAAGGCCGTCCTGGAGAGCGCGGACGGCACCCTGGAGGACGCCGTCCGCGCCTCCGGCGGCGGCACGCTTCGCGTGCTGCGCACCGTCACCATCCCGATGCTGCGCACCGCGCTGCTCGACTCCGGCATGCTCATCCTCACCCTGTGCCTGGAGGTCCTGGGCATCCCGCTCTTCCTCGGGCGGCCCGCGAACATCAGCTTCATCGCCAGCTACCTCTACGACACCTGGTCCAACAGCACCCTGCCCGACCCGCCGATCGTCTCCGCCGGCGCGATCCTGCTCCTGCTGGTCGCCTCCACCCTGCTTGTCATCCGCGGCCGACTGCTGCGCCACGCCAACCGCTACACCGCAGGCACCCGGGCCACCCCGCCCGCCCGCCTGCTGGCGCTGGGCCACTGGCGCCGACCCGCCGCCGCGGGCATGGCCGGCTTCGTCGCCGTCACCTGCGTCATCCCGCTGCTCGGGCTGGCCCTGATGTCGAGCGTCACCGACCTGACCACCCTGGTCGCGCCCTGGCACCTGTGGACCGCGAGCAACTGGCAACAGGTCTGGGACGACCCCACCCTGCACCGGGCGATCACCAACAGCCTGATCGTCGCGGTCGTCGGCAGCGTCGCGACCGTCACCCTCGTCACGATCGCCACGGTGATCGCCGGGCGCTCCACGTTCCGGCTGCGCCGGACCCTGCCCGCGCTGCTGGTCTATCCCCGGGCCACCCCCGGCATCGTCTTCGGCGTCGGCTTCTTCTGGCTCTTCCTGATCGTCAACCCGCCCGGCGCGATGCTCCGCAACAGCCTGTGGGGAGAACTACTCGCCCTGTGCGTCCGCAACATGACGCTCTCCTACATCATCATCGCCCCGGCGCTGGCCCGGATCAGCCCCGAACTCGCCAAGGCCGCCGCCTCCTCGGGGGCCGGCTGGTGGACCACCCTCCGTCGCGTGACCGTCCCCCTGCTGCGCCCGGCGATCCTCAGCGCGGTCGTGCTCATGTTCGTGACCCTGGTCAGCGACTACGACCCGGTCGTCTTCCTGTCCAAGCCCGGCACTGAACTGCTCGGCACCACCATGCTGCAGACCTGGTCCAAGGGCCTCCCCGGACCGGTCGCCGCCCTCGCCCTCATCCAGATCCTGCTGGTCGCCGCCGCCTTGGCGGTCGGCCTCGGCTGGACTCTCCGCAAGAAGGCTCGCCATGCCTGAGATCTCCGTTCACCGGCTGACCCAGACCTTCGGGAAGACCCGCGTCCTGGACGAGGTCACCTTCACCGTGCCCGACGGCCGCTTCGTCACCCTGCTCGGCCCGTCCGGCTGCGGCAAGACGACCACCCTGATGTCGATCGCGGGCTTCCACACCCCGCAGGACGGCGCCATCGCCCACGGCGACCACGTCCTCTTCGACGCCGCGCGGCGGCGCAACGTCCCCGCCGAACAGCGCGAGCTGGGGGTGGTGTTCCAGTCCTACGCCCTGTGGCCGCACCTGACGATCGAGCAGAACGTCGCCTTCCCCCTCAAGATCCGCCGAACCGACCGCGCCGAGACCAAGCGCCGCGTCGGCGAGGTCCTGGACCTGGTCGAGCTCGGGCACCGGGCCAAGGCCCACCCACACGAGCTCTCCGGCGGCCAGCAGCAACGCGTCGCCCTCGCCCGCGCCCTGGCCCACGGCCCCAGTGCGCTGCTGCTGGACGAGCCGTTCTCCAACCTGGACGCCAAGCTGCGCGAACGCGCCCGCGAATGGCTCGGCGAGCTGCAGCGCGACCTGGGCGTCACCACCGTCTTCGTCACCCACGACCAGACCGAGGCCCTGGCGATGAGCGATCAGATCCTGGTCATGAACGGCGGCCGCATCGTCCGCTCCGGCACGCCGCAGGAGGTCTACCACCACCCCGGCAGCCGCTTCGTCGCCGAATTCCTGGGCCGCTGCAACTTCCTGACCGGAACCGCCCGCCGCACCGGACCCGGCACCTTCGTCCTGGAAGCGCCCGGCCTGCCCGGCGGCGTCCCCTTCCAGGCCGACACCGCGCCGGCGCCCGGTGCCGTCACACTCGCTGTTCGGCCCGAGGCCCTGACCCTGAACGAGCCGCCCCCCGGCCCGGCGGGCCCCGGCTGGCACGCCCGGGTCACCCACACCACCTTCCTTGGCGACCACTACCTCTACACCCTGCAGCTGGGACCCCACACCCTCCAGGCCCTCAGCACCCGACGCCTGACCACCGCCACCGTCCAGGTCGACCTGGACGCCGACGCCGCCACCGTCGTCACCGACGACCCGGTGCCCGACGCCCCCGCAGCGCCCGAGCCCGCCGCCGCGGGCGCAGCGCTTCGAGCTGTTTGACACTTTGCTGTAGCAGATATCAGATGAGCGCTATGAAACTCCCCGAACTCAGCGCCCAGTCCCTGGCCGACCAGGCCTACCGGGCCCTGCGCGCCGCGATCATCAGCGGTGATCTGCCCTGGGGCGACAAGATCACCGAACGCGGTCTGGCCGCGAGTCTCGGCGTCAGCCCCACCCCGGTCCGTGAGGCACTGCGCCGCCTGGAGCAGGAGCAGCTGATCGAGCGCACCGGCCCGCGTTCGCTGCGGGTGGTCACCATCTCCCCGCAGGAGCGGATCGAGAGCAGCGCGATCGAGGCGGTCCTCGAGGGCGTCGCCGCGCGCTTCGCCGCCGAGAAGGCCACACCCGAGCAACTGGACCGGATGCAGCGGTTGCTGGACCTGGCCGATGCGACGGGGGAGTCGCTGCGCGCCGACCGGGACGCGGGCCGTGAGCTCGCGCCCGACCAGATCGAGCGGATCTTCAACTGCGTCCGCGACTTCCATGCGGAGGTGGAGCGGGCGGCCGACAACGTGCAGCTCTCGCGGACGCTGGACCAGGTCAGGGCCTTCAGCCGCTCCGAGCGGCTGAAGATCGCCTCCGCGCAGATCCACGCGGGCGGCACGGCGGGGCAGGTCCAGCGCTACGGGCAGCACCACCAGATCCTGGCCGCCCTGCGCGATCACGACGGCGACCGCGCAGAACAGCTCGCCCGCGCCCACGCCGGCTCGGCCTCCAACGACCTGGCCGGCTGGGACACCTGACCCAAGGGATGGCCGATGGCAGCGGACGGCACCGCCGTCTGAACCATTTGCTATCGCATATTGCAAATGACAGGGAGTAGCAGAACATGGAGATCAGGATCCTGGCGCCCACCGGCGCCCTCGGCGCGGGCTTCCGCGCCGAGTCGCTGGAACGCGGCGTCGCCCTGCAACCGCACGTCATCGCCTGCGACGCCGGCTCCACCGACAGCGGCCCCTACTACCTGGGCACCGGGCAGCCCAAGCTCTCCCGCGAAGCCGTCACCCGGGATCTGCGGCTGCTGCTGAAGGCCAGGGACACCCTCGGGGTGCCGCTGATCATCGGCTCCTGCGGCACCAGCGGCCGGGACTCCGGCGTCGACCTCGTCGCCGGACTCGCCCGCCAGATCGCCGCCGAGGAGGGCCTGAGCTTCAAGCTCGCGCTGATCTACGCCGACCAGGACCCCGACTACCTGACCGGACGTTATCTCCAGGCCCGTATACGCCCGCTCGACCCGGCCCCCTCCATCGACCTCGACACGCTGCTGGGCAGCCACGTGGTGGGCATGATGGGCGTCGAGCCGATCCAGCGGGCGCTGATGCAGGGCGCGCAGGTGGTCCTCGCCGGCCGAGCCAGCGACACCGCCCTGTACGCGGCCGTTCCGCACGCGATGGGCGCGGACCCCGGCCTGACCTGGCACATGGCCAAGACCGTCGAGTGCGGGGCCGCCTGCGCGATCCCGCCCAGCGCCGACGGACTCTTCGTCCACCTGCGCGACGACCACTTCGACGTCGAACCCCTGGACCCCGCCTCCCGCTTGACGCCGCACTCGGTGGCCGCCCACACCCTCTACGAGAACGCCAACCCCTACCTGATCACGGAGCCGTCCGGCGTGCTCGACACCACGGACGCCGACTACACCGCCCTGGACGAGCGGCGGGTGCGGGTCTCCGGCGCGGTCTACCGGCCCAGCGACGCCTACACCATCAAGCTGGAGGGCTCGCGGCTGGTCGGCTACCAGACCATCGCGGTGGGCGGCATCCGCGACCGCGTCGTCATCGAGCAGCTACCGAAGCTGCTGCCGATGGCCCAGGACTACTTCCGCGCCAAGATCCGCGACATCTTCGCCGGCGAGGTCAACCCCGACGACATCGACATCGACTACCGCCTCTACGGCCAGGACGCCGTCCTGGGTGCGCTCGACCCCGACCGCGACCGCCTGCCGCACGAACTGGGCGTCCTGATCACGGTCACCGCGCCCACCCAGGAGCTCGCCCACGCGGTGTCGACCTTCGTCACCCACATCAGCTCGCACCTGCCCATCCCCCAGTACGAGGGACTGGCCAGCACCGTCGCCTATCCGTTCTCGCCCCCCGAGACCGATCGCGGGCCGGTCTACCAGTTCACCCTCAACCACGTCCTCGTGCCCGCCGACCCGCACGAGATGTTCCGCACCGTCCACGAGGAGGTGGCGCCGTGACCCGGCTGCTCGATCTGTGCTCCCTGATCCGCTCGAAGAACGCCGGACCGTTCGTGCTGACCTTCGACTTCATGTGCCACGACCAGGACAGCTACGAGCGGCTGCGCGACTCCGGCCTGCTCACCCCGCAGTTGTTCGCGCAGCTCTACGGGGCCCTGCCCGAACGGGTCCTGGTCGTCCATCACGACCGCGCCCAGGCCGTGAAGGTTTCCCTGCCCCGGCCGGTGCGTCAGGGCGACATCCACGACTCCGACAGCTACGGCGGCCAGCAGTACGCGCCCTTGGTCGACCTCGAAGTCCCCACGTCAGCCAACTGACCGCAGTCCAGGGCTCAGACCTCTGCGGTCGAGGGCTCGCGCTCGTCCCCGCCTTCGAGACGCGTGGCGACGTGTGACGTCGACGTGGCGACGGCGGTCTGGTCGGTCCTCTTCCGTCGGGCGGTTCGGGTCGGGACGAGCAGGGCGGCGCCGGCCGCGCCGAGGCAGAACACGGCCAGCAGGCCAAAACTGTGCGTGTATCCCGAGGCGTAGGGCAGGCCGGAGGGCTGGAGGCGGCTGGTCACCAGGACGCTGGTGACCGAGGCGCCGATCGAGCCGCCGATGGTGCGGATGTTGGCGTTCATGCCGGTGGCGGCACCGGTCTGCTCGGCGGGGACGCTGCGGACGATCAGGTTCGCCATGGCGGCGAAGGCCAGGCCGATGCCGAGCCCGAAGATGCCGGCCGCGCGCAGGCTACCTGCCACTGCATCTGGTGCCAGGCGGCAAGGAATCCGCAGGCCACGGCGCCGAGCACGGTGCCAGCGACCAGCAGGCGCTTGGCCCCGATGCGCGGCTCCAGGCGGCCGCTCAGCACGCCGGAGCCGAACATCGCGACCAGCATCGGCAGCATCAGCAGTCCGGCGCCGGTGACGCTGGTGCCGAAGCCGTAACCGGCCGATCGCGGGGTCTGCGCGAAGCCGGGCAGGAACGACCAGATCGCGTACATGCCGGCGCCGAACAAGAGGGCGGCGGCGTTGGTGGTCCACACGGTCGGCAGCCGCATGATGCGCAGGTCGATCAGCGGGTGCGCCGATCGCGCCTCGACGGCCAGCCAGAGGACCAGGCATCACCGCCACCAGCTTCCTCGACGACCTGCAGTGCGATCGCGTGCTGGCCGTCGCCTTGGACGGGATCCGCCGGCGGGGGTGAGCCGCGCGGAACCCGCTGCCCACCCCAGGGCTGGTTGGACGCGGGTCCGCGCCGGGGATAGACCCGCGAGGGCGGCGGTAGGCGCGAGGGCCTCGGGCACGACCGGCACGCGGGCACCTCTCCGCCCGCCGTCGAGGGTTCCCGGAGCCTTGCGGCTCGGCGCTCTCCGCACGCATGTGCGCCCACAGGGCGGTGGGGAGCACGGTCCGAGGGCGCCGGTTTGGTCTGGGCGGTGCCGTGAGCCGAGCGGTAGCCGTTCGCCGAGGCACTTCACACGTCGCGCGATCGTGGGCGTTGCGCTGCGACGCTACGGGTTCGGCGTGGACACGTTGAGCAGTCGGTGGAAGTCGCCCCGGCCGCCGCGGCGGTGCTCGGCCAGCAGGTCGAGGGCGGCCGGGGCGTCGTCGTTGTCGAAGGCGGTGGCGATTGCCTCGTGCTCGGCGAGGATCGCGTCGGCCCGCGCGGGGTCACCGGCGGCCGCCGCGCGCCGGTAGGACAGGGCGCGATGCGGCTCCAGGGCCTCCCACAGCTGGCGGACGAAGCGCAGCAGCCACTCGTTGTCGCAGCGGTCGAGCAGGGCGAAGTGGAAGCGCCGGTTGGCGGCGATCACGGCGGCGACGTCGACCGCTTCCACAGCGGCGCGTTGGTCGTTCAGCGCGGAGCGCATCGCGGCGACGTCCTCGGGCCGCAGTCGGGCGGCGGCGGTCTGCTCCGCCTCGCCCTCCAGGAGTTCGCGGATGCGGAAGATGCCGTCCACGCTGTCGGGGCTCAGTTCGGTGACGGTGTAGCCGCGCTGCGGGACGTAGGTGACGATCCCCTCCCCGGCCAGGGTCTTGAGGGCCTCACGCACCGGGATGACGCTCAGCCCGAGCTCCTCGGCGGCGGCGCTCTGGCGGATCGGCGCCCCGGGGGCGAGGTCCCCGCGGACGATCGCGTCGCGCAGTTCCGCGAGCGCTACCGCCTCGGCGGTGCGCGGGAGAGAGGTTCGGTTCAGGGCCACCTGCTCATGCTACCCAGCGCAGCCAGCGAAACTAGATGTTATATTTTCTAACATCTGCTGTGATCGATCTTGGAGGTGAGCGCGGTGCATCCACCGACGCCAGGGGCCACCCGCCGACCCACCGACCCAGGCGGCCCGACCGGGCGGCTGGCCGACTGGCTGGCGGACACCTCACTGGAACAGATCCCCGTTCAGGTCCGGGAGCGGGCGGCGCACCTGGTTCTCGACGGTCTGGCCTGCTCGCTGATCGGAGCCCAACTGCCCTGGTCCCGTACGGCCGTTGACGCGGTTCTGAGACTAGAGGGCGCAGGTGACGTCCCGCTGATCGGATGGGGGCGCACCACCAGCGCCCCGGCGGCCGCGGTCCTGAACGGGAGCTTCATCCAGGGCTTCGAGCTGGACGACTACTACCCGGCCGCGCCGCTGCACAGCGCCTCCCTCGTGCTGCCCGCGCTGCTGTCCACCGCCTCCCAGCTGGGCGCCGTCTCCGGCGGCGAGTTCCTGCGCGCCGCGGTCCTGGGCTTCGAAGTGGGGCCGCGCGTCGGTCTGGCGCTGCACGGCCCGCAGATGCTGTCGCGCGGCTGGCATTCCGGTCCGGTGTTCGGCACCCATGCGGCAGCAGCCGCCTCCGGCGCCCTGCGCGGACTGGACGGGGCCGCGTTCGAGGACGCTCTCGGCCTGGCCGCGACCCAGTCGGCGGGATTGATGGCCGCCCAGTACGAGGCGATGTCCAAGCGGATGCACCACGGCTTCGCCTCCCGCAACGGCTTCTACGCCGCAGGACTGGCGGCGGGCGGCTACACCGGCATCAAGCGGGTCTTCGAGCGCCCCTACGGTGGCTTCCTCTCCACCTTCGGTGAGGGCCACGACCCCGACGCTGCCCAGATCACGCGGGGCCTGGGCGAGACGTGGTGCACCGAGCAGATCACGGTGAAGGTCCACGCCGCGATGGGCGGGCTGCACCCCGCCGTCGATGCGGCGCTCGCCCTCGGCGCCGACCGCAAGCTCACCGTCGACGGCATCGAGGCGATCCGCATCGAGATCCCCGAGGCGATCTACCACCACGGCTGGTGGGCGCTGGAACGGCCGCTGACGACGATCGGCGCGCAGATGAACATCGCCTTCGCCACCGCGGTCGCCATCCTGGACGGTCACGTGCGGCCCGAACAGTTCACCCCTGAGCGGATCGACTCCGACGACGTCTGGCAGCTGATCGGCCGTACCGAGGTGCAACTCGTCGACGCCCCGCAGGACCCGAGCTGGGAGCAGCCCGGCTACAACACCCGGGTCACTCTCGTCCTGCGCGGCGGCGAGGTACTCAGCCGGGCGCTGAACCAGCCCCACGGTGGGCCGGACGATCCGCTGACGAACAGTGAGATCCGCGAGAAGTACCGCGCGCTGACCGCACGCGTCATCGACGCCGACCGCTCCGCCGAGATCGAGCGGATCGTCCTGGACCTCGAACGCCAAACCGATCTGCACCGCCTCGGGGACCTGCTGGCCGCCTCCGCCCGCGGCGCCCTCGACTGACCCACCACCACCGACGAGGAGCCTCTCGTGTGCCAACCCCAGCGCAGTCAATCCACGCCCGGCGGCCGACTGCGGTCGCTGGTCGCCCAGGGCGGTCTGATCACCGCACCCGGCGTCTACGACGGCCTGGGCGCGCATCTGGTCGCCCGCTGCGGCTTCCGGGCCGCCTATCTGACCGGAGCGGGGGTGGCCGTGGCCGGCTTCGGTCTGCCCGACATCGGGCTGCTCACCGCGACCGAAATGGTGGAGCGGGCCCGCATCGTCGCCGAGGCCCTGGGCGAGGTCCCGTTGATCGCCGACGCGGACACCGGCTACGGCGGACCCCTGCACGTGGTCCGGACGGTGCGTGCCTACGAGCGGGCCGGAGTCGCGGCCATCCAGTTGGAGGACCAGGCGTTCCCGAAGAAGTGCGGCCACCTGCCGGACAAGGAGCTCATCGACGTCCCGGCCTTCGAGGCGAAGCTCCGCGCCGCGCTCGACGCGCGCGCCGACGCGGACACGGTGATCGTCGCCAGGACCGACGCTCGCGGCCCGCTCGGCATCGACGAGGCGATCGACCGAGCCAACCGCTACGCCGCCGCCGGAGCCGACCTCCTCTTCGTCGAAGCCCCGCAGACCTCGGAGGAGATCGAGAAGATCGCCGCGCAGGTGGACGCGCCGCTGCTGATCAACATGGTCCAGGGCGGCCTGACACCCGACACAGCCCCCGACCGGCTCGCCGCACTCGGCTACCGGATCGCGATCCACCCCGGCGCCCTGCTCGGCCCCACCGTGCTCGCCGGCTTCGACTCCCTCCAGCGCCTTGGCGGCATCCTGCCCACCGACCTGACCCCCGGCCCCGAGGGCCTGTTCGAGCTGGTCGGCCTGCGCCAATGGGCCGACGTCGGCGAGCGCTACCGCGACCACACCGAGGACGGTGCCTGATGGGCATGACCATGATCGAGAAGATCCTCGCCCGCAGGGCGGGCCTGGACCAGGTGGCCGCCGGTGACACGGTGGTCTGCGACGTCGACATGACCGTCATGATCGACCTCCAGTTCGCCACCGGCTGGGTCCAGCCCGTGAGGATCAACGACCCGGCCAAGGTCGCCGTCATCATGGACCACGCGGTCCCCGCCCCCTCCGTCAACGACGCCGCGGGCGGCACCCAGGCCCGCGCCTTCGCCCGCGACTTCGCCATCGAGAAGTTCTACGACGTGGGCGCGCACGGCATCTGCCACCAGGTCATCGCCGAGAACGGCCTCGCCCGACCCGGCGAGATCCTCGCCTGTACCGACTCCCACACCTGCGCCGCCGGCGCTTACAACACCGCCGCCCGAGGGCTCGGGCCCGCAGAGGTTTACTCGATCCTCTGCACCGGGCGGACCTGGTTCCAGATCGCGCCCACCATCCGCTACGAGTTCACCGGCGCGCGACCGGACGGCGTCTCCGGCAAGGACATCTTCCTGCACATCGCCGGGACCTACGGCGACGCCACCAACCACAACCTCGAGTTCGGCGGTCCCGGCCTGGCCTCGATCCCGATGAACGACCGGCGCACCATCGCCACCCAGGGCGCCGAGATCTCCGCCGACTTCTCCACCTTCCCGATCGACGACCTGGCCCGCGACTTCCTCGCCGCCCACGGAGCCGACCCGGCCGACTACCGGGCCGCCGACCCGGACCCGGACGCTCGGTACGCCGCCGTGCGCCGCATCGACCTGTCCGCGCTGGAGCCGTACGTCGCCCGCCCCGGCACGGTGAGCCACAACGCGGTGCCGATCTCGGCGATCGAGAAGCGCCCGGTCAACCAGTGCTTCATCGGTTCCTGCGCCAACGGGCAGTTGGAGGACCTGGCCATCGCCGCCGCGATCGTGCGCGGCCGCAAGGTCGCCCCCGGCGTGCGGCTGCTGGTCACCCCCGCTTCCCAGCAGGTCTACCGCGACGCGATGCGCGCCGGCTACCTGCAGGACCTCGCCGACGCGGGCGCGGTGGTCACCAACTCCACCTGCGGCGCCTGCTTCGGCTACCACATGGGCCTGCTCGGCCCCGGCGAGGTCTGCCTGACCTCGTCCACCCGCAACTTCACCGGCCGGATGGGCAGCCCGGAAGCCGAGATCTACATGGCCTCCCCGGCCACCGTCGCCGCCTCCGCCCTGACCGGACACGTCACCGACTCGCGGACCATCGAGCCGCGCACCAACGACCCGCGAGGAGAGCTGAACTGATGGACACCCGGATCACGGGCCGCGTCTGGGTCGTCGGCGACTCGGTCACCACCGACGCCATGTACCCCGCCTTCGCCATGAAACTCCCGGTCCCCGAAGCCGCCCGGCACGTGTTCTACGAGCTGCGCCCCGGCTGGACCGATCAGGTGGCCCCCGGCGACATCGTCGTCGCCGGGCGCAACTTCGGGCTCGGCTCCTCCCGCCCGGTCGCGGCGCTCTTCCGCGAGCTCGGGGTGGCCGCGCTGGTCGCCGAGGAGTTCAACTCCCTGTTCCTGCGCAACGCCATCAACCACGGCCTGCCCGCACTCGCTGTGCCCGGCGTGACCGCCGCCTTCGCCGACGGCGACACCATGAGCCTGGACTTCGCCGCGGGCCGGGTCGAGAACACCACCACCGGCGCCCGCCTCGAAGGCGGTGCCCTCCCCACGATGGTGCTCGACATCCTCGCCGCCGGCGGCATCCTGCCCAAGCTCGCCCGCGAGGGCTACGTGACCCTGCCGACCACACCGTAACCCACTGGAGTACTCGCATGCCCGACCAGCTCGCCCCCGGCGTCATCCGTATCCCCACCACCCGCCGGGACAACGCCTTCCTCGTCGACGGCGACGACGGCTTCACCCTCGTCGACGTCGGCTGGGCGAACGCTCCCGACGCCATCCTCGACACACTCGCCGAACTCGGCCGCAAACCGTCCGACATCCGGCGCGTCGTCCTCACCCACGCCCACCCCGACCACGTCCAGGGCGCCGCGAAGCTGCGCGAGCTCACCGGCGCCCAGTTCTTCATCCACCACGCGGAGCAGGCGTGGCTGCAGAACGGCCGCGTCCCGGCCGACGGCCGGTCAGGAGCCCTCGGCCGCGTCCTGGACCGACTCCCCAAGCTGCACTGGCATCCGCTGACCGCCGACGCGACCCTCACCGACGGCGACCTGGTGCCTGCCGGCGGCGGCCTGCGAGTGCTGCACACCCCCGGCCACTCACCCGGCCACCTCGTGCTCGTGCACGAGCCCAGCGGGACCCTCCTTACCGGCGACGCCGTCTTCCACCGCGGTGATCTCGCACTGGGCCCGGCCGCCCTGGCCGCCGACCCTCAGCTGCGCGCGGGCAGCCTGGCCAAGATCCCCAGAGACGTGCGGGCCGTCGGCTTCGCCCACGGCAGTGCGCTCACCGGCCACCGTGTCGACAGCTTCCACGGGTGGCTCGAGACCGTGGGCAGCTAGGAGCGGTGCGGGTCGATGCGGTAGCCCGCTCCGCGAATCGTCTCGATCAGCGCGGAGGGGAACGGCTGGTCGATCTTCCGACGCAGATGGTGGATGCGGACCTCGACCACGGCGGGATCGGACTGCGCGGTGGCGTCCCAGCAGTGTTCCAGCAGTTCGGTCTTGGACACGGCGCGGCCGTCGGCACGCAGCAGGTATTCCAGCACGGCCAGTTCGCCAGGGGTGAGAGCGAGGGCCTGACCGGCGCGGAGGACGGTTCGGGTGGCGGGGTCGAGGACAAGGTCGCCCGCTGTGAGCAGGGCCGGGCGGGGCGGCGCTCCCCGGCGGAGCAGGGAGCGGATGCGGGCCAGGAGGACGGGGTAGACGAAAGGCTTGGTGAGGTAGTCGTCGGCCCCGAGGTCCAGGCCTTCGGCCTGGTCCAGGTCGGCGTCCATGGCCGTGAGCATGAGGATCGGGGTCCAGTTCCCGGCCTCCCGCAGCCGGGCGCAGATCTGGTAGCCGTCCAGGCCGGGGAGCATGACGTCGAGGATGATCAGGTCGAAGTCGTGCTCCGCCGCCTGCCACAGCCCCTCGTTGCCGTCGGACACCAGCCGCACGGTGTAGTTCTCCGCCTGCAGTCCCCAGGTCAGGGACGCGCCGAGGGCTTCGTCGTCTTCGATCACCAGGATGTGCACGGCTCCAGCATGCACGCGAAAGCGTTTCGCAAGGTCGACCCACGTAGCTTCCACGGCGACAGACCAGAACTCTGACCGTGAACTACTGGAGGACCGGATGGACGCACTCAGCAAGTGGGTGACCCGACATCGACTGCTCGTCGGGTTGCTGTGGGTGGTGATCACGGTGGTCGGGCTCGTGCTGGCGCCGTCCGTGTCGGGCCGGCTCAAGTCAGGCAACCACCTCAGTGGCGCCGCCTACACCGCTGACCAGCAGATCGCCAAGCAGTACGGCGGCGTCACCTCCGACCCCGGCGTGCTCGTCCTGGACCTGCCGTCCGGACAGAACGTGAAGTCGGCCGCAGCGCAGGCGGAGCTGAAGGCCGTGGACGCCGCCATCGCGAAGGCGGCCCCGACGCTGCGCACCGTCTCCTACGCGTCGACGGGCAGCCAGAACCTGGTCGGCACCGGCGGCACGAGCACCATCGTGCTCGCCTACCCGCCGCACGACGGCGACGACATCGACACCGCCGCCGTCGACGCGCTGACCGGCGCGGCCAAGGCCGCGGCGCCGGACCTGACCGTGCACGGCACCAGCCTCAAGGCGCTGGCGGCAGGCAACACCACCTCGGGCAACTCCAGCGTGCTCGGCGAATTGCTGATCGGCGCGCTCGGCGCGTTGCTGGTGCTGGCCTGGGTGTTCGGCTCGTTCCTCGCCCTCCTGCCGCTGATCATGGCGCTGGTGTCGGTGCTGACGATGCAACTTCTCATCTACGGGCTGACGTTCCTCATGCCGTCGTCCTCGCCGATCGGCCCCTCCGTGCAGTACATCGTCGCGCTGCTCGGGCTCGGGCTGTCGATCGACTACTCGCTGCTGATCGTGACCCGTTGGCGCGAGGAGCGGGCCGCCGGACGGCCGAACGACGAGGCCGTGCGAGAGGCGATGAAGCGCGCGGGGCACTCGGTGTGGTTCTCCGGCCTGGTCGCCTCCCTCGGCCTGTTCGCGCTGATCGTGGTCCCGAACTCGGTGGTGCGCGGCATCGGCATCTCCGGGCTGTTCATCCCCTCGACCGCGACCCTGGTCGCGCTCACCCTGCTCCCCGTCGTGCTGTCCAAGATCGGACCGAAGGTCGACTGGCCGCGGCGCAGCTCCAAGCGGGGCGCCAGCCGCTTCTGGACCCGCTGGTCGCTCGGTGTCATCAGGCACCGCGTCGCCGCGGCCATGGTCGGCCTCGGCATCCTGATCGGCCTGGCCGGCGTGGCGGCCACCATCAACATCTCCCAGCCCACGAGCTCCGCCCTCGCCAGCGCCGGCAGCTACACCGACGGGCTGCACGCGCTGCAGGCCGACGGCTTCCCGAGCGGCACGCTGACGGCGGTGCCCGTCTGGGTCCCCAACGCCGCCGACGCGCCCGCCGTCGTCAGCTCCCTGGACCAGGTGGCCGGCCTGCACGGCGCGGTCACCTCCAGCGCGGCCGACTGGCGGGTCGACGGCAGCGCGGTCGTCATCGCGATCCCCAAGGGCGAGGTCGGCAGCTCCCAGGGCGGCACCGCGCTCGCCGACATCCGCAGCTCCGTGCCCCAGGGCGCTCTGGTCGGCGGCGAGGGCGCGCTCAGCATCGACCAGGTCAAGTCGACCTACGGTTCGTTCCCGCTGCTGTTCGCGATCGTCGCGATCGTCACCTTCCTGCTGCTGGCGCGAGGGCTCAAGTCGATCCTGCTACCCGCCAAGGCGGTGCTGCTCAACGCCCTGTCCGTGGCCGCCGCCTACGGCATCCTCGTGCTGGTCTTCCAGCACGGCCTGGGCATGCAGGCACTGTGGGGCAGCGCGTCCTACGGAGCCGTCGACAGCTTCGCACCCGTGCTGATCTTCGGGTTCCTCTTCGGCGTCTCGATGGACTACGAAGTCTTCATCCTCTCCCGCGTCCGGGAAGGCTACGACCGCACCGGCTCCACCCGCGACGGCATCGTGGAGGGGATCTCCCGCACCGGGCGTCTGGTCACCAGCGCGGCGCTGATCCTGTTCTTCGCGCTCGCCTCCCTGTCGACCGCGAACGACATCACGGTCCGTCAGATCGCCGCCGGACTCGCCGCGGGCGTGCTGCTCGACGCGGTCGTGGTCCGGATGCTGCTCCTCCCGGCCCTGGTCTCGTTGTTCGGCAAGGCCAACTGGTGGCTGCCCGCCTGGGCCTCCCGCCTTCTCCGCCTTCCTCCCGCCGCCGAGGTGGCGGAGGAGAAGCCGCTGCCCGTGCGGGTCGGAGACGGCTGAGCGCGGCGGATCCGTTCGCTCTCGGCAGGTGGGGTACGTACGGGGCCTGTCGGGGTACGCCTTGGATCACGACCGCGGGCCGCGCCGCGTCAGGGTGCGTGGGCGGTCGGAACGGTCAGCGGGAGACCGTCGGGACAGGGCCGGACAGAGGAGAGCGAACAGATGGCACAGCGCGTGCGCGGAGTCATCGCCCCGGGCCGGGGCGAGCCGGTACGGATCGAGACGATCATCGTCCCTGACCCCGGCCCGGGGGAGGCGGTGGTGCAGGTGCAGGCGTGCGGCGTCTGCCATACGGACCTGCACTACCGCGAGGGCGGCATCAACGACGAGTTCCCCTTCCTGCTCGGGCACGAGGCGGCCGGGATCGTCGAGAGTGTCGGCGAGGGCGTGACCGAGGTGGCGCCGGGTGACTTCGTCATCCTCAACTGGCGCGCGGTCTGCGGCCAGTGCCGCTCATGTCGGCGCGGCCGCCCGCAGTACTGCTTCGACACGCACAACGCGAAGCAGAAGATGACGCTGGAGGACGGCACCGAGCTCAGCCCCGCGCTCGGCATCGGCGCGTTCGCGGACAAGACCCTGGTCGCGGCCGGGCAGTGCACGAACGTCGACCCGGCCGCGTCCCCGGCGGCGGCCGGGCTGCTCGGCTGTGGCGTGATGGCCGGGCTGGGCGCGGCCGTCAACACCGGCGGCGTCTCACGCGGCGACACCGTCGCCGTCATCGGCTGCGGCGGCGTCGGCAACGCGGCGGTCATGGGCGCGCGGCTGGCCGGCGCTGCCCGGATCATCGCCGTGGACATCGACGCCGGCAAGCTCGCCACCGCGCAGCGCCTCGGCGCGACCCACGCCGTCAACTCGCGCGAGACCGACCCCGTCGAGGCGATCCGGGCGCTGACCGGCGGGAACGGCGCGGACGTCGTCATCGAGGCGGTCGGCCGTCCGGAGACCTACCGGCAGGCCTTCTACGCCCGCGACCTGGCCGGGACCGTGGTGCTGGTCGGCGTCCCGACGCCGGAGATGACGCTCGAACTCCCGCTGCTGGACGTCTTCGGGCGCGGCGGCGCGCTCAAGTCCTCCTGGTACGGCGACTGCCTGCCCTCCCGCGACTTCCCCCTGCTGATCGACCTCTACCTCCAGGGCCGGCTGGACCTGGACGCCTTCGTCTCCGAGACGATCGCGCTGGACCAGGTCGAGGAGGCCTTCCATCGGATGGAGAAGGGCGAGGTGCTGCGCTCGGTGGTGCTGCTGTGAACGGGTTCCCGCAGGGCGTCGAACGCCTGGTCACCTCCGGCCGCTTCGAACTCGACGGCGGCAGCTGGGAGGTGGACAACAACGTCTGGCTGGTCGGCGACGGGGACGAGGTCCTCGTCATCGACGCCGCCCACGACGCCGAGGTGATCGCCGCGGCCGTCGGCCGCCGACGGCTCGTCGCGGTCGTCTCCACCCACGGCCACAATGACCACATCGACGCCGCCCCCGCGCTCGCCGAGCGCACCGGCGCACCGGTCCTGCTCCACCCGGCGGACCTCCCGCTCTGGAAGCAGACGCACCCGGACCGCTCCCCGGACGGCGACCTCGCCAACGACCAGCGCGTCGAGGCCGGCGGGATCGGCCTGACGGTCATCCACACTCCCGGCCACAGCCCGGGAGCGGTCTGCCTCTACGCGCAGCAGCTGGGCGTGCTCTTCTCGGGCGACACGCTCTTCCACGGCGGGCCCGGCGCGACCGGCCGCTCCTACTCCGACTTCCCGACGATCATCGCCTCCATCCGGGGGCGACTGCTCACCCTCCCGCCGGAGACCGTCGTCCTGACCGGCCACGGCGACGCCACCACCATCGGTGCGGAGGCCCCGAACCTGGGGGAGTGGCTGGCCCGAGGCCACTGAGCTCAGTTGTCCGACGTCGGCCCGAGGCTGAACTGGATCGCGACCGGCCGCCCGCGCGCGCCGGTCGGCTTCGCCTGGGCGTGCCGCTGGATCAGGCCGCGGTTGGCGGCGCTGTGCAGGACGAAGCGCAGCCAGTCCGCGTCCGCGCCGATCAGCGCGGCGATCTCCGGGGCACTCCAGCGACGCTGCGGATCGCCGCCCATGATCTCCATCGCCTGTTCCAACTGCGGGCGCGGACGTTGAGGACGGCGGGCGGCCTGCCGGGGAACGGCGCCGGCGGACGCAGCCGGACGCGGCGGGCGTGGACGGGCCGGCGGCTCGGGGACGGGCTCGCCGTCGAGCAGCGCGTGGAGCCGTTTCCTGGCCTGCGTGATCTGGCGCAGCTCCCGCAGGACGGCGTCCAGCAGCTCCATCCGGCGCTGCTCGATCCGCATCCGATCCTCGAAGATGGCCAGGCAGCTGATCGGATCGGCCACCATGTCCGCCGGTGTCAGGTCAGCGATCACGCCGCCACGGTACCGGCTGCCCGGCGTTTCGCCCGTGCCTGCCCGCACTGCGCGCCGGGCTTCCGGAGGGCACAAGCGCAGGCAGTCGCCGTAGCGCGCCAGGCAACGCCCCGACCGGATTCACCCGGGAAGGTGAGCCCCCGGGCAGACGGCCGCGCGGTAACGTCTGCCGCGTGACCGCACTGGACCCGCACACCCTCGACGCGCTGACCCGCGCCCGCTACGTCAGCCTCACCACGTACCGGAAGGACGGCACGCCCGTGGCGACCCCTGTCTGGCACGTGATGGACGGAGGACTTCTCTACGTCTGGACCGAGGCCGGTTCCTGGAAGGTCAAGCGGCTGCGCCGGGACCCCAGGGTCAAGGTCGTCGTCTGCGACGTGCGCGGCCGGATCGCGCCCGGCGCGGCGGACGCCGAGGGGACCGGCCGGGTGCTGGACGAGGAGGGCAGGGAGAAGGTGCGCCGCCTGCTCGTCCGGAAGTATCTGATGGCCCGCCTCGGCGACTGGTACGCCTCGCTCACGGGCCGGCGGCGCAGGAATCCGATCGCGGCCATCGAAATCCGCTTCTGACCGTGCTGCTCGGCAGGCACCGCTGGTCCGGGCTCCCAGGGTTTGCCTCTACGGTTGAGTCATGGACCTGCTGCGCCGCCTGCGGCTTCTCGCGCGCGCCCACCCGTACTGGGCGGACGCGGCGCTCGCCCTCGCGCTCTTCCTGGTGACCATCGCCTGGCCGACCGGCGGGCGGCCCAGCGCGTGGTCCAACCTCGACCCCTCCGAGGTGCTGGTCGTCGCGGGCGCACTGGTCTACGCGCCGCTGGTGTGGCGTCGCCGGTACCCCGTACTGGTACTGGGCTGCACCACCGCCGCCACCGTCGGCTACATGTTCGTCGGCCCGGTGCGCGGGCCGATCCTGGCCGGTTGCGGGCTCGCGATCTACACCGTCTGCTCCGTCGTGGAACGGCGGCTCGCGCTCGCCATAGGGGCGGTCGCGGTGCTCTCCGTCGGCATCGCCAGCATGGCGCTCTCGCCGGAGAAATGGGACTCCGCCGTCAACGGCATCGCCTTCGCCTGGACCGCGATGACCGTCGCCATCGGCGAGGCCGTCCGCAGCAGGCGCGCCTTCGTCGCCGCGATAGAGGAGCGGGCCCGCCGCGCCGAGCACACCCGCGAGGAGGAGGCCCGTCGCCGCGTCGCCGAGGAGCGGCTGCGGATCGCGCGCGAGCTGCACGACATCGTCGGCCACCACATCGCGCTGATCAACATCCAGGCCGGCGTCGCCTCGCACGTGCTGGCCAGCCAGCCCGACGCCGCGCGCGAGGCGCTGGCGCAGGTGCGGCAGGCGGGGCGGGCCGCGCTGGCCGAGCTCGGCGCCACGGTGGCTGTGCTGCGGCAGACCGGCGAGGGGGAGGACGTGGCCACCCCGCGCGAGCCGGCCCCTGGCCTGGACCAGCTGCCGCAGCTGCTGGACTCCTTCGACCGGGCGGGGCTCAGCGTCGAACGGCACACTGAGGGCGAACCGCAGCCGGTGTCGGCCGTCGTCGACCTCACCGCCTATCGGGTGGTGCAGGAGTCGCTGACCAACGTCCGCAAGCACGCCGGGACCTCCGCCGCCACCGTCCGGCTGGTCTACCGGCCGGGCTCGCTGCGGGTCGAGGTCGAGGACGAGGGACCCGGCGGGGTCGCGCCCGGACGAGCCGACGCGGAGGCGTCCGGCGGATACGGGATCATCGGCATGCGCGAGCGCGCCGCCTCCGTCGGCGGCAGCTTCGTCGCCGGTCCGCGACCGGGCGGTGGCTTCCGGGTCGCTGTCGAACTGCCCTGCGGGACGGGCGACGGCACTGCCGCGCCACGGGCCCGGCGCGCGGCCTTCCGCTCCACCGGACTGACCGACTCCTCCGCTTCCTCCGCTTCCTCCGCTCAGACAGGACGTGCATGACCATCCGTGTACTGCTCGCCGACGACCAGGTGCTGGTTCGGGCGGGTCTGAAGGTGCTGGTCGACTCCGCACCGGACCTGACCGTCGTCGGCGAGGCCGCCAACGGCCTCGAGGCGGTCGCCCTGGCCCGCGAGGCACGCGCCGACGTGGTGCTGATGGACATCAGGATGCCCGAGCTGGACGGCCTGGAGGCCACCGCGCGGATCACCGCCGACGATGACCTGGCGGGCGTCCGGGTGCTGGTGCTGACGACCTTCGAGATAGACGAGTACGTCTTCCAGGCGCTGCGGGCCGGTGCCAGCGGCTTTCTCGGCAAGGGCGCCGAGCCGGAGGCGCTGCTCGACGCGATCCGCGTGGTCGCCCGCGGCGAGGCGCTGCTGACGCCCTCGGCGACCAAGGAGCTGATCTCCCGCTATCTCCGCCAGCCGGAGCCCGGCGGCCCGGGGGCTGGGCCGACGAGCCTCGCCGTGCTGACGGACCGTGAACGCGAGATCGTGGCCATGGTGGCGACGGGCGCGTCCAACGACGAGATCGGCGAGCAGCTCGCGGTGAGCCCGTTCACGGTGAAGACGCACGTCAGCCGCGCCCTGATCAAGCTCGGCGCGCGCGACCGAGCGCAGCTGGTGGTGCTCGCCTACGAGAGCGGCCTGGTCCGCCCGAGCGCGAGTCCGGATCCGCATTCCCCGCTCGGCGGGTGATTCATGCCACAGGGCTTGCGGCGCAAGGGGTCTTGCGTGCGCGGCTCGGGTTCGTGGCAGACTGGCTCCAGCAGTACGACGTTTGCGCACTCCGGGGTCGGTGAAAGTCCGAACCGGCGGTTACAGTCCGCGACCCGGTCGCTTCCAGCGGCCGGTTGACCAGGTGAAATTCCTGGACCGACGGTTAAAGTCCGGATGGGAGGCAGTGCGCGGCGGACGTCGGGCTGCGGCGTCGCCGCTTCGCGTGCACCCTCCCCAGGGTGTGCTCCCAGGGCAGCCCGTTTCGCGGGCGTTCCCTCGGAGGGCCCAGTGTCGTGCCGCGTCCCGTGGCTTGTCGTCCGTTGTCAGCTCCCGCTACAGCCCCGGAGACCGCGCAGTAGGCGCGAGGTCACGGAGAGCTGAATGTTCACGGGAATCATCGAAGAGCTTGGCGAGGTCCTCTCGATCGAGGACTTGGGCGATTCGGCACGAATGCGCCTGCGCGGCCCGATCACCACCGCCGACGCCCGTGAGGGCCAGTCCATCGCGGTGAACGGCGTCTGCCTGACCGTCCTCGACACCGACGCCGAGCTGGCCGCCCACCCTGGCGAGTTCAGCGCCGACGTGATGCGCGAGACCCTTGACCGCTCCAGCCTCGGCGCGATCGGCGTCGGCTCCCGGGTCAACCTCGAGCGCGCGATGGCGCTCGGCGCGCGCCTCGGCGGCCACCTGGTCCAGGGCCACGTCGACGGCGCCGCCGCCCTGCTCTCCCGCAGCCCCGGTGAGCCCGGCGCGGACGGGAATCCGCAGTGGGAGATCCTGCGTTTCAGCCTCCCGGCGCAGCTGTCCCGGTACCTGGTCGAGAAGGGCTCGATCACCGTCGACGGCGTGAGCCTGACGGTGGTGGAGGCGGCCGTGGACTCGTTCACCGTCAGCCTGATCCCGGCGACGCTGGCGCACACGACGCTCGGCCTGAAGGCGATCGGCGAGCCGGTCAACCTCGAGGTCGACGTCCTCGCCAAGTACGTCGAGCGCCTGCTCGGCGACCGTGTGAACACTGCGCAGACTGGGGCCTGACGGATCATGAGCTTCATCGACGATCTCAACAGCACCGCCTTCACGGTGCTCGGCGAGCACATCAAGTGGTCCGACATGATCGGCAACCTGCTGGGCCTCGGCGCGCTCGCACTCGGCTGGCGCCGCTCGATCGCCAGCTGGCCGGTACAGCTGCTCTCCGGGCTGGTGCTCGTCTCCGCCTACGCCTCCGCGCACCTGAGCGGCGGCATCGGCAAGCAGCTCGTGGTCATAGCCGTGGCGGTGTGGGGCTGGCTCCAGTGGAGCCGCGGTCGGCAGCGCAACGGTGACATCGCGGTGCGCTTCGCCACCTGGACCGAGCGGGCCTGGCTGGTGGTCGGCACCGCCGTCGGGACGATCGGCGTCGCGCTGCTCTTCCAGGCCTACAACCTCTCCTGGGCCCCCTGGGAGGACGCCTACCTCTTCACCGGCACGCTGGCGGCGATGGTCGCGCAGGGCAGGGGCTGGGTCGAGTTCTGGTTCGCCTGGCTGGCCGTGGACCTGGTGGGCGTACCGCTCGCCTTCAACAGCGGCCTCGCCTTCTCCGGCCTGATCTACATCGTCTACTTCGTCCTGGTGATCCTCGGCATGCGCTCCTGGTGGCTGCGCACCCGAACCACCGCCGCCCCGCAGGCAGTTCGCACCGAAGGAGCCGTGGCATGAACGCGATTCAGGAGCTGGCCCAGCAGCACGGCGAGATCTACGAGGACCTGACGCTCGACAGCATCGAGTTCGCCGTCGCCGAGATCGCGGCCGGGCGCCCGATCGTCGTCGTGGACGACGAGAACCGCGAGAACGAGGGCGACCTCGTCTTCGCCGCCGAGCTGGCCACGCCCGAGCTGGTCGCCTTCGCGATGCGCGAGGCCCGCGGACTGATCTGCGTGCCGATGACCGGCGAGGACCTGGACCGGCTCGAACTCGGCCAGATGGTGCAGCAGAACACCGAGTCCATGCGCACCGCCTTCACCGTCTCCGTCGACGCGAAGGTGGGCACCACGACCGGCATCTCGGCCGCCGACCGGGCGCTGACGATGCGTCTGCTCGCCGACCCGGCCGCCGTGAGCGGCGACTTCGTCCGCCCCGGCCACATCTTCCCGCTGCGCGCCCGCCCGGGCGGGGTCCTGGAGCGCGACGGCCACACCGAGGCCGGTCCCGACCTGTGCCGGCTGGCGGGGCTGCGGCCGACCGCCGCGATCTGCGAGATCGCCAACGACGACGGGACCATGGCCCGGCTGCCCGAGCTGGTCGTCTTCGCACGCCGGCACGGCCTCGCCATCATCTCCATCGAGGACCTGATCGCCTACCGCCGTCGCGCCGAGGCGAGCGTGACCCGCGCGGCGACCACCGCGCTGCCGACCGAGCACGGCTCCTTCACCGCGGTCGGCTACCGCAGCGAGCCCGACGGCGTCGAGCACATCGCGCTGGTCGCCGGCGGCCTGAGCGCCGACGGGCGGCTGCCGGACGGCGAGGAGGTGCTGGTCAGGGTCCACTCCGAGTGCCTGACCGGCGACGTCTTCGGCTCGCTGCGCTGCGACTGCGGCCCGCAGCTGCACGCCTCGCTGGACCGGATAGCGCGGGAGGGGCGCGGCGTCGTCCTCTACCTGCGCGGCCACGAGGGCCGCGGCATCGGCCTGGTCCGCAAGCTGCGCGCCTACGAGCTCCAGGAGGACGGCCGCGACACGGTCGACGCCAACCTGGAACTTGGCCTGCCCGCCGACGCCCGCGACTACCGCGCGGCGGCGCTGATCCTGGAGGACCTCGGCGTCCGCTCGGTGCGGCTGCTCAGCAACAACCCGGACAAGCACGGGGCACTGACCGACCACGGCCTCAAGGTGCTGACCCGCGAACCGGTCCAGGCCCAGGTCGGCGAACACAACCTCCGCTACCTGCTCACCAAGCGCGACCGCATGGGCCACGACCTGCCCTGGCTCGATGAGCCCGCGCCCGTTGTCCACAGTGCGTAACCCTGCGGGGGCTGACCCGCTTCCCGGCCCGTCGGGCCGGAGGCGCCCGGATCACCAGAACTTCACCCACCTGATCTCCATCTGATCCCCTTGAGAGGACGTAGCAAGTGAGCGGCGAAGGAGCCCCCCAGCTCGGCGTGCCGGGCGCCAAGGACCTGAAGGTCGCGGTCATCGCGGCGCAGTGGCACCAGACGGTGATGGACGGCCTGGTCGCCGGCGCCGAGCGCGCGCTGCGCGAGTACGGCGTCGCGGACTTCACCGTGCTGCGCGTGCCGGGCAGCTTCGAGCTGCCGGTGGTCGCCAAGGGTCTGGCCGCGCGCGGCTACGACGCGATCGTCGCGCTCGGCGTCGTCATCAGGGGCGGCACGCCCCACTTCGAGTATGTGTGCGAGGCGGCGACCATGGGGCTGACCCAGGTATCCGTCGACTCCGGCATCCCGGTCGGCTTCGGCCTGCTCACCTGCGACAACGAGCAGCAGGCGCTGGACCGCGCCGGACTGCCGGACTCCAAGGAGGACAAGGGCCACGAGGCGACCACCGCCGCACTCGCCGCGGCGGTGCTGCTGCGCGGGCTGGACGGCTGACGCACCGGCCGACACACAGGTTGATGTCCGCGACACCGTCCGTACGGTGGGACGACACGACCCGTTCCCGGGGAACCACGTAGGGTAGGGCCATCATGGCGCACAAGACATTCGAAGAGCTCTTCACCGAGCTGCAGCAGAAGGCCGCCGCGGGTGCGGCGGGTTCGCGTACCGCCGAGCTGGTCGGCCAGGGCGTGCACGCCATCGGCAAGAAGGTCGTCGAGGAGGCGGCCGAGGTGTGGATGGCCGCCGAGCACGAGTCCGACGAGCGGACGGCCGAGGAGATCTCCCAACTGCTGTACCACCTGCAGGTGATGATGGTCGCGCGCGGCCTCACCCTGGAAGACGTCTACGCCCATCTGTAGACCCCGCGTGTTGTGACGCAGCGGGGCACCGAGCCGTATCCGGTGCCCCGCTTCTTCTTTGCCCACGTTTCTTCGTAGCCCAGCCCCAGACCAGCCCCTGCCCCGCACCGTTCCGACGAAAGGCACAGACCCATGCTCCGCATCGCCGTCCCCAACAAGGGCTCACTCGCCGAACCCGCGGCCGGCATGCTCCATGAGGCCGGGTACCGCCAGCGCAAGGACAGCAAGGAGCTGGTCCTGGTCGACCCGGAGAACCAGGTCGAGTTCTTCTACCTGCGTCCGCGCGACATCGCGATCTACGTCGGCTCCGGCCGTCTCGACGTCGGCTTCACCGGCCGCGACCTGCTGCTCGACTCCGGCGCGGACGCCGAGGAGGTGCTCGCGCTCGGCTTCGGCGGGTCGACCTTCCGCTTCGCCGGCCCGCCCGGCGTCGCGAAGAGCGTGCAGGAGCTGGAGGGCCGCAGGATCGCCACCTCCTACACCGGCCTGGTCGAGAAGCACCTTGCCGAGGCGGGCGTGAAGGCCGCCGCCGTCACCAAGCTGGACGGCGCGGTCGAGACGGCCGTGCAGCTCGGTGTCGCCGACGTGATCGCCGACGTCGTCGAGACCGGCACCAGCCTGCGCAACGCCGGGATGGAGGTGTTCGGCGAGCCGATCCTGGTCTCCGACGCCGTGGTGATCCGCCCGGTCGGCGCGCCCGAGGACGCCGGGGTGGACCAGTTTCTGCGGCGTCTGCAGGGTGTTCTGGTGGCCCGCAGGTACGTGATGATGGATTACGACATCCGTGCCGAGCGCGTCGCGGAAGCGGTCGCGCTCACCCCCGGTCTGGAGTCGCCGACGGTCTCCCCGCTGCACAGCGAGGGCTGGGTGGCGGTCCGGGCCATGGTGCTGCGCAAGGAGGCTCAACGGATCATGGACGACCTGTGGAGCATCGGCGCGCGCGCCATTCTGGTCACCAACATCCACGCCTGCCGCCTCTGAACACTCCCCGAGTTGACGGCCGAGGAGGCCGACGATGACCGTCCGCCCGAGCCGCGTCTCCGCGCCGCCCGAGCTACCGCACACGTGGCAGCCGGTGATGACGCGCGTCGTCCTGCTCGGGCTGGCGGCGGTCTCGGTGGCGTTCTTCGGGCTGATCGCCGTGCTCGGCGCACCCGACTGGCAGCGGCACGACCGGATCGCGATCGGCTGCTCCGGCGTCGTCTTCGCGACGGTCCTGGTGGTCCTGGCGCGCCCCCGGGCCAAGGCCGACCGGACGGGACTGACCGTCGTCAACTTCCTGCGGACCCGTCGGCTGGAGTGGCCCGAGATCCTCGGCGTCCACCTCGGCGCGGGCGACCCCTGGGTGCTGCTCGACCTCGCGGACGGCGACACCCTCGCCGTCGTCGCCATCCAACCCGGCTCCGGCCGCCGTCAGGCGCTCCGCGCAGCGGCGGAACTGCGCGCCTGCGTCGACGCCTACGGCACGGCGCGGCGCTGACCTGCGCCGTTCGCGGCGTCCGCGCAGGCATCCTGCTACGGTAAGAGTCTTTACCAACCCTTTGGAGAAGTTCCACCGTCCATGGACCCTCACAGTACTTCCGTGGCTTGGCTGCTGCTCGGCATCGCCGTCCTGCTGATCCTGGCCAACGGGCTCTTCGTCGCCGCCGAGTTCGCGTTCGTCACGGTCGACCGGGGGGAGGTGGAACGGGCCGCCGCCCAGGGGGACCGGCGGGCGGCGAGGGTGTCCCACTCGCTGCGCACGCTCTCCTTCGAGCTGTCCGGCGCCCAGCTGGGGATCACCGTCACCTCGCTGCTCGTCGGCATGCTCGCCAATCCCGCCCTCGCGGTCCTGCTCTCGCCGCCGCTGCGCTCGATCGGCGTGCCGGGCTCCGTCGTGAGAGGCGTCGCCGCCGTCGTCGGCATGCTCGCCGCGACCGTGGTGCAGATGGTCGTCGGCGAGCTCGTGCCCAAGAACTGGGCGATCTCGCGGCCGCTGCCGGTGGCTCGATCCGTCGCCGCGCCGCAGCGGCTCTTCTCGACGCTGTGCCGGCCGCTGATCCTCGTGCTCAACGGGATCGCCAACCGGCTGGTCCGGATGCTCGGCCTGGAGCCGGCCGAGGAACTCGCCTCCGCCCGCAGCGCCGAGGAACTGGTCGCGCTCGCCCGCCACTCCGCCAGCGAGGGCGCGCTGGAGCGCGACACCGCCGACCTCTTCGTTCGCACGCTCGGCCTGGCCGAGCTGACCGCCGAGAGCGTGATGACCCCGCGCGTCGACGTCGCCGCCCTAGAGGACCACGCCACCGCCGCCGACGTGCTCAACCTGACCCGGGCGACCGGCCTTTCGCGCTTCCCCGTCTACCGGCAGAGCATCGACGAGGTGATCGGGGTGGTCACCCTCAAGGACGCGCTCGCGGTCCGCGCCGAGAACCGGACGAGCGTACGGGTCGCAGCGCTCGCCTCACCGCCGCTGCTCGTGCCCGAGACGCTGCCGGCCGAGCGCCTGCTCGACCTGCTGCGCCGCCGGCAGCAGCTCGCTGTCGTCGTCGACGAGTACGGCGGCACGGCCGGCGTCGCCACGCTGGAGGACATCGTCGAGGAGATGGTCGGCGAGGTCCTGGACGAGCACGACCCGGAGGACCGGCCCGAACTGCGCCCGGCCGAGCCGGTCGAGGGACGTCCCGTCTGGGAGGCGGAGGGCCGCTGCCGGATCGACGTGCTGGAGTCCGTCGGCCTCTACGCGCCCGAGGGCCCTTACGAGACGATCGCCGGCCTGCTGGCCGATCTGCTCGGCCGGCTGCCTGTGGTGGGGGACTCGGCCGAGCTGCCCGGATGGCGGCTGACCGTACTCGAGGTCCAGCGCCACCGCACCGAACTGGTCAGGCTGGAGCGCACCCACCACGAAGGCGGGCAGAACGGCTACGGGCAGCGCGGCCATGGGGAGGGCGGGCGATGAGCGTCCTGGCCCTGGGCTTCGCGGTGCTGCTCCTGCTGGGCAACGCCTTCTTCGTCGGCGCCGAGTTCGCACTGGTCTCGGTCCGCCGCAGCCAGGTCGAACCTCTGGCCGACGCGGGCAACCGCCGGGCGGCCACGGTCGTGCGGGCGCTCGAGGAGCTCTCCGCGATGATGGCGGCGGCCCAACTCGGGATCACCGTCTGTTCGCTGCTGCTCGGCGCGCTCGCCGAGCCGGCCCTGGCCGGGCTGCTGGAGCGTCCCTTCCAGGCGGTCGGCCTGCCCGCGCAGCTGGTCCACCCGGCCGCCTACGTGCTCGCGCTGGTGGTCGTCGTCGCGCTGCACATGGTGATCGGCGAGATGGTCCCCAAGAACATCGCGCTGGCCACGCCGGAGCGGGCCGCGCTCTGGCTCGGTCCGCCGCTGGCCGCGATCGCGCGCCCGCTGCGACCCCTCATCGGCTTCCTCAACGCCTTGGCCAACCTGCTGCTGCGCCTGCTGCGGGTGGAACCGAAGGACGAGATCGAGTCCGTCTACACCAGCGAGCAGCTCGCCCACCTGCTGCACGACTCGCACGCCGCCGGGTTGCTCGGCCGGCACGCCCAGGAGCGGCTGGAGGACGCGCTGGAGCTGGGCCTGCGGCCGGTGCGCGAGGTCGTCATGCCGAAGGAGAAGCTGGTCACCGTGGACAGCGCGGTGACGGCGGGCCAGATCGAGGACCTGGCCGTGCGGACCGGCTTCTCGCGCTACCCGGTCGTCGGCGGCCACGGCGGATTCCTCGGTTACCTGCACGTCAAGGACGTGCTGGAGCTGGACGACCGCGACGCTCCGGTGCCGCGGCGGCTCTGGCGGCCGATCATCACGCTCTCCGGCGAACTCCCGCTCGACGACGCCCTCGGCGCGATGCGTCGCGCGGCCGCGCATCTGGCCGGAGTGGTGGACGGGGACGGCCGGACGGTGGGCCTGGTCGCGCTGGAGGACGTCCTGGAGGAGCTGGTCGGGGAGGTTCACGACCCCGACCACCGCGCGGGATAGGCTGACGATCGATCAAACAGATCAAAGATGGAACAGCTGAACATAAGAACGAATGAGCATCACGGGGGAGTGGTGAGCGAATGAGCGATCGACGCCTGGAAGTCGACCGCGTGTCCAAGCGTTACGGCGACACCGTCGCGCTGGACAGTATGGCTTTCGACGTGCGGGCCGGAGAGATCTTCGGCTTCGTCGGAAGCAACGGAGCCGGCAAGACCACGACCATGCGGATCATCCTCGGCGTGCTCGCGGCGGACGCCGGCGAGGTGCGCTGGGACGGTGCGCCGGTCACGCTGGAGACCCGCAGCCGGATCGGCTACATGCCGGAGGAGCGCGGGCTCTACCCGCGGATGAAGGTCGGCGAGCAACTGGAGTACCTGGCTCGCCTGCACGGCCTCACCAAGCCGGACGCGGCGGCCGCCGCCCGCTCCTGGGCCGAGCGACTGGGCGTCGAGGGCCGCTTCGGCGACGAGGTGCAGAAGCTCAGCCTCGGCAACCAGCAGCGCGTCCAGCTGGCGGCCGCGCTGGTCCACCACCCGGAGATACTCGTGCTGGACGAGCCCTTCTCCGGCCTGGACCCGGTCGCCGTCGACGTGATGAGCGAGGTCCTGAAAGAGAAGTGCGCCGAGGGCACCCCGGTCATCTTCTCCAGCCACCAGCTGGAGCTGGTCGAGCGCCTCTGCGACCGCGTCGGCATCGTCCGCGCGGGCAGCATGGTCGCCTGCGACACCGTCGACGCCCTCCGCGCCGAAGGCGGCGAGGAGCTGGTCGTGCACGCGCCGCAGGCCCGCGACGGCTGGGCGGCGGGCATACCCGGCGTCACGGTCCGCGGTGAGGAGGCCGGCCGGACCGTCCTCGCGCTGGAGGACGGCGCGGACGACCAGGCGGTCCTGGCGGCGGCGCTGGCGACGGGCCCGGTCCGCGAGTTCGCGCGCCGGCGCTCCTCGCTGACGGAGCTGTTCCGGCACGTGGTGAGCACCGAGGCGACCGAGGCGAAGCAGAGCGGGACGGGGGAGCACGGGAAGTGAACAGCGCCAAGCACGAACGGCTGCAGATCGGCAGCCTGGACGCGATCAAGCTGGTCGCCGGACGTGAACTGCGAGTGCGGCTGCGCTCGAAGGCCTTCCTGATCATCCTGGCGATCACAGCGGTCGCCTTCGTGGCCCTGCCCATCATCACCAAGTTCGCCCAGTCCGGCCCGAGCACCGCCAAGGTCGCGGTCACCCAGGCGGACCAGGCCTACGGTCAGTCCCTTTCGAACGTGGCCGGGCAACTGCACCAGAAGTTCAAGCTGACCGTCGTCCCCGACGCGGCGGCGGGCGTCGCCGAGGTCCGCGACGGCACGGTGGACGTCTTCGCCACGCAGACGGCGAACGGCTCGGCGGTGACGGTGAAGAAGTCGCTGCCGGACCCGCTCAAAACGCTCCTCTCGATCGTCGACCAGCACCCCACCGTGCCCACGCAACAGGTTCAGGTGACCGCGCTGGAGAAGAGCGACCCGCAGTTGGGCCAGAAGATCACCATCGCGATCGCGGCCGGGCTGCTGATGTACATGATCCTGATGACGGTCGGCCAGATGGTGGCCCAGGGCGTCGTCGAGGAGAAGAGCAGTCGCGTCGTCGAGCTGCTGCTGGCGACGATCAAGCCGTGGCAGCTGCTGGCCGGCAAGGTGATCGGCGTCGCCGTCATCGGCGCGCTGCAGCTGGTGGTGCCGGGCGTCCTGGGCCTGGCCATCGGCATGGCGGACGGCCAGCTGAGCGTCTCGCTCAGCGCGTCGATCGGCAGCCTGGCCTGGACGCTGGCCTGGTTCGCGGCGGGCTTCTGGCTCTACGCGATGATCTTCGCCGCCGCCGGCGCGATGGTCTCCCGCCAGGAGGACCTGGGCGGCCTGATGGCCCCGATCATCATGCCGCTCGTGCTGGGGTGGGTGGTCGCCATCTCCGTCCTCCCCTCCGACCCGCACAGCGGGCTGGCGGAGATTCTCTCCTTCGTCCCCTTCACCGCGCCCGAACTGATGCCGATGCGCTGGGCCCTGGGCGTCGCGCCGCTCTGGCAGATGCTCGTCTCCCTGGCCATTACGGCCGCCCTCGGCGCGGTCCTGCTCCGCTTCGCGGGCCGTATCTACCGCAACTCCGTGCTGCGCAGCGGCGCCCGCGTTCCGCTCAGGGAGGCCCTGAAGGCGGCGTAGCAGCCGACTGTCAGAAGACGGGTCCGGTGGCCGCTGCCCAGTGGCGCCGGATCCGTTCGAGTTTGGCGGCGAACTCGGGGTCGTGGCCGTTCGTCGAGTCCAACGGGGCGGAGAGCTTGACGCGCTTGCCGTTGCTGAGCATGGCGTAGATGAAGGTGTCCGACCCACGGTAGGTGGTCGTCCGGGTCTCGAAGCCGGTGATCCGGGACCACGGCTGATGGCGCCGAGTCAGCAGGGTTCCCGTGGTCAGGCCCTTCGCGTCGAGTCTCGTGTGCCCGCTGGAGATGTTGAGCGTCATCGGGGCGACCAGGAAGCCGGACACCAGCAGTGGCGTCGGTCCGCCCCAGCGCAGCAGAACGGCTGCCAGGCCGACGGTGCCGGAGAGCGTGCAGGCCGCCGTCCAGATGAGCAGCACGCGACGCTGGGAGAGGCGGAATTCGATGGTGTCCACGGCGGGACGATAGTCGCCGGCCGTGCGCAACGGAACACCCGGTCCCGGGTCAGCGTCCGTCGATGAGTTCGCCGTAGGCCTGCAGGACGTCGGGGAGGCGGAGGGCGGCGAGGTCCTGGCGGGTCGGGGGGTCGGCGAGGACGGACAGCCGGAGGTCGCGGTAGGCGCAGGACTTCTCGTAGAGGGTGCGCATGAAGCGGCCGTTGCCCAGGTCGTCGATCCAGCCCTCGCGGACGACGTGGGCGCAGATGGAGCGGAGCTCCTCCAGCGCCTCCTCGTCCCAGAAGTCGCCGTCGCCGGTGGCCAGCGACTGGCCGATCGCCGCCAGCTCCTCGGGGCGGTAGCTGGGGAAGTCCACCCGACTGGTGAAGCGCGAGCTCAGCCCGGGGTTGGCGGCCAGCAGGCGGTTCATGCCCTCCGGATAGCCGGCCAGGATCACCACCAGCCGGTCGCGGTTGTCCTCGGCCCGCTTCAGCAGCACTTGGAGTGCCTCGTCGCCGTAGGCGTCGCCCTTGGAGTAGCCGGAGTTGGCCAGGCTGTACGCCTCGTCGATGAACAGGACGCCGTCCAGTGCCGAGTCGATCAGCTCGTTCGCCTTGACCGCCGTCTGTCCCAGGAACTCGCCCACCAGGTCCGCGCGTTGGGCCTCGACCAGGTGGTCGCCGCTCAGCAGGCCGAGCGCGTAGAAGACCCGGCCCAGGATCCGGGCCACCGTCGTCTTGCCGGTGCCGGACGGGCCTGAGAAGACGAAGTGGCGCTTCGGCGGCTGCACCGGCAGCCCCTGATCGGCGCGCAGCTGCGCCATCCGCAGCTGCGCGGAGAGCGCGAGGACCTGGCGCTTGACCGGCGCCATGCCGACCATCCGGTCCAGCTCCGCGAGCGCGGCCTCCAGTCGCTGCTGGTCGGGCTGGACGGTCGTGCCGGGCGGCAGCGGCGGCGCGTCCGGCGCGGTCGCGCGGTGGCGGGCGCCGACGGAGGCCGGACGGCTCGTCTCCTCGGCCTCCGGCTCGTCATCGTCGTCGTCCGGCTCGTCGTCGTCCCCGGTGTCGTCCTCCTCATCCTCGTCCGCCAGCGGGAAGCCCGGCAGCGGGTCGTAGAAGACCGACTCCAGTGGCCCTTCCAGCGCGTCGAAGGGTGACGACGTCGGCTCGGTGGGCAGCGCCGGTCCGCCGCCGCTCACGTGGCGGGGCCGGTGCAGGCCCGGCTCGGGCGGAGCCTCCAGCAGGGCCGGGTCGACGCCGTCCTCCGCGGTGATCGCGGCGAGCCGGGCCGAGGTGTCCATGAAGCCGGGATCCACCCGGTGCACGGCCCGGTAGAGCGAGAGCGCCGCCGCGCTGCGGCCGACGCCCTCGTAGGCGCGGGCCAGCCAGTAGCGCAGCTCCTTGCGCTGCGGCTGCTCCGAGCGGCAGCGGGCCAGCGAGGTCGCCAGCGGCAGCTCGGCCTGGCCGCACATGTCCAGCCGGACCCTGGCCATGCCGCTGAAGAGTCCCGCCTCGATGCCGAGCAGCGGATCGTCCAGCAGTCCGTCCGTGTCGCGGATCAACTGCTCCCAGTCCTTGGTGAGATAGGACCGGCAGGCGTGCAGGAAGCGGACGGCGTTGTCCCGCCCGGGGGTCGGGCACTCGGCCAGGGCCTGGTCCAGTTCCGGCAGATGGCGGCCGTCCAGCCAGTGCGAGGCGTGCGCGAGGGCCAGATCCCGCTCGTCCTCCAATAGCGGCTGCACCCACCACCCCAGCCAGTACCAGGAACTGAGCGGCCTTCGGTGTCGCCGCCGCTGCTCGCCGAAGCGCTCGCGGTGCCGGTGCATGGCCAGCAGGGCGACGGAGGTGTCCGAGCGGAGCGCGTGCAGGCCGAGCCAGGCGTCGGCCATGCCCGGGTCGAGCCGGACCGCAGCTCGGAACTCCTCCTCGGCGCGGGTGTACGCGCCGGCGCCGTAGGCGTCCATCGCCCGCAGCCAGGCGCGATCGGCCAGGCTCCGGGACCGCCTGTCGCCGTTGTCCTCTGTCCCCACCGCTCTGCCCCCTGCTGTGCCGCGTCCCGCTGCCCAGCTGGTGGGCCGACCCGGGAGGCCTGCAGACGCCGCACTTTGACGGTCCGTGAGCACACGGGGCCAGGCCCCCGCGCTCATGGGGGCATCGTACCGGGGTCTTGCTGATCCGGAAGAGTGCCGTGCGGCCGTATCGGCTGGTGGGGACACGGACAAAAGACGGACACAAGCGGCGCCCGGGATTCCGGCAGTCACCCGCAGTCACGGCGGTGGCGTGGGCCAGAGCGGACGGATGGGCCGGAAAAGGACGAGCTGCCGGCCACGGGGGAACGGCCGGCAGCTCGTGTCTTCGGGGGCGCGATCACAGTGCGTCGCGCTGATGAGAACGTAGTTGCTGCCAGGGCCGCAGGTCAAGGGCCGATTGTGGGCGGCTCTGCGGCGAGGAACCGCAGGAAGAGCCGCCATTCATTGGCTCCGGGACAGGCTACGTGCCCCACGCTGTTGTGATTACGCCGCGTGAGCGAATAGCTCCCCGGTTGTTCCGCTCACCAGGAAATCGGCGAAGGGCCGGCTGGGATCGGCACGGAAGTGGGCGGACTGCTCCCCGATCCACCGCGCCCAGAACTCGGCGAGCTCCGGACCGTCCCGCCGCTCGCCGCGGGCGCGGGCGCTCTCCGCGTCCACATCCATCCACAACAGCGCGGCGAGCCAGGGCCGGATCGCCCGCCGTCCGGCGCCCACCCCCTCCAGGATCAGGAACGGGGGAGCGGCTGCGATCTCACGGACGGAGTCGAAGTGTGCCGTGTTCCAGTCGTAGACACGGTGGCGCACCGCCCGGCGCTCCGCCAGAGGGGTGACGACCTCGTCCAGCAGCCGCTCGGTCCAGTCGAAGAACTGCTCGTGGGTCGCGAGGTCGTCCAGATGCACAACGGGTGCGTCGCCGAGCGCGTCGCCGAGTGCGGCGGCCAGGCGCGCGGCCAGGCGCGCGGCGAAGGTCGTCTTTCCTGAGCCGGCGTAGCCGTCGACGGCGATCAGGCGCGTCGCGCCGCAGGACGGCCCGGTGGCGGCGAGCTGTGACGCGAGTGAATCCAAGGTGGGCATGATGCATCGAGCCTAACCATTTCCGACCGGCGGCGGTCGGGCGCTCCGCGCCTGGTGGTGCGCGACCCGACGGGGCGGGGCATACTTCCTGCGCACCCTGTTAGCGCGCGTTCACTGCGATCCAGTGGGCGGCGCCCGCGTCCGAGACAGCGCCCCGACCGGCGGCGCCCCGCTCCGAGACCAGGAGGCCGAGCCGCGATGACCGCGTCAGCGACCAAGCCGGTGGACCGCCGGCTCCCCACCGAGGAGGCGCGCGGGCTGCTCGCCCTCACCCGGGACCTCGCCGACCACGAGGTGCGCCCCCGGGCAGCCGAGGAGGAGGCGTCCGGCACGTTCCCGCGCGAGCTGTTCCGCACGCTCGGCCGGGCCGGCCTGCTGGGCCTCCCCTACGACGAGGCCCACGGCGGCGGCGCCCAGCCGTACGAGGTCTACCTCCAGGTCGTGGAGGAGCTGGCCGCGGCCCGGCTGACGGTCGGTCTGGGGCTCAGCGTGCACACCCTCTCCTGCCACGCGCTCGCCAACTTCGGCAGCGAGGCGCAGCGCGACCGCTGGCTCCCGGACATGATCGGCGGTGAGCTGCTCGGCGCCTACTGCCTCTCCGAGCCGCAGTCCGGCTCGGACGCCGCCGCACTGCGCACGCGCGCGGTGCGCGAAGGCGAGGTGTACGTGGTCACCGGGACCAAGGCGTGGATCACGCACGGCGGCGTCGCCGACTTCTACAGCACGACGGTGCGCACGAGTGACGACGGCTCGCACGGCATCAGCGTGCTGCTGGTACCGGGCGACACCCCCGGCGTCTCGGCTGCCACCCCCGAGCGCAAGATGGGCATGCAGGGCTCGCCCACCACGCAGCTCCTCTTCGACGGCGCGCGCGTCGCCGCGGACCGGCTGCTCGGCGGCGAGGGCGACGGCTTCGGCATCGCGCTCTCCGCACTGGACTCAGGGCGTCTCGGGATCGCCGCCTGCGCGGTGGGGGTTGCTCAGGCCGCGCTGGACTACGCCGTCTCCTACGCGCGCGAGCGCGAGCAGTTCGGCCGGGCCATCGCCGACTTCCAAGGCATCTCGTTCATGCTCGCCGACATGGCGACGGCGGTGGAGGCCGGCCGCGCCCTCTACCTCGCCGCCGCGCGTCGCCGCGACGCCGGGCTCTCCTTCGGCACGGAGGCGGCGATGGCCAAGCTCTTCTGCACGGACGCGGCGATGCGCGTGACCACGGACGCGGTCCAGGTACTGGGCGGCTACGGCTACACCCGGGACCACCCGGTCGAGCGCTACATGCGCGAGGCGAAGGCGCTGCAGATCGTGGAGGGCACCAACCAGATCCAACGCCTCGTGATCGGCCGCGCGTTGACGCGCTGAGATGCGCAGCTTGACAATGCGCGGCAAGCTGGTAAGAGGATGAGTCATCGTCACGGACGTGCTTGAATTGAGCACAATCTTTCATGGCATTCAGCCTTCGGGATCCACAGAAGTCGAGGTGGTGCCCGAGAAATTGAGGTTGCCATGTCTCAAGGCAAGGATGAAGCGACCAAGGACGAAGCGAAGCCGGCCGGAGAGACGAGAAAGAGCAAGCGCGAGCTCAAGCACTTCGCCACCTCGCGTTGGCGCGTCTCCTGCGCGACACGCTCGGCCTGGATGATCAATGCCGCCCGGATGGCCGTGGTCGATCGGGGCGGTAGCTTTCAATCGGACTGGAGTCTCGTGGAGGGCAGCGACACCAAGCTGAGGATCTTGTACGGCGGCGTCGTGGAAAACGCAGAGAAATCCAGTCGGGCCGCCCAGGAGAACGGACTGCAGTTCTGGCTGTATCCCGGATACGCCGATGCTGCCATCTCAAATATGCATGCTGCAGACTCCGCTCTTGTCGCCCTGTTGCCGGATGCCATGTTCCGAGGAGAACTTCCGAGGATCCGGGAGACGATCGAGGACTACCTGCCCGCGGATGACGCCAGGCGCAAATTCGTTGAGAGCTACGGCCTGCCGCCTGATCCCCAAGAGATCCCCGCGGCCGCGCGCCATCAGATCGAGTCTGCCCTCCGAGGGGCGTATGTGGCCCATGGATTCACACGTGGTCGCCTGCGAACATTCAACAACATTCTCCTGGTGGCGTCCTTCGTGCTGCTTGCACTGACGGTGCTGCTGGCCCTCCTCGATGCCAACTGGCCGTCCGATCTGACGTGTGCGAAGGTCACCGCCAAGCAGATGGTCTGCCCACTGGGGCCCAGCAGGAATCGAAGCGACATCTTCATCGTCGAGCTCATTGGCGCAGCGGGCGCCGCGGTAGCTGCCATCGTTTCACTGTCTCGATCGCAGCGAGTTGTCGACCCCTACATGGTTCATGCGGCACAAGCCATTTTGAAGGTCTCGCTCGGCGGCGTGACGGCCATCCTCGGTTTGCTTCTTCTGCTTGCGACACCTGGTGTGCACTTGGACTCCCAGTGGCAGATTCTGGGCTATGCGGCGATTTTCGGGTACTCGCAGCAGATCTTCACCCGCCTCATCGACACCAAGGGCGACGAACTCCAGAGAGCGGCTTCTCCCACGGCCAAGCAGGAACCTTCGCCGGACAACTGACCCCTGAGTCTGGCCTCCTCGACGGGAGCTGACGTACCGTCAGGTCACGTGATCCTGCCGAGGAGGCCTGCGTGACGTTCCGCCCCGTTCCCCTGGACGAGTACCCCGTGCACCAGGTGCCGCTTTCGATGCGGCACGTCGCCACCGGCGACCGCAACGCGTACGACCGCTGCATCTTCCACGTCCTGGACCACAGCGGACGCGCCCTGCTCATCGCCGGTCTCGGCGTCTACCCCAACGCCGGCGTCATCGACGCCTACGCCACCCTCAAGGTCGGCGACACCCTGCACGCCGTCCGGGCGTCCGACGCGCTGGGCGAGGACCGGATGAGGCTGGAGGTCGGCCCGCTGCGGATCGAGGTCGTCGAGCCGTTGCGCACCCTGCGGCTCGTGTGCGACGGCGGGCCGGACGAGCTGTCGCTCGACCTCACCTGGCAGGCCGAGTTCCCCGCCGTCTGGGAGCCGCACCACGTCGGGCACACCGGCGACCGGCTCACCCTCGAAGGCCGGCGCTTCGTCCAGGCCGGCGGCGCGAGCGGCTGGATCCGCGCCGGGGGAGTGGAGTACCGGGTCACGCCCGAGGAGTGGACCGCGACCCGCGACCGCAGCTGGGGCGTCCGGCCGATCCCCGGTGAGCAGCCGGGCCGCGCCGCCGAGGAGCACCGGCCCGAGGGCTTCCACTGGGTCTGGTGCCCGATCCGCTTCCGCGACCGCTTCGTCATGGTGATCCTCCAGGAGGACGCGAATGGCTACCGCACCCTCAACGAGGCCGTCGTCGTCCGGCCCGAACCCGACGGCCACCCCGACGAGCAGCTCGGCCGGCCTCACGTCGACATCCGCTACGCCTCCGGCACCCGTGTGCCCGAGCGCGCCGTGCTTCACCTCGCCGACGCCGCACGCAAGCCGCTGGAGATCCACGCCGAACTGCTCGGAGGCACCCCGCTCGCCGTCGGCGCCGGCTACCCGCCCGCGCAGGACTGGCAGCACGGCACCTGGCAGGGCCGCGGCTGGGTGGACCGCCGCAGCTACGACCTCACCGACGCCGCCGATCTCGGCCTCGCCGCGTACGGCGTGACGGACCACGCCGCCCGCTTCACCCTCGACGGCGAAATTGGCCACGGCATCTTCGAACACGGCAGCTTCGGCCGCCATGATCCCAGCGGATTCGCGGACTTCTCCTCCGTCGCCCCCTGATCCCGCAGACACCTACCGGAGGAGGAGCCCCGCCATGGCCACCCCCAGCACGCCCCGCCCGCGCACCAGTACCCGCGATCCCGAGCAGCTGCGTGCCCGCCTCACCGACTGGATCGACGGCTGGCTGCCCGGCGCCACCGCCACCGGGCTGACCGTCCCTCAGTCCAACGGCATGTCCAGCGAAACCGTCCTGTTCGACCTGCTCCACGCCGACGGCCGGGTCCAGCCCTGCGTGCTGCGCCTCGCCGCCGACCCGGACGCCTACACCGTGTTCCCCCGGTACGACATGGCGCGCCAGTACCGCTGCATGGAGCTGGTCGCCGCCCACACCAAGGCCCCCGTCCCGCGCCTGCTGCGGCTCGAGACCGACCCGGCGGTGCTGGGCGCACCCGGCTTCCTGATGGAACGCGTCGACGGCCGCGTCCCACCCGACGTCATGCCCTACACCTACGGAGGCAACTGGCTGCACGAGGCGAGTGACGCCGAGCGCGCGGAGCTTGAGCGGGCCAGCGTCGCGATCCTCGCCGAGCTGCACACCGCGCCCGTCGCCGAGGCCGCCTTCCTGCGCTCGAGCGCGGCGGGGGAGACCCCACTGCGGCAGCACGTCAACGAACAGCGCGCCTACTACGCCTGGGTCGCGGCCGGGCACCCGGCCTCACCGCTGATCGAACGGGCCTTCGCGCGACTGGAGCAACTGTGGCCGGCAGACGAGGGCGAGACCGTACTCAGCTGGGGCGACGCCCGCATCGGCAACGTCATCTACCAGGGCTTCACCCCGGCCGCGGTGCTGGACTGGGAGATGGCCGCGCTCGGCCCGCGCGAGCTCGACCTGGGCTGGTTCGTCTTCCTGCACCGCTTCTTCCAGGACCTGACCGTCGCATTCGGCCAGCCGGGCCTGCCCGAGTTCCTGGACCGGCAGCGTGTGGTGGCCCAGTATGCGCAGGCGAGCGGGCACACGCCGCAGGACCTGGGCTTCTACACGCTCTACGCGGCGCTGCGCCACGCGGTGGTGATGCTCAGGATCGGTTACCGCCAGATCCACTTCGGCGAGGCGCTGGTGCCCGCGGACCCGGACAAGCTGATCATGCACCGGGACACCCTGGAGGCGATGGTGGAGGGGCGGTACTGGAACTGAACCGGGGTCAGCCGAGGCGAGCCGGGCTGAAGCCCCTGGCGTCAGCCGCTCAGCGGTGCAGCGGCAGCGAGCCCGGGCCGCCGACGTGGGAGAACGGCTGCCGGCGCCAGTCCAGAGCGGCGGGCAGCGTGAGGAACTCGGCGAGTGAGGGCTCGGTGTCGAAGCCCTGGTCCTCCTCGTAGTCCGCGTCGTCGAGCCAGCGGCCCGAGCCCTGGCAGAGGGCGGCGGAGAAGGGGTGCCACGGGGTGATGACGACGGCGTGCTGCGGGAAGCGCTCCTCGTTGTCCAGCACGGCGATCGGCCGGTGGCAGTCGGGGCAGAGGAACCGGGTGATCTCCCAGGTCTCGCCCTCGCCCGGGTCCGAGCCCGGCATTCTCAGCGACTCAACGGGTTCGACGACAGCACTCAGCTGTTCGACAACAGTCATGTGAACTCCCCCTGGAGCAGGCACGCGGACCTCGGTGGTCGCGACCATAGCGAGCACTTCCCCTGCGCGGCATCCGATAATCCTGGTCACCGGCCTGTGATCGGCTGAACGCTGTGTCCTTGCTCACACCGTGCGTCGGATAGGTTGTCCGGGTGGAGGATCTGGACCGACAAATCGTGCAGCTGCTGGTTGCTGACGGACGCATGAGCTACACCGACCTGGGCAAGGCCACCGGCCTGTCCACCTCGGCGGTGCACCAGCGGGTCCGTCGGCTCGAGCAGCGCGGCGTGATCCGCGGCTACGCCGCGATCGTGGACCCGGACGCCGTCAGCCTGCCGCTGACCGCGTTCATCTCGGTCAAACCCTTCGACCCGAGCGCCCCGGACGACACCCCGGAGCGGCTCGCCGGAATCGAGGAGATCGAGGCCTGCCACAGCGTGGCCGGCGACGAGAACTACATCCTCAAGGTGCGCGTCGCCGCGCCGGGGGATCTGGAGGACCTGCTGGCGCGGATCAGATCGGCGGCCGGGGTCTCCACCCGGACGACCGTCGTGCTGAGCACGCCGTACGAGGCCAGGCCGCCCCGGCTGAAGTGAGTTCGCCTGCCCTCAGGGGGCCGGTGAGTGGGCCGGACGCAGTCTCATACAGTGGACCGCATGACCGCCGCCGCACCGCTCTCCGCCCTCGCCGACACTGCCGCGCGCACGATCCTGCTGCGCGGCGGCGACGTCTACAGCCCCGCCGACCCCTTCGCGACGGCGTTGCTCGTCCAGGATGGTGTGGTCGCCTGGGTCGGCGAGGAGGGCGCGGCCGAGAGCTACGCGCGCGACGCCGAGCTCGTCGTCGACCTGCAGGGCGCGCTGGTCACCCCGGCGTTCGTCGACGCGCACGTGCACGCCACCTCCACCGGCCTCGCGCTGACCGGGCTCGACCTCACCGCCTGCCCGAGCCTCGCCGAGGCGCTGCGCCGCATCCGCGCGTTCGTCGCCCGTAACGCCGACGCCGGTCGGGGCGGCGTCCTGCTCGGGCACGGCTGGGACGAGACGAAGTGGCCCGAGCGGCGTGCCCCCAGCCTCGCCGAGCTTGACGAGGCCGCCGCCGGGGCCGCGCTCTACCTCTCCCGCACCGACGTGCACTCGGCCCTGGCCTCCTCCGCGCTGCGCGCCCTGGCCGGACCGGAGCTCGCCGGTTCGGCCGGGTACACCCCCGAGGGCCCCCTCAGCCGCGCCGCGCACCACGTCGTGCGCGCCGCCGCCCTCGGCCACCTGACGCCCGCGCAGCGCGACGCCGCGCAGCGCGCGACGCTCGACCACGCGATGACCCTCGGCATTGGCGCCCTGCACGAGTGCGCCGGACCGCAGATCTCCTCCGAGGCCGACCTCAGCGCGCTTCTGGAACTGGCCGCTTCGAACCCCGGACCGGAGGTCTTCGGCTACTGGGGCGAGCTCGGCGCGGTCGACGCCGCCCGTCGCCTGGGGGCAGTCGGCGCCGGCGGCGACCTCTTCATCGACGGCGCGCTCGGCTCCCACACCGCCTGCCTGCACGACCACTACAGCGACGCCGAGCACACCGGCGCCGCCTACATCAGCGCCGCGCAGATCGCCGACCACGTCGCCGCCTGCACCGAGGCGGGTCTCCAGGCGGGTTTCCACGCCATCGGCGACGGCGCGCTCTCGGCCCTGGTCGAGGGCGTGCGCGCGGTCGCCGACAAGCTCGGACTGGAGCGCGTCCGCGCGCTGCGCCACCGCGTCGAGCACGCGGAGCTGCTGACACCCGCCCAGATCGCCGCCTTCGCCGAGCTGGGCCTGACCGCCTCCGTCCAGCCGGCCTTCGACGCCTTCTGGGGCGGCGAGGAGGGCATGTACGTCGACCGCCTGGGCGCCGAGCGGGCCGGGACGATGAACCCCTTCGCGGCGCTGCTGCGCGCCGGGGTCCCGCTCGCCTTCGGCTCCGACGCGCCGGTCACCCCGCTGGACCCGTGGGGCACCGTCCGCGCCGCGGCCTTCCACCGGACGCCCGAGCACCGGATCTCCGTGCGAGCCGCGTTCACCGCCCACACCCGCGGCGGCTGGCGTGCCCTCGGCCGCGACGACGCCGGCGTGCTCGTGCCCGGCGCGCCCGCCTCGCTCGCCGTCTGGGAGCCGGGCGAGCTCGTCGTCCAGGCACCGGACCAGCGCGTCGCGAACTGGTCCACGGACCCGCGCAGCGGCGTCCCCGGCCTGCCGGACCTCACCCCCGGCCGCGAGCTGCCCCGCTGTCTGGCCACGGTCGTCAACGGCCGCGCGGTCCACCTCGCCTAGGAGGGTACTGAAGCCTTCCATCGTCCACGGACCAGGACGGCGGCGTCCGGATACCGCCGAAAGAAGGGTTGGGCGGCGGCCGCTCGGAGTCGATGCGCACGCGTCTGACCTGCGAAAATATCTCGTTCTCGCAGGTGGGACCACGGTTGACAGGCGGCCAGCGCGGGCGAGTAGGTTCGTCGTCGTCCACCTCACAGCAGCCCCACGCCAAACCCGGGACCGCCGCTGGCAGGCAGCCAGGTCCAGCGCTGCCGGACCGGGGAGCGTGGGCGCCGACGGGTCCGCGGACCCCTGTCGGCGGGTGGGACCCGGGCTCGGCCCGGACGCTCAGTAGACAACGGCTTCTGGTCGATCCGCAGCCAGCGGATCCCGAGTCGGACCGAAGAGTGTCCGGGCCGTACCCGTTCGGCCGGGCGGCGTCACACCGGATGTCGAAAGCCCCACTCTCACCAGGCCTTACCGGCAGGTTGTACCGTCTTCCCACAGCCCATGGACCATCTGCTGCGGATTGGCGGCGAGCGTGACCTTGACCCTGGACTCCGAGGACCGCGTGGAGGCCGAGCCGCCCGCGCGACCCTCGCGTCTCGCCCGGATCCGCGCCGGTCTGCCGCGTACGGGCCTGGCGGCGCTCTGTGGCGGCCTGCTCGCGCTCTCCTTCCCCTCCGCAGGGATCTGGCCGCTGTCCTTCGTCGCGGTCGCCGGGCTGAGTCTGCTCACCTACCGGCGCACGGCGCGCCAGGCGGCGTGGACCGGGCTGGTCTTCGGCGCGGCGTTCATGCTCTGGCTGCTGTTCTGGATCGGCGTCATCGGCTACGACGTCTGGGTGCTGCTCTCGGTGGCCGAGACGCTCTTCCTGGGGCTGATGGGCGCCGGGCTGGCGCTGGTCTCCCGGCTGCGGTTCTGGCCGCTGTGGACGGCCTGCCTCTGGGTCGCCCAGGAGTGGGCGCGGGACCGCGTACCGCTCGGTGGCTTCCCGTGGGGTCGGTTGGCCTTCGCGAACACCTCCTCGCCGGTCACCCCGCTCGCCGCCCTCGGCGGCGCGCCGCTGGTCACCTTCGCGGTCGCGCTGAGCGGCGCGCTGCTGGCGGCGGGCGTGCTGGCGCTGCGCGCGCGGGGCCGCCGGGCTGCGGTCGCCTGCGCGGCGGGCGCGGTCGCGCTGGGCGTGGTCGGCTACGCGATCCCGCTGCCGACGGCCGGCGACACGGCGGGCGGCCCGGCGTCGGCGCAGATCGCCGTCATCCAGGGCAACGTCCCGCACGCGGGCATGGACTTCCTCGGCCGCCCGATGCAGGTGCTGCAGAACCACGTCGCCGCGACGGACGACCTGCTGGCCAAGGTCGCCGCGGGCAAGCTGCCCAAGCCCGAACTGATCGTCTGGCCGGAGAACTCCTCCGACGTCAACCCCTACCTGACCCCCGAGGCCTACGCGCTGATCGACGGCGTGACGAAGCGCGCGGGCGTCCCGCTGCTCGTCGGCGCGCTGGTGGACGGCCCGGACAGCCAGCACGTGCTGAACGAGGGCATCGTCTGGGACCCGAAGACGGGTCCCGGCGCGCACTACACCAAGCAGCATCCGGTGCCGTTCGGCGAGTACGTGCCGTTCAGGTCGATCCTGATGAAGTACATCACCCGCCTACAGCGGGTGGCCCGCGACTTCTACCCCGGTGACAGGACCGGCATCCTGACGGTCGGGCCGGCGAAGATCGGCGACGTGATCTGCTTCGAGGTGGCCTACGACGGCATCGTCCGCGACTCGGTGACCAAGGGCGGCCGCGTACTGGTCGTGCAGACAAACAACGCCACCTACGAGTACACGGACCAGCCGGACCAGCAGTTCGCCATGTCCCGCCTGCGCGCCGTCGAACACGGCCGCGCGGTGGTCATCGCGGCGACCAGCGGCATCAGCGCGATCATCGCGCCGGACGGCTCCGTCCTCCAGCGCACCCAGCTCGCGACCCGCGCGGAACTGGAGGCGAGCGTCCCCCTCCGCGACGGCTTGACCCTCGCCGACCGGGTGGGGGCAGCGCCGGAATGGGCCCTGGCCTTCCTGGGCCTTGGAGCGTGCGGCTTCGCAGTCTGGCGCCGACGGAAATTGCACTGAAGGGGCGCGACAGGTCACGACGTAGGGCTCGTTGCACTTCCTCAGGGGCGCGAGGAACTGCGCGACAAGCCACCCCAGGTGGTGAGTCCCCGAACGAGCAGGGCCATCCGCACAGGGTGGTTCCTCGCGCAGTCCCTCGCGCCCCTGGGGAAGTGCAACGGAACACTCGTCTGACCTTGCACGTTGTGCTGTTGAAGACACGACCCAAGGAAAGGGCGCAGCAAACGTGCGCGGCTCACGCATCAAGCGGTTTCTCCCCCTGCTCGTCGCAGCGTACGTGCTGCTGGAGTTGTGGATCGTCGTGGAGCTCGCCCATCTCCTCGGCTGGCTTCTCGTGCTCGCACTGCTGGTCGGCGGCGCCGTCCTCGGCGGGTGGGTGATCAAGCGCGCCGGGCTGCGCGCCCTGCGGGCGACCACCGCGGGCCGGCTGCCGGAGGGTGACGCCCGCACCGCCGTGTCCATCGCCGGAGGCGTCCTGCTGATCCTGCCGGGCTTCCTCTCCGACGCAGTCGGCTTGCTCTGCCTGCTCCCGCCGGTGGCGAAGAGCCTCCAGCGCATCCCCATGCGCCTGCTGCGCCGCGGCCCCCTCGGCGACGCCGTCCGGCTCCAGGAGCAGATGCGCATGCACCGCCCCGACGGCAAGGTCGTCCGGGGCGAGGTCATCCACGAGGACGGCCGCCCCTACGACTACTCCCACCGCGACGACGAAGGCCCTTACGGGGAGCTCAAGAAGTAGCCGAGCAACGCGACGAGGCCCCGGCTCCCCCTAGGGGGAGCCGGGGCCTCGTCGTCAACTCGGCCGTTAAGCCGACTTGCGCGCGTCGCGCGGATGGACCGCGAGGTTCATGCCACCAGAGCGCAGCACCGCCAGGCGTTCGGCGAGCACCTCCTCCAGCTCCTCGCGGGTGCGCCGTTCCATCAGCATGTCCCAATGCGTCCGGGCCGGCTTTGCCTTCTTCTCCTCCGGCTCCTCGCCGTCGATCAGCATCGCCTCGCTGCCGCAGAACCGGCATTCCCACAGGTGCGGGATTTCGGCCTCCACAGAAAACGGCACCTCAAAGCGGTGTCCGTTCTGGCATGCGTACTCGACGGTCTGGCGGGGAGCCAGATCGATACCGCGGTCGGTCTCGTAGCTGGTTGCCCCGAGTCGCGTGCCGCGGAGAGCTCGCTCACTCATGAATCGTGCCTCCCGGGCTCCTGGCCCACAGGACTGGATGTCGCTGTCTTCGTCGGTCCGTACAACGTGCGGCAACCGTCGAAGATTCCCGCAGTAAGCGCGCGACTTCCGTCGCGCCGAACCTGTTTGTACCCACCTGCGTCCGATTTGTCACATCTGGAGGCCAATATCACCCTCGGTTGATCCATCGTGTCAGGCAGTCACGAAATCGCGGGCACCGGATTGCCCACGGCCTCGATCGCCCGCCGAACGGGAACCAGCAGCAGCAACACAAATCCGATCGCGAAGAAGACCAGCAGCGAGATGATCGCCACCCGGTAGCTGCCGGTCAGCTGGTACGCGAGGCCGAAGACCAGCGGACCCATCCAGCTCGTGCCGCGGTCGCTGATCTTGTAGAGGCTGAAGTACTCCGCCTCCCGCCCCGCCGGGATCAGGTGCGAGAAGAGCGAGCGCGACAGCGCCTGGCTGCCGCCGAGTACCAGCCCGATCGCCGCGGCCAGCGCGTAGAACCAGCCGGGTTGGTGCGCCGGCATGACGTAGCCGAAGGCGAGCGTGACCACCCAGGCCACCAGTGAGCCCAGCACGGTCCGCTTCGCGCCGTAGCGGCGGGCGATCCGGCCGAGCAGCAGCGCGCCGCCGATGGCGACGATCTGCACCAGCAGCACGCCGCTGATCAGCGTGCCCTGCTCCATGCCCAGCTCCTCGCTCCCGTAGAGGGACGCCTGCGAGATCACCGTCTGGATGCCGTCGTTGTAACAGAGGAAGGCGACCAGGAAGAGCAGCGTCAGCGGGTACTGCCGCATCGCACGCAGCGTCCCGGCCAGCTCGCGCAGGGTGCCGCCCGCGTGCTCGTCCACCGGACGCTCGACCGGCGCCGTCGCGGGACGCCGCGGCAGCCGCAGCATCGGGAAGATCGTGAACCCGGCCCACCACAGTCCCGCCGAGGCCAGGCAGAGCCGCACCGCCGTGCCGGTCGAGAGACCGAGCGCGGTGTGGCCCGAGTAGAGCGCGAGGTTGACGATGAGCAGCAGTCCGCCGCCCGCGTAGCCGAAGGCCCAGCCCTTGGACGAGACCGCGTCGCGGTCGTCCGGCGCGGCGAGCCCCGGCAGGAAGGAGTTGGCGAGGGCGGCTGAGACCGCGTAGCAGATATTGGCGACGACCAGCAGCGCCCCGCCGAGCAGGTAGCGGTGACCGCCGAGGAAGAACATCCCCAGCGTCGCCGCCGCGCCCACGTACGCGAAGACGCCCAGCAGCGTCCGGTGGCGACCGGTACGGTCCGCCGCCGCGCCCGCCAGCAGCATCACCACCACGGAGAGCAGGACCGAGGCTGAGACCGTGTACGGGAAGAAGGAGCCGGCCCGCACCGGAATGCCCAGCGGGTGGACGTCGCCGTGTGCGTCCGCCGCCTTCTTGGCGATGTCGGTGAGGTAGGGGCCCAGGAAGACCGTGAGCACGGTGGCCGCGAAGGCCGCGTTGGCCCAGTCGTTGAGGTACCAGCCGAGCTGGGCCCGCTTGAGGTCCGGACGCTCGGTGGTGGCGGGTGCAGAAGTGATCAAATCCAGGCTCCGCGCTCGATCAGGACATCGCGCAGGACGTCGATGCGATCCGTCATGATGCCATCAACACCGAGGTCGAGAAGAGCACGGATAGGTTCCGCTTCATTGACCGTCCAGACGTGCACCTGGACGCCGAGTGCGTGCGCGGTCTCCAGGAAGGCCCGGTCGACCAGCGGCACGCCCACGCCCGGGATGCGCTCCGGTACCTGGACGCAGATCGACTGTCTGCGAACGGCGCGCGCGAGGGGCGCGCGACCGCCCGTCAGCGCCCTCAGCTTGACCGCGGCGACGCCGCGCGGCCCGGCGGAGGTGGCCAGCCGCGGCCCCGCCGCGGCGCGGACGGCGGCCAGGCGCGCGTCGGAGAACGAGCCCGCGCAGACCCGGTCCCACGCGTTGGTGCGGCGCACGGCGTCGACGAGCGGGCGGACCGCGCCGGCGGCCTTCACGTCGATGTTGAACCGCACCTCGGGGAAGGCGTCGAGCAGCTCCTCCAGCGTGGGGATCGCCTCCCGGCCGCCGATCCGCGCGGCCGAGACGGTACGCCAGGGGAGCGCGGCGACCGCGCCCGTGCCGTCGGTGACCCGGTCGAGCCGCTCGTCGTGGAAGGCGACGAGCACGCCGTCGGCGGTGGCGTGGACGTCTGTCTCCAGATAGCGGTAGCCGAGCCGGACCGCCCGTTCGAACGCGGGCATCGAGTTCTCCGGTCCGCCGAGCGTGCCGCCCCGGTGGGCGAAGGCCAGCGGGCCGGGGTGGTCCAGGTACGGATGGCGGGCGGGAAGGGTGATCACGGGCAGCAGTATGCCGGGTCGGGGAGCGGAGGCGCTCTCCCGGAAGACTCGTTGTGCAACCCATGGGTTGCACAACGAGGGAGCGTGTGCAACCCTGGAGTTGCATCCAATAGCCGAAGTGAACGAAGTGAAGGAGCTCTCCTATGAGCGAGGACAGGATCGAACGCGAGACGCTGATCGCGGCTTCCCTTGACCGGGTCTGGTCGCTGGTGGCCCAGCCGGGTTTCTGGGTCTTCCCCGACCCGGCGGACGTGGCCGGCACCGTGGCCGTCGAGGGCGAGACGACAGTCGGCAAGCACCCCGAGTACGGCACCTTCCCCGTGCGGGTGGAGAAGGTCGAGCCGCAGTCGTACCTTGCCTACCGCTGGGCCAGCGCGTTCCCCGGCGAGGAGCTGCGCGAGGGCAACAGCACCCTGATCGAGTTCACGCTCGCCCAGGAGGGCGACCAGATCAGGCTCCGCGTCGTCGAGAGCGGATTCGCGGCGCTGGCCGGCTCGGAGGAGCTGCGCGGCAAGGCGGTGCAGGACAACACCGGCGGCTGGCAGCAGGTGATCGCCGAGTTCAAGAAGCGCGCCGAAGCGACGTACGGGTGACGGAAGAACCACGCGCGGCGGTCGACAGCGTCCTCGCCGCGCTCGCCGACCCGACCCGGCGGCAGCTGCTCGACCTCCTCGCGGCGGACGGCGAGGCCACCGCCACCACCCTGGCCGAACGCCTGCCCGTCTCGCGCCAGGCCGTGGTGAAGCACCTCGCCGTCCTGGACGCGGCCGGGCTGGTCGTCGGTACGCGCGTCGGCCGCGAGGTCCGCTACGCGGTGCGGTCTGCGGCACTTGACGCTACGGCGCGCTGGATGGCGGCGCTTGCGTCCGAGTGGGACCGACGCCTGGCGACCCTCAAGCGCATCGCCGAAGCGCCGGAGCGCGAGGGGGAGTAGCGGTCAGGCCGGCTGCGAACTCAGCCGGCCAGCCCCATGCCCCGCCCTGACAGGGCGAGTTTGAGCAGCCGCAGGGCTTTGGGGCCGACGCCGGGCAACTGTCGGAGTTCCGCCTCAGGGACGCCGTCGAGGTCCGCGAGGCGGTGGTAGCCGGCCGCGCCGAGGGCGAGGCGGGCCGAGGGCGACAGTCCCACGGGGAGGTCCGTGGCCGGTTCGTCGCTGCTCATGCGGTCCTTCCTGGCGCGAGCGGGCAGGCCCCGATGCCTGTCGGCCGGTTCGTACCCGCTCGCGAGCCGGGTCTCACCCCGCATGGCTACTGATCCCCGCCGGTGAGTCGGTTCCCGCCTGGACGACTCACCGGCGGCGGCTGGTGCCCGCTCCCGCCGCCGGTCTCACCCGGCGCTGAGGTCGCGCTCCACGGCGGCCAGCTCCTCCGGTGTGCCTTGGACGCGTGGGCCGGTGAACCACTTCCTGGCTGACAGCGCCCACCAGCCGCCCGCGAAGCCGAGCACGATCAGCACCGCGATCGGGGCGTAGTTGAACGACACCCAGTTCACCGGGTTGGCGGTCGGCAGCATGAACAGCACGGTGATGAACGCGACCCAGACCACCGCCGCGATGCCGATCGGGCGGCTCCAACGTCCCAGCTGCCACGGGCCCGGCCGGAAGCCCTTGCCCAGGCGCAGACGCAGGAACGTCGGGATGACGTAGGCGATGTAGAGCCCGATGACCGAGATCGAGGTCACCGCCTGGTAGGCCGTGAGGTTCCACAGATACGGCAGTCCGAGCAGGAACGCGCCTGCCACCGCCAGCCAGACGCCGTTGGTGGGCGTGCGGGTGCGCGGGTTGATCCGGTGCCACAGGCGGGAGCCTGGCAGCGCGCCGTCACGCGAGAAGGCGTAGATCATGCGGGAGTTGGCCGTCACCGAGCTCATGCCGCAGAAGAGCTGTGCGCCGATCGCCACGAGCAGCAGCAGCTTGCCGCCGGTCGCGCCGACGGCGTCGAGGAAGATCTGTGCGGGCGCGACACCGGTCGCGCTGTTGACCTCGCCAGAGTAGTCCTGAATGGCGAAGGTGAGGCCGATCAGCAGCACCCAGCCCGCGATCAGCGAGACCACGATCGACATCACGATGCCGCGCGGACCGGAGCGGGCCGCGTCGCGGGTCTCCTCGGTCATGTGGGCGGAGGCGTCGTAGCCGGTGAAGGTGTACTGCGCCATCAGCAGGCCGATCGCGGCGACGTAGAGGGCGCTGCTCCAGCCGGTGTTGTTGACGAAGTGCGTGAAGACGAAGCTCGCCGACTGGTGGTGCTTGGGCGTGATCGCCAGTGCTCCGACGATCACGACGACGCCCACCACGTGCCACCAGACGCTGACGTTGCTGAGCAGGGCCACGATCTTGACGCCGAAGGTGTTCAGCGCGCCGTGGACCACCAGCACCAGGCCGAAGATGAGAATCGTGTGGCCGGGCGTGGCCTTGTACCAACCCTGGAGGTCGAGAAGGGCGTTGATGAACTGCGCGGCGCCGAAGTCGATGCCGGCGGTCACCGCGACCTGCCCGAGGAAGTTGAACCAGCCGGTGAACCAGGACCAGGCCGCGCCGTTGTCGGGTGAGAGCTTGGCGGCCCAGTAGTAGAGACCACCGGCGGTCGGGTAGCTGGAGCAGACCTCGGCCATCGCCAGGCCGACCAGCAGCGTCATGAGTCCGACGAAGGGCCAGCCCCAGACGATGACGACGGGTCCGCCGGTGTTCATGCCGGTCCCGTAGAGGGTCAGGCAGCCGGAGAGGATCGAAATGATGGTGAAGGAGACGGCGAAATTGGAGAAGCCCGACATGCTGCGGGCCAACTCCTGTGCGTAGCCGAGCTCGTGGAGGCGTTGTTCGTCCGAGGGTGCGGCCTCGGGGATGAGCGCGGATGACTCTGGGGACGACATGCGCACCTCTGGTCTCTCTGGGTGCGGACCGCTCAATGGTATGAACGCAGTCCATTGGCGCACTATTGAGCACCTGTTCGGGTGGTGCCGTCAAGGGGGTGCGCGAACGGTGCGGCTGCCGTCCAGGCCCAACCGGACCACGGCTTTCGGGCCGACGCCCAAAAGGTGGCCAAAGGGTGACCTGGTGACCTGCGGGCAGGCCGATGCCCCCGGGCCAAGGAGGGCTGTCGGGGGCATCGTTGACGGCTGGTCAGAACCGGTGCGCAGAGCAGGGCCGAGCGGCGGCACCGCTCAGAGGAAGCGCGGGGCCTCCGTCGGCATCGGCGGGACCGGTGGGATGGGCGGCACCTCGATCGGGGAGAGCTCCGAGAGGTCCGACAGGTCCGACAGATCCGGCAGGCTCCGGGCGGCGGCGTCCAGGGACGAGAGGTCCTTGCTCAGCGACAGCTCGGCCGTGCTCTCGGTGCGGGTGTCCGCGTGGGGGAGCAGGGCGATGACCGCGTCGCGCTGGTCGGTCGGCGCGTCCTCGTCCAGGGGGTCCGGGGTGGCCGGGACCTGGAGGCGGACCGGGGCGGCGTTGCCGAGGCGGGCGTAGCCGCGGCCGGGCGGGGTGTGGCTGGACGGGGTGATGTCCAGCGGCGTGCCCAGCGCGTCCAGGGCCAGCTCGGGGCTGAGCGGACCGAGCACCACGCGAGCCCGGCAGCCGCTGCGCAGGTTGGGCCGGATCCGCTCCAGCGCGTCGAGCCGATCCACCACGACGACCGTCACGTGCGCCGTCCTGCCGTGCCGCAGCGGGGTCTCCAGGAGCTCCTGCGGGTCCGGACGGCCCTCCGCGTGCGCGAGTTCGCTCAGCTCGGAGGGGTGGTCCAGGAGCAGCCAGAGCGGGCGCAGCGTGTCCGCGGGCGGCATGACGCCGGAGCGCTTGGCCTGGTTGTGCGCGTCGAGCCGCCGCTGCGTCTCGGTCGCCGCCCATTCCAGCGCGGCGAGCGCGCCGTGCAGGCTGGTCTCGACCGTGTGCACGCCCGGACGTCCGACCAGGCAGGCGTGTTCGCCGGTGCCCGCGCCGTCGATGACGACGACGTCGCCGTGCTGCAGCGCCTGGAGCGCCAGTGAGCGCAGCAGGGTCGAGGTGCCGAAGCCGTGCGCGCCGAGCCCGAGCAGGTGCGGCTCGGCGGAGCGCGGCCCGGTGCGCCAGAGCACCGGCGGCTGGTGCGCCTGCCCGCCGTCCTGACGGACCGGGATCATGCGGTTGGTGCTGGTCGTGTCGGTGAAGCCGAGCACCAGCTCGCCCGCCGCGGTGACGAAGGTCTGCGCGGCGATGTCGCCGGGCAGCGGCGGCAGCGCCACGACCTGGAGGCGGTTGACCTCCTCGTCCCAGACGAAGCGGTACTCGCGACTGCGGCCCACCTTGCCGTGGATCACCTGCTCGATCCGGGCCCGGGACTGGGGCTCGGTGTCGGTGAAGTAGGCGGGGTAGCGCAGGTCCAGCGAGATCAGCCGGCCCTCCTCGTCGAACTCCCAGCTGCTGAACGCCTCTTTGAAGTCGCCGCCGTGCGCGTAGAGCGGGTTCGGGTCCGACTCGTGGACGAGATAGGGCGTCAGCGCGGTGTAGATCGCGGCGAGTTTGAGGTTGCTGGTGTCCGGCGCGGGTGGCGGCGGGACGACGCGGACGCGGCCGGCCCAGGCGGCGCTGCCCATCAGCGTGAGCAGTGCCAGCAGGGGGCCGTAAGGCAGCAGCGCGACGGCGGCGACCACGGCGACCACCAGGAAGAGCGCCGGGCCGCGCTTGTCCTTGGGGGTGTTGGCCCACCAGTTCTTCGCCCACGCCGCATGGGCCCGCAGGCCGCGGCCGATCGTGATCAGGGGGCCGAACATGTCGGCGGCGTGGTCGCCGGCGGTGCGGGCGAAATCGCGGCCGCGGGCTAGGTGCTCGGTGAAGGTCATCGGGTGCTCCGGGGCAGGTGCGGGCGCGTCAGAACTTGATGCCGCCGAGCAGGCTGGCCAGGCTGGCTCCGCCGGCCTTGATGCTGGGGGCGATCGCGGTACCCGCGAGATAGAAACCGAAGAGGGCGCACACCAGAGCGTGTGAAAGCTTGAGGCCGTCCTTGCGGAAGAACAGGAACACGATGATTCCCAGCAGGACGACTCCGGAGACGGAGAGGATCACGAGGGGCTCCTCGTAGTAGGGACAGCGGTCTGGGAGGCCTGGTGGGACAGGCACTCGTCACACAACGTCTCACTATCGTGACAAAAAGTAATAAGTAATGGATAGCAGCAAATGGGTGGTTTTGCCGGGTGCGTTCCCCCTCGCAGGCGATCGTGTCCCGTGCGGCCCGCTGTGGGGCGGCGGCGCGCGGGTGGTTCGCCCGGATGGCTGACACCCGGACGGACGCCGCGTTGTCCCCCGCAGCGGGTAGGGTGCGCGGATGACCGCTGACGGGGGGAACATGACGAACTGGCATCTGGCCCAGGTGAACATCGCCCGAATGAAGGACGCGCTCGACAGCCCGGTGATGGCCGACTTCGTCGCCGGGCTGGACCCGGTCAACGCCGCGGCGGAGACGGCCGACGGCTACGTCTGGCGGCTTCAGGGGGAGGGCAACGACGCCACCTCGCTGCGGTTCATGGACGACCCGTGGCTGATCGTCAACATGTCCGTCTGGCGGGACCACTCAGCGCTCTTCGAGTTCGTCTACAGCACGGATCACCGGCCGTTCCTGAAGCGTCGCCGGGAGTGGTTCGAGCGGATGCAGGAGGCGGTGACCGTCCTGTGGTGGGTTCCGGCGGGGCACGAGCCGACCGTCGGGGAGGCCGAGCAGCGGCTGACCGCGCTCCGGACGAACGGACCGACCCCGTACGCTTTCACCTTCGGCGACCCCTTCCCGAGTCCGGAGGAGGTCGGCGCGAGTGACGAGGCCGTCGAAGCTGTCGAGAAGGTGAGTGCAGATGACTGACGAGATCGACCCTGAGGTCGTGGAGCTGGCAGGCAAGGTCTTCGACCTGGCCCGCGCGGGGGATGCGGCCGGGCTGGCCGCCTACGTCGACGCCGGCGTCCCGGCCGACCTGACCAACGAGAAGGGCGACTCCCTGCTGATGCTGGCCGCGTACCACGGCCACCCGGACGCGGTCCGCGCCCTGCTGGACCGCGGCGCCGACGCCGACCGCGCGAACGACCGGGGCCAGACGCCGCTGGCGGGCGCGGTCTTCAAGGGCGCGGCCGACGTCGTCGCGGCACTGCTGGCCGCCGGCGCGGACCCGGACGCCGGCCAGCCGTCCGCGCGGCAGACCGCGCAGATGTTCGGGCGCACGGACCTGCTCGGCGGCTGACGGTCGGCTGGCCGGGGTGTCGGTGGCGCTGGTTAGGATCCCTTCGTGGAGATACGAATCGTGGGGTACGGACACCCCGATGCGCAGCTGCTGATGGCCGAGGTCCAGCAGGAGTACGTCCGCCGCTACGGGGACGGCGACGCCACCGTCCTCGACGAGGCCGAGTTCGAACGGCCGAACGGCATCTTCGCCGTCGCCTACGACGCCGCCGGGACCCCCCTCGGCACGGCCGCCTGGCGCGCGCAGGAGGGCGGCGAGATCGGCCTGGCCGACGGGGACGCCGAGATCAAGCGGATGTACACACGCGCCCAGGCGCGCGGCCGTGGCGTGGCCCGGCGGATGCTGCGGTTCCTGGAGGAGGACGCCCGCCGGGCGGGCCGCCGCCGGATGGTGCTCGAGACGGGCGACCAGCAGCCGGAGGCGCTGGCCCTGTACGAGGCCGAGGGCTACCTGCCGATCGTGAAGTTCGGCTACTACCGCGAGTACGAGTCGGCGATCTGCCTCGGCAAGGACCTGCGCCCGTCCGAGCCCGCGCCCGCGCGTGGCGACGCGGACGCCGACGCTGCCGAGTACGCCGCCCGCCCGGCCTAACCGGAGCGGCAGCCGGGGCCTCCTTCCGCGAACACTGGAGTTGTCCGCTGTTCGGCTCCCGGAAGGACCCCGCCATGCCCTGCCTCCACCGCAAGGACCTCGGACTGCTGGCGCTGCGCCTCGGCACCGGCGGCGTCCTCTTCGCGCATGGCGCACAGAAGCTCTTCGGCTGGTTCGGCGGCGGCGGCATCCAGGGCACCGCGAAGGGGATGGAGGCCATGGGCTTCCATCCGGGCGACCAGAGCGCGATCGCGGCAGGGCTCGGCGAGGCCGGCGGCGGCCTGCTGCTCGCCCTCGGCATCGCCACTCCGGCGGCGGGCGCGGCGGCGGCCGGCGCGATGGCCGGCGCGGTCGCGGTGCACCGTCCGGCCGGTTTCTTCAACACCGCGGGCGGCTACGAGTACCCGGCCTTCCTCGGCTTCGTCGCCGCCGGCCTCGGCATCTCCGGCCCCGGCCGCTACTCCCTCGACCACCTGACGCGGCACAGGCTGGACCGCTCGACCATGGTCCTCCTCGCCTTCGCCGGCAGTGCGGCCGCAGCGGCCGCCGTCGTCGGCCGCCGCGAGGCTGCCCTCGCCGCGCAGGCCGAAGCCGCAGCGGCAGAGCCGGAGGGAACAGCCGGCTCGGCGTGAGGGCCCTGCCGAATGGAGGCACTTTGGCACGGAAGCTACTGGCGGGTAATATCGCCGCCATGACTCAAGCCATGCCGTCCATCGCGGAACTGCTCCCGGCCACCGTTCCCATGGTCCGGACCCTGAACCTGACCTTCGACGAGTGCACGGCCACCCGCGCCGTGCTCCGCCTGCCGGACCAGCCCGACTTCCACAATCACGTCGGCGGCCCTCACGCGGGCGCCATGTTCACCCTGGCCGAGTCCGCGAGCGGCGCGATCGTCCTCGCCGCCTTCAGCGACCAGCTCTCCCGCGCGGTGCCCCTGGCCGTGGACGCCAGCATCGCCTACAAGAAGCTGGCCATGGGCGAGGTCACCGCGACCGCCGAGCTGGGCCGCCCCGCGAGCGAGGTCGTCGCCGAGCTCGACGCGGGGATACGTCCGGTGTTCCCGGTCGAGGTGACGATCCGTCGCGCCGACGGCGAGATCACCGGCGAGATGACCATCACCTGGACCCTGCGTCCGAACCGACCCGCCGAGCAGGGGAGATGACAGCACGCGCTTGGGCAGGGCGAGGACTTCAGGCCCCCGTGTCCTGTAGTGCGGTAACGGCCCGCGCGGTGACGGCGCCGATGGCGCGGCTGATCGCGGCGTCGTCCGAGCCAGGCCGGGATCGAGTGAAAACAGCGGCGGCATATTGGCGGCCGTCGGGATAGGAGATCACGCCGATCTCGTTCCGGATCACGCCGACCAGGCTGCCGCTCTTGGCCGCGACCCGTACTGGCAGCCGGAACCCGCTCGCGATCCGGTGCCGGGTCAACTGCCTGGCCATCACGGCGCGCACACGTTCGCACGCGGCGGCTGGGCCCGCTTGGTCCGTCCAGATCAGCCGCAGTAGGTCGACCATGTCGCGAGGGGTGGTTCGGGTCCCCCGCGACGGGTCCAAGGCGCGGGAGGCGAGGAGTCTCTCGTCGGCCTGCGCCATTTCGTCTGCCGATGCGCCGGCTGCCCAGGCCAGCGAGTCATTCCAGCTTGCACAGCCGATGTCCTGGCCGATGGAGTCGAGCATGGTCTGAAGGTCGGACTCGATCACAGTGCCGGTCAGCCCGAGCCGCGTCGCTGTCGCGTTGAGCGCGTCAACGCCGACTCGCCGCAGCAGCGCGTCGGTGGTGTGGTTGTCGCTGATGGTGAGCATCAGGACGACCATGTCCCGCCATGAGAGCACGGCATCATCGAGGAAGAGCGAGATCCCGACCGGGCCGGGCGTTCGGTCGGCGACACTCAGCGTCACCCGCTCGCACGGGTCCAACTGGCCTTCGGCGAACGAGGCTTCTGCCTCCAGGGCGATCTGCACCTTGACCACCGAGGCTGGGACCACAGGCTCATCGGCATGCAGGCCGAACTCGGCATCGCCTTCCAGCGGCTGGACGCATAATGCGCCCTCACAGCCAGCCTGTTCGAAAATATCTCGAATGTCGTCCGTCATGCGTCGATTCTGTCAGCACCGAGGCGGGCGCCGTATATCTCCGTGTCGGGCTTCACGCCTTGGATGGCGATCACGGCACGCGAGTGTCCAGCAGAGGTGATGGATCGTCAAGGGCTCACGGTGGCAACAAGAGTGCCGACGGTTTGTCTCCGATCGACCGTCGCAGCGGATCCCGGACATGCTGAGCGCCCCTCATGTCAGGGCAGCTGCGTCATGGACAGGGTGTTGCCGTCAGGATCGTTGAACCAGGCCACCCGCGCGCCGCTGGGAGCGGTCCACACGCCGCGTTCGTCCTGGCCCATCCCCTCGTAGCGATGGAAGCCGACGCCGCGCGACGCGAGGTCGTCGACGGCCGCGTTCAGATCCGGGACGGTCCAGCCGAGGACGGTGTACGGCGCTGCGGCCACCGCCTCCACGGCGGTGATCCGCAGCGTGGCCCCACCTGCGGCGGCGACCAGCGCGTAAGGCCGCTCGTCGTGCAGAGTCAGGCCGATCACTTCGCCGTAGAAGCGCTGGGCGCGGTCGAGGTCGGTGACGGCGACGAACGCGACCAGTGCTGCGGAATCCTCCACTGAACCTCCAGCGCCACGCGCAGGTACAGGAGTCGACTCCTGCGATGCTATCGGCGCCGAGGGCCGGGCGCAGTGGAGGCAGCCAGGCCGGGCTAGCCTGAACGTCATGGCTGATCACGTTCACCTGCGCCCCGTCGCCCAGAAGGATCTTGATCTCTTCGAGCGCCTTTACGAGGACCCTGCGGAAGCTGGGGAGCTCGGCTTCTTCGGCTATCGCAACCCTGGGCAGCTCCGTCGGCAGTGGGCGGAGCAGGGTTTCCTCTCCAGCCAAGGCGGGCGTCTCGCCGTCGTCGGTGAAGACGACCGGTTCATCGGGGAGGTGCAGTGGCACGAGGTGATGCAGGGCCCGGGCTCCCCGTGCTGGAACATCGGCATCTCGCTGCTGGCCGCCGAGCGGGGCAAGGGCTACGGACAGCGTGCCCAGCGCCTTCTCGCCGAATATCTCTTCGCTCACACGAAGGCAAATCGCGTCGAGGCCAGCACAGAGATCGCAAACGTCGCCGAGCAGCACGCGCTTGAGCGGGCGGGTTTCACACGCGAGGGTGTGCTGCGCGGCGCCTGCTTCCGGGGCGGCATCTGGCGCGACATGGTCATCTACTCGGTGCTGCGAGCCGAGCTCGTCGCGGCGGAACAGGTGTGATCGGGCCCGGACGGGGCACAAGGCGGGACAGAGGGGGCTTCGTGGAGCGAGGAGCTTCTGATGATCGAGACCAATATCGCGCGCGACCGCGCCGAGGGTGACCTGCTCGACCTGCTGGCCGCCGACCACGAGGACGCGGCGCGCATGTTCAGTGCCTTTATCGGGATCCCCATCGGTGACCCCGAGCGCAAGGAGCTGATGGACCGCATCACCGCCCTGCTCGTGGCCCATGCCGCGATCGAGGAGACGTACCTCTACCCGAACATCAGGGAGCGGACCGAGGACGGCGCGGAGCCGGCGCGACAGGGTCTCGACACCCACGCGGAGGCGGAGGTACTGCTGCGCAGGATCGCCCCGCTGGACGCGCACGCGCCCGGGTTCGACCGGCTTGTGGCCGTGCTGCACGAGCACGTGTCCGGCCACATGCACTGGGAGGAGGCGCGGCTCTTCCCGATGCTGCGCGAGTCACTCGGGCAGGGCGAGTTGGACCGGCTCGGCGCGCAGGCGCGGGCCCTGCGGCTGACCGCGCCGACACGGCCGCAGCCGCACCCGGGCGTCGAGCCACCGGCGGACCACTTCCGGCCGCCGGAGCTGAGCGCGGCCGGACGGCTGCGCTACCTGCTCACCCCGGCGGGCGGCTGGAACCGGCTGCTGCCGCACTGACCCGCACTGACCCGCACTGACCGGCACCGACCCGCGCTGACCCGCCGGACGGCGTCAGGCGGCCAGGTGGTGGCTGGCCACGAAGGCGTAGTACGTGGTCACGCTCCTGCGGTAGGCGTCGAAGGTGCCGTGCACGGCCGCGTCGTAGGCCGGCGTGGCGCGGACCACCGCGCGCGGCTGGGCCAGGCGGACGACCCGGTGGACGCGGTCGATCGCTTTGACCGTGCCCGCCGGCACCGTCACCTCCCGGCCGAAGATCCACGGGCCGGTCTTCACGTCGAGGCGCGCCGCGCCCTCCGTCTCGACGGCCGAGGCGACTGAGCCGACCCGTCCGTCGGTGGCCTCAACGCGGTAGCCGATCAGGTCGGCGTCCTGGTGGTGCCAGGCGTCGGGCCGGTAGCTCCACAGCGGGTCGATCTCGTCGTCGGCCGCTTCGGCGGTCGGCGGCTCGTCGGGCTCGCCCTCGGCTCGCGGATGGTCCTGGGCGTGGAGATTCTGCTGTGAGGTGCCGTCCCGTTCGGCGTCGGGTTCCTCGCCCGAGGCCGGCGGCATGGGCCGGGCAGTGCTGGACATCGGGACCTCCTCCCGCTCACCCCTCCCTCCTGCCCCTGCCCCACGGCCTGCCGCGCAAACCGGAAGCTCAGACCGACCGGCCACGTCAGCCGAACAGGCGATTGACCCGAAGCGCCCGCGTGCCGACGTCTTCGTGGAGCGGTATCGATCGCAGCAGACCGGTCACCCGTCACCCGAGGGAGAAGCCATGCTGGAGCGCACCCAGACCGACGACAACAACCGGACCCAGATCACCTTCGTGCTGCCGCCCGACCACCCGGCGGGTGAGGTGAGCGTCGTCGGCGACTTCAACAACTGGCAGCCGGGCGCGCACCCGCTGCTGGCGCGGACCGACGGCTACCGCGCGGTCCGGGTCGCGCTTCCGGCCGGCGAGCGGCTGAGCTTCAGGTATCTCGCCCATGGCGACTACTGGTTCGACGACGAGACCGCCGACGCTCACGACGGCAGGAACGGCATCCTGCACACCTGACCCGTCTCCCTTCGGGCCAGCAGCGCCGCGCCGAGGCAGGCCGCGGTGGCGCCCAGCTGAGCGGGCTGCAGGTCGGGCAGGGTGGGGACGCCGAGGCGGCGGGCGAGTGCGTCGTGGAGCCGGTCGAGGTGGCCGACGTCGACACCCTGGAGCAGTGGGCCGCCGAGGACGAGGCGACGCGGGTCGAGCAGGGCGATGACCGGGCCCAGACCGGCCGCCAAGGCGTCGACGGCGGCGGCCCGAGCGGCCTCGGCGGCACTGTCCGAGCCCGGCCGCCGGAGGATCTCCGGCGCCGTGAGCCCGGGCGGCCCTCCGGCCTCCCGGTACTGCCGGACCAGCGCCGGCGCGCCCGCCAGGCTCTCGACGCATCCCCGCAGGCCACAGCCGCACAGCGGGCCGTCCGGTCGGACGACCACGTGCCCGATCTCGCCCGCCCGCCCGTGGCCGCCCGCCAGCACGCGGCCGTCCAGCACCGTCGCCGCCGCGACGCCGTCGCCGAGGGAGACGTAGAGGAACGACCGGCAGCCCCGCCCCGCGCCGAACCGCGCCTCGGCGAGGGCGGCGGCCCGGACGTCGTGCCCGAGGACGACGGGGATGCCCAGCTCCTCCGCCAGCCAGTGCGGAAACGGGATGTCCCGCCAGCGCAGGTTGGCCGAGAAGAGGGCCAGGCCCGACGCCTCGTCCACGAGTCCGGGCACGACCACCCCGGCCGCGTCCGGGGCGAAGCGGCGGGTCAGGTCCGTCGCACCGGCCAGAACGGCGTCCACCACCGCGGCCACCCCGTGCTCGGCCTCGGTCGGCAGGGTCGCGCGGTACAGCCAGGCGCCGTCCGCCGCAAGGATGCCGACCTCGATCCGCGGGCCGTCGACGTGCAGACCGAGGACCCGGCCGGTGGAGCCTTGACGTCGCCCGGAGCCCAGCAGTCGCGCGGCGCTCAGCCCGACGTCCGGGGAGCGGGCCCGCTGCTCTCGCGCACGATCAGCTCGGGGCGCAGCAACTGCAGCGCGTTGGTGGGGCTCTGGGACTCGGCGAGGGCGCGCAGCAGCAGTTCGATCGCCTGCCTGGCCATCTCCCGCTTGGGGATCGCCACCGTGGTCAGCGCCGGGTGGGTGACCCTGACCTCGGGGTTGTCGTCGTGGCCGACGACGGAGAGGTCGGCCGGAACCGAGCGGCCGAGGACCCGGGCCGCCTCGAGCGCGCCGAGCGCGAGCACGTCATGGGTGGCGAAGAGCGCCGTGGGGGAGGGGGCGGCGCTCAGCGCCGCGCAGGCGGCGGCGAAGCCGCCCGCCGGGGTCGGCTCGGGGGCCAGGTGCACCGCCCTGTCGGGGACGGCCAAGCCGTCGGCCGCGAACGCGCGCCGGAAGCCCTCGACCCGGACCGTGTGCGCGGGGCTGGCCAGCACGGCGACGCGTTCGTGGCCGAGGGCGCGCAGGTGGCGTCCCGCGAGGTAGCCGGCCAGCTCGTAGTCGATGGTGACCACGGGGAAGCGGTCGGGCGCCTCCGTCTCCCACGCGCACAGGACCACGGGGAAGCGCGCGTCGGCGAGCAGCGGGAGATGGTCGATCAGATCCCGGTCACCGGCGATCAGCAGCGCGTCGACGTTGCGGCTGGAGAGGCCGGCCAGCTGTCGGCGAGCACGCTCGCCGTCGAGGCGGGTGGTGCAGAGCAGCAGGTGGTAGCCGTTGCGTTCGAGGACGTCCTCGACCTCCTCGACGACCTCCGAGTAGAAGGAGCTGGCCACGGTGGGCACGAAGAGGCCGACGGTCTTGGTGGTGCCGGTCGCCAGGGAGCGCGCGACCAGGTTCGGCGTGTAGCCGAGCTCGTCGATCGCCTCGCGGACGCGGGCCGCGGTGGTCGGGCGGACCCTGACCCGGCCGCTGATGACGTTGGAGACGGTCTGCTTGGTGACCCCGGCCCGCTCGGCCACGTCCTGCATCGTCGCCATGGCTGTTCAGGCTCCCGGTCTCCCTGGTCTTACCGATCAACTGGTTTTACCGATCAAGCGAATGTCCCTGAAACCTAGGCTCACCTGCTTCAAGGTGTCAAGAAGTGCCCACGAAACAGCGGAAGTGTTGGTCGGCACTCTTGTTTTACCGGTCCAATTGGTCCTACTGTCCGAGCCGCAGCCGGCGCGGCGTCGCAGGGGCGTCCCCGGCAGAGAGGGAGTCACTGTGTCAGCTCCTCGAACACTCGTCGGCGCGGCAACTGCGCTGACACTCGCCCTGGGCGGCGGCGGCACGGCTGCGGCGTCCACCGCGCACGCGTCGACCGTGTCCACCGCGCACGCGTCCGCCGCGGCGACCCCGGGCTCGGCCACGTACACCGTCACGATCGGGACGACCGGGTCGTACGCGTATCCGGACGACACCCCGGCCGGCGCATACGTCGACAAGGACGGCACGTTCTACTTCCAGCAGTCGCACTCGCTCTACGGCGCGACCGACTCGCGGCAGTGGCAGTTCTACACCGGCACCACCTTCGACAACGCCACCGCCGACGCGACGCTGAACAACGCGGTCAACTCGGCCAACAAGAACGACAAGAACGGCGACACCACCTGGCGCTGCAACAACAGCCCGACCGGCCTGAGTGCGACCTCCGCGCCGTCCGGCTCCGGCTACTCGCAGCCCAACTACTGCGACCTGGTGGGCACCTGGGTCGACCCGGACACCGGGGACTGGTACGGCCTGGTCCACAACGAGTTCACCCCGCAGCCCTTCGGCGACGGCCTGCACTACGACGCCATCGACTACGCCGTCTCCAAGGACCAGGGCCACACCTGGTCCATCAAGGGCCACGCGCTCACCTCGCCCTACAGCACCAAGCGGGGCGACACCGCTGCCTTCCCGAACCAGACCTACGACTACGGGGACGGCGACCAGCGCCTCTTCGTGGACTCGGCGTCGGGCTACTTCTACGTCTACTACGGCTCCCGGATCGTCCCCAAGGGCGGTGTCGGCGGCAGCACGGGCGGCCTGGCCCACGTCGCCCGTGCGCCGATCTCCGGCAAGATGGCCACCGGTACCTGGCAGAAGTGGTACAATGGCGCCTGGACCCAGCCCGGCGTCGGCGGCCTGGAGAGCAACATGGTCCCGGCCACCTCCACGGCCCCGAACGGGTACACCCCCGTCTCCGGCGACTACAACCCGGCCAACACCGGCACCGTGGACCAGCAGGTCACGGCGGGGCTGCTGCCCGCGAAGTCGGACCTCTTCATCATGAACATCGCCTACGACGCCTACCTCGGCCTCTACATCGGCGAGCCCGAGGTCGTCTCCGGCACCGCGCCGCAGCGTTACTACGTCACCGACGACCTCTCCACGCAGAAGTGGTACCTGGCGGGGGACTCCGGCAGCTACACCTCCGGCTCCTGGTACCGCTGGTTCGTCGACAGCGCGAACCGGACCAACTCCACGATCATCGGCAAGAGCTTCCGCTCCTACTGCTCGATCGCCTGTCACAGCTCGGACGGCGAGTACGCCGACGAGACGGTGGACTCCAGCTCCCCGGCCGCGCCCGTCTTCGACCCGAGCAAGACCTACCGCATCGCCAGCGGCGACGGCCGGGTCCTCGCACAGTCCGCCACCGGCTCCGCGACCACCTCGCTGGCCTCGCCGACCGGCGCCGCAAGCGAGGCCTGGAGCTTCGTCGGCAACGGCGACGGCTCGTACCAGGTCGTCAACGCCGGCAGCGGGCAGCTGCTCGGGGTCGATTCCAGCGTGACCGCGGGCCGGGCCTGGGGCGCCGCCCCGACCGTCACGGCGGCGGGCGCGAACGGGCCCAGCGTCGGGCAGCAGTGGTTCGTCGTCCCCAGCGGCGGCGCGTACCGGCTGGTCAACCGCTACAGCGGGCTGGTCGTCGGCCTCAGCGGCAGCACCGGCCGGCTCAGCGAGACGACGCCCGCCCGCTACTGGACCGACACGACCGGCAGCTCGGTCGGCGCGGGGCGGACCGCCGCCGAGCAGACGCTCACCATGACGGCGGTCGGCTCGACCTCCGGCACGGTCACGGTCAGCCCGATCGGCGCGCAGAGCTGGACCGCGGGTACGTCCGTCTCGCTCCAGGTCAGCGCGAGCTCCAGCTCTGGCCAGCCGCTCTCCTACGCGGCGACCGGCCTGCCGGCCGGCGTCACGATCGACGCGGGCACCGGGCTGATCTCCGGCCCGCCCACCACCGCGGGCAGCGGTTCCGCGACGGTCACGGTGACCTCGGGGACGGCCTCCGGTACGACGAGCTTCAGCTGGACGGTGGGCCAGGGCACCAGCCTCAACGGCCCGCACACCCTGGTCACCGGCGGCAAGGCGCTGGACGACCCGAACCACAGCAAGAGCGCGGGGACGCAGCTGATCACCTGGGCCGCGAACGGCGGCGCCAACCAGAGCTGGCAGTTCACCCAGCAGTCCGACGGCTCCTACCAGCTGGTCAACGCCGAGTCCGGGCTCTGCGCCGACGTCAGCGGCGGCTCGACCTCCGCCGGCGCCCAGGTGATCCAGTGGACCTGCACCGGCGGCAGCAACCAGCACTGGAAGCTGACGAAGCTGGCGAACGGCTCCTGGACCGTGACCTCGGCGAAGAGCGGCCTGCTGCTCACCACCGCCTCCACGGCTGACGGCTCGCTGGTCACCCAGCAGGCGAACACCGGTTCCGCGCTCCAGCAGTGGACGCTGGGCTGACCTGAGAGCGACCGCGTAGGCCGGGGCCGCCGTCGAGGGGACGGCGGCCCCGGCCTACGCCCGGTCGCCCGGTCGCCTGCCGGGGGCGTGCGGCGCATGCTGGTACCACAGGAAGGCCCGAGGCCGCCTCGGGCCGAGCCGAGGGAGGTGCCAGGGACCATGACGACCTTCATGGATGTCCACCGCGGGATGACCGGGATCACGGCCGAGCAGCTCGCCGCCGCGCACCAGGCCGACCTCGCCATCGAGGACGAGGAGCACGTCCACTTCAAGCAGGCCTGGGCGGACCCGGAGTCCGGCACGGTCTACTGTCTGTCGGAGGCTCCCTCGAGGGAGGCGGTCCAGCGGATCCACGAGCGGGCCGGCCACCTTGCGGACGAGATCCACCCGGTGCCGCTGATGGTCTGACCTAGGTTGACCCGGTCGTGCTGTGGACCGACCGGGCCCGAAATTCCGAGCAGGTCGGCGGGCCCCCGGATAGTCTCGCGTGGGCGGCGGGAAGATCTTGGAGGCTCGATGAGGCGCGACGGTCAGGTGCTCGTTTTCGACGCGGACGACACGTTGTGGGAGAACAACGTGCTGTTCGAGCGAGTCATCGAAAACTACCTGACCTGGGTCCAACACCCCACGCTCGACCGGCTCCAACTGCGCGCCGTCCTCAACGAGGTCCAGGCGGCCAACGCGATCACGCACGGGTACGGCAGCCGGATGCTGGTGCGCAGTCTCGGCGACTGCGTCGAGAAGCTGCGCGGCAGGCCGGCGACCGGCCAGGAGCTGGCCGAGATCGAGGAGTTGGCCGCCGCCCTGATCGACCACCGGGTGGAGCTGATCCCCGACGTCGCCGAGACGTTGGCGGCGCTCGCCGGCCGCCACACGCTGCTGATGCTGACGAAGGGCAACCCGGAGGAGCAGCGACGCAAGATCGACGCGTCGCGGTTGGCGCACCACTTCAAGGCCGTCTCCATCGTCGAGGAGAAGGACAGCGAGACATACCGCCGCTTCCTGGCGGAGCACGAACTCGCGCCCGAGACCAGCTGGATGATCGGCAACTCGCCGAAGTCGGACATCTTGCCGGCGCGGCAGGTGGGGATGAACGCCGTCTTCATCCCCAACGACCACACCTGGGTGCTCGAGCACACCGAACTCGACCCGAGCGACGGCGCGGTGCTGCACCTTCGCGCCTTCCGTGAACTCCTCGACCACTTCTGAGCATCCGCCACGGGAGGCGCGACCGCATGAGCAGCACCACCCCTGAACGCCCGGCCGAGCGGGCGCTCACCGCGCCCACGGTGTCCTGCGTCTTCGTGTGCCACGACGGCAACGGCCGCGTCCTGCTGGCCCGGCGCAGCGCGGGCGCGCGGGACGAGCCGGGTGCCTGGGATACCGGCGCCGGGGCCCTGGAGCACGGCGAGTCCTTCGAGTCGGCGGTGCGGCGCGAGGTCCGCGAGGAGTATGTGGCGGACGCGCTCGCGATCGAGACCCTGGGCGTCCGCAACATCCTGCGCGGCGAACCGGTCTCGCACTGGGTCGCGGTGCTCTTCGCCGTCGAGGTCGACCCGGCGCAGGTTGCGATCGGCGAGCCCCACAAGTTCGACGCGCTCGACTGGTTCACCCTGGACGCCCTGCCCCAGCCTCAGCACTCCCAACTCGCGGAGACGCTCGCGCTGTTCGGTGCCGCCAGGTAGCCGTTCCGCTGCCCTCCGGCTGTGCCTTTCTGTGCTTCGAATTGAGTATCCCTACTCGTGCTTGCCCACTGCCAAGACCGGACAGGCTGCGCGTCGACTCGGCTGACACCTACGGGTACCAGGCCGTCGAATTGGCTGCTGACCTGTCTGCCATTGCCTTCTGACGGGCTGCCCAACACGGGAGTTGGCCGGTCGTGGGAGAGTGATCACTAGCCGCCTGTGCGTGTTCATTGGGAGGTCTTGTGAGTCTGAGTCCGCGCGAGGTGTTTCTCCGGCTTGTGCATGGGGTCGCCGACGGGAACTTCGACGAGTTGCCTGACCTGTATGGCGAGGTCACCGATGTCCGGCATCCGATGGCGACGCCGGAGTCCGAGCCGTTGACGAGTCGGCGTGCGCTCCGGGAGCACTTCACCGTGCCGCCGGACGCTCGGGAGTCCCTGCCGAAGAGGCGGGTCGTCGATGTCGTCGTTCACGAGACCGCCGATCCTGAAGTGATCGTCGCCGAGTTCGCCTATGAGTTCAGGTTGCCGGACGAGTCCAAGACCAAGGTGCCCTGCGTCTTCGTCATGCGTATCCGGGACGGTCGGATCATCGAGTCACGCGACTACATCGACCCGATCCGTACGTACACGGCACGCGGGGACCGTGACGCCCTCATCGCGTCGTTGCGGAAGGATGTTTCGTAAGGTCCTGGCTAGTAGATTGTCGCGGCTAAGTGTCTTTCTGATTGGTGGAGTTGGGCAGAATCCTCCTGTCGCTTCCTTTCGGCCGTCAGGGGTGCCGTGTCCT